>JABUST010000094.1 GCA_021442595.1 Lachnospiraceae bacterium | reverse complement strand
CGTATCGAATTCGATACGGTTAAATAAGATGCAGGATACAAATGTAACGTTTGATATACATGCAAGGCTTCATAAAAAAATCGAGTCATAAAAGAATTGCCTCATAAATGAAGATATCCATACAAACGAAGCTTTATAAATACGGCGCTTCTTGAATACACCAGAGTTTCAAGTTTCAGAATAATATGTTGGCCAAAGATTGTGTCAAGTAAAAAATGATTTTACTTGACACTCCCTTTGTGTTCTTATATCATTCACCGAGGGAGGTGTGCTATGAGCAGCTATATCAAACAGATTGAGTCAATTATCGAACAGGAACCCGAGAATGAGCTTCTGGAAGCAAGCGTCTTGTACAGACAAGAATTAAGCACCATTCCTGAGGCATCCTACTATAAAACATTGGGAAGAATGTGCAAACAGGGAAAACTTGTTCATCTGTCAAAAGGCCTGTATTACAGACCAATGATATCCAGATATGGGACTGTTCCCATAAGTGATGCTGAAATTATTCGTCATTATACGCAGGAAGGAACAGGGATCGTAATCGGTTATCCTCTATATAATCGCATCGGTTTGACCACTCAAATCAGCAAGCGGGTGGAGGTTTTATCATCAAATCTAACCGAACAAACGAAGAATGTGGGAAATATTTGCGTATCCTCCTGTTTTCTGGAATTTAACGACGAATCAACGCCTATCATTGAATCACTGGAAGTGCTCCAAAATTACAGTAAGATAGAAGATATAAATAAAGAAGCCTTAGCCGCTTACATGACACGTTTCGCTAAACTATATTCCGATAAAACGGCAGTTCAGGTCTTGCAAACACGCAAGTACAAAAAATCTACAATCGCCTTCCTCGAGCGCTTTCTTAATTACCATGGAATCGAAAACACCCTGAATCAGTTTCTGTCCGCGCTCTCATCTTATTCCCTACCTGAAATGGAGGAGTTCTATGAAACTACATGAGAACAAAGAGGAATTTGAACAGTTGATACCCATTGTTGCAAATCATATCGGAATACCCTCAGGAGCAATCCGGAGAGATTACTATACTGTATTGCAGCTGAACGGAATGACCGGAATAAGAGTGCATACGTTTGGCCTGTAAATGAAGAAAAGGAAAACTGCAAAATTAAACTTGAAATTGGTTCAAGTGTGAGACCGGATCCGTACTCAAGTATGGAAGTAAAGTCCTACATTTATGAATACCTTGAAGAACATGGAATGCAGGGAGATATCCGAGAATTTGAACTGGAAACAATTAATGTGAATACACTGGATATTACAAGAACCTTCTTGGATAAAGTAATGGCAGTAAAGCGACACGCCTGCTGCGGCTCACTTCTTAGCAAAGTACGTCATATCTATGATGTTACCGCACTATACCGGAGATTGGATATCAAGGCTTTCCTTGCTGATACAGCGCGACTAAAGGAACTCCTCAGACTTACAAAGGAAACAGATAGCTATTATCTTCAAAAAAGGAATCTCCCTGCAGATTATAACCCGAGTGGCCCGTTTGCCTTCGATGAATGGAGAAAGTACTTCAATGATGAAATTCGTAGAAGATATGAGACCCTACATGAAGATTTGCTGTACACCTCCGAAAAACAGAATTTCGAAGATGCAATCCAAACCTTTGAAGAAATCAACCAGCTCTTTAGTGAGATAGACGAATAACAGAAAAGGAATACACCCCCCATGGCACTAAGATTCTTATCAGTTAAATGCCTAACAGCAGTAGAGATTTTGACGAAGGTGATATCTTCCCCAAAACATCCGGGGTCACCACAGTTTATCATGCTCTAAGGCAATAGGCTATGCCTCTCACGGCAGCCTCACCACTTCTCCCTCAAACACCTGGCGGATCAGATCAATGGCCACATCCACCGAAGCATAATCCGGCGTCACCACAGACAGATCATCACCATAGGAGAAGCTGTACTTCCAATCCACATACCCCGTCACACTGTACTGTACGATGTTCCAGCTGCCACCATTGTCCAGCTGATCCTGAACCACGGATGTCATGATCTCATAAGGCATATTGGTGACGAAGTTCCCCTCAATGGAAGCCATCAGATCTGAAAAGTGAGTCAGCAGCTCTGTGGACATGGCCTTATCCAGAATAGCCTTGATCACCTGCATCTGGTGGCGGCCACGAGCAAAATCTCCATCGGAGAAGGCAGAGCGCTCACGGACATACATTAAAGCAGCAGGACCGGCAAGATGAATGCGTCCCTTCTCGTACTCAAAAACCTCGCCTTGATCATTCATGGATGTAAAGTATTGCTCGCAATCCACATCTACACCGCCCACAGCATCCACAATATCCTCAAATCCACCGAAATCCACACGGAAATATGTATCCAGATTAATGCCATAGAGATTTCCCAGAGTAGCCATGCTCTCCTCAATGCCGTAATATCCCGCATGAGTCAGCTTGTCCGGCATGCCGTAGCTGGCAAAGGGAACATAGTAGTCTCTGGGAGTAGTCACCAGCAGCACCTGCCGGGTGTCCACATTGACCACTGCGATGATATTCACATCGCCGCCCCCCACCATGATGCTTCCGCCAACCGCATCCACACCGCTGATGTACACCGTAAGAATCCGGTCCTCCGTCTCCGGCTCAATGACTTCAACCGTGGGGGCAGGCGTCACATCCACAGGCACTTCGGTTTTAACCTCCAGCACCGTCAGCGCACGCAAGCTGGAGGACATGTCCGGAATGGAAGCGTTGGTCTCCACCAGCTTAAAAAACAGGGTGTTGAAGAGAATGGCATCTACGTTCTCGTTCAGCAGGGCATTTACCAAGGCAACGGGGCTCTCATAACCCATCACACTGACTCCGTGCCCCAGATCCGACTCTAGCTGGTCCAGAGCCTTATCCGTCACATCCCGGTCCTGTATCAGCAGAATACCGAAGGTGTAATTCTCTGCATCCTTCAGGCTTTGAGCAGGGTCATCCGTCCGAACGAAGATGTTCATAGAAGACACATGGATCGTAGGCACAGCAGTGATGGACTCCACTGTCTTCACCGTCCTCTGCAGATAGAATCCGCCGGCCACCAGAGCGCCACAGTACACCACGGACAGAATAAGTCCTAAAATACAACGGAAGCAGTTTCTGAACCGCCTCAGCAGCAGGAACAGCACCAAAACAAAAACGATCATCCCCAGACAGGCAGCCATAAAGTACCGGGAAGGCAACACATTCACCTTCTTTAACAGGAACAAAAACAGACCTGTCAGCACCAGACAGGACGTAATCAGCAGGACAATGGGTAGGACAGGCCGCTTTGTGTGTTTCATATGTGTATTCAACTCGATTCTGGGGTGGATAGCTTGGCGCCGATATTATACACCATCTATGCAAAAATTCAACACAGAAAGACCGAAGTATTGGCACGAAATACCTAAAAAGAGATAGTTGGCTCAAAAAAATAAGATGAGTTGATTTAATGAAAAAGGGCTGACTTGAAAACAGAAGGATGAATCGAAGCAACAAAGAAGATTAAGCTGACAACTAAAGGGAAGATGGAGAGATGAACCAAAATAACACAGGAGTGCGAAATGAAACGCATATGTTTAGAAAAAAGCAGGAACGAATGATTGTTTTCCTCAGCTAGGATAAGTATAATGACTTTAATTATACAATCGGGAGGAAGTGTTGTTAAAACACTTGCATCTACACACTCGTAAAAGGAGAGATCAAACCATGAAGGTTATAGATTTTGAAACCATCCGGAGAATGAACATTGTTCCGGAGCAATGCTATCGCTGGGCGGAGAAGATGATAGCTGATAAAAAGAAGACCATTCTTCCTCCAAAAATCAGCCTTCGCCCCAGAGAAGGTATCTTCGTTAACACCATGCCAAGTATTCTGGACAATGGGTTTGGCGGAGTGAAGGTCGTCACCCGTTATCCGGAGCGTGAGCCAAGCCTTGACAGTAAGATTCTCCTGATGGATGTTAAAACCGGTGAGTTTCTGGCCCTAATGGATGCCAATTGGATCACTGCCATGCGCACCGGCGCAGTTGCCGCCCATTCCGTAATCACATTGGCAAAGACTGATTACGAGACTGTTGCCATCATGGGACTGGGCAACACCGCCAGGGCAACATTGCTCATTCTTGCCTCAGTAGAAAAAAACAGACATTTTAAGATTAAGATTCTTCGCTATAAGCAGCAGGCAGAAGACTTTGCACGACGCTTTGAAGATCTTGAAAATATAGAATTTACTATCGTAGACACTTATGAAGAACTAATCAAAGGAAGTGATGTTGTCATCTCCTGTGTCACCTACTTCGCTGATGATGTCTGCGCAGATGAGTACTTTGATGAGGGGGTTACTGTCATCCCCGTTCACACCCGAGGATTTACAAATTGTGACCTCTTCTTTGACAAAGTATATGCCGACGATACCGGCCATGTGGATAACTTTAAAAACTTTTCAAAATTCAAAAAGTTTGCGGAAATGTGTGACGTAGTCAACGGCGTAGTTCCCGGGCGTGAGAACGACAAAGAACGGATCCTCGCCTACAATATAGGTCTTTCCATCCACGATATCAACTTTGCAGGGCATATTTATGACCTGCTAAAAGAAGAGAAAACTGCGATTTCAGCCAAAAACCTGCCGGATGCGGATATGCATGATCCCTCTGACAAGTTCTGGATATAATGGACAATATACGTCTATATTTTTCTCCGGAGATTTCTGTGAGAAAATGTTTGTGTGATTCTTAGCTGGAAGGGAAACATAGGTATCTCAAATATGCAAAGAAAGCTCATTTCAATTGTTTTAGCGGCAGCTGTGTTTATCTCTTGTATTCCGCCATCAACAATTCCTGTATTCGCAGAGGATAATCTCTCTTCCGAAGAAGAGACCACCAATATCAATGCAGACGAAGGATATATCATTGACTCCGGAGTATGTGGAGACAACCTCACCTGGACATATTATGACGATGGACTTTTGGAGATATCCGGAACGGGAGAAATGTATGACTTCCATGCAAGATATGATTTTTCTCTCGATCAGGACATCATCGAATCTCCCTGGGCGGAATATGCTGCAGATATTAACGCCGTCGCATTGCCGGAGGGTCTGACTTACATTGGCAGCGGAGCCTTTGATGGAACGGGTATCAGTACGATTTCTTTTCCTTCTACCCTTACCGGTATAGGTTTTTGGGCCTTCAGGAATTGCGAAAACCTGAGCGGAACGGTTGTGATTCCCGAAGGTGTTACTGCCTTAGGACACCATGCATTCCAATGTACTTCTATCAGCAGTGTTGTCTTGCCGGGAACGTTGAGGGTTATTGAATACTGGGCTTTCGGAAACTGCTTGAGCTTGTCTGGGGTTCTGGTAATTCCGGAGGGAGTGGAAATTATACAAGGACACGCTTTTTATCAATCCTCCATAACCGGTGTTTCCCTGCCCGATTCATTGACAACGGTCGGAGAAGGCGCCTTTGCCGGATGTTTCAATTTGTACATTGATAGACTTCCTGGCGGCGTCTCTGAAATCGGAGATGCAGCGTTTTCAGATTGTTTGACTGGAAGAGTGTTTTTTGTTCCTCAAAGTGTGACCCAAATGGGTGAAAAATCTCTCCCGAGTAATGTCGGAGTTCTGGTCTTTGAAGGAGCAATGCCCCAAGGTTCTAATATTCTTGAATGTGATGAGAATATTAGGGTGTTTTATCCTCAGATATATGCTGATACGTATACAGAAGAGGGAAAAGCAGAGCTCTTACCTTTTCAGAACCAAACAAGTTGGGAACAGTTTGAAAGCGAAAGTCACTATTTTATATCCCCTTACAAGTTAACATATATTGCGGGAGAAGCTTTTGATATATCAGGTGCAGGCTGGGTAGTTTTCCAGGATGGAAGAGGTCTGTTTGTTCAGCTGCTTGAAGAATCTCTTTTGGAGGATAGTCTTATAGACAATACCGGAACCCATGTGTGCCGTGCTGCACAGGATGGCTTTTCAGCGTGGTTTCAATATGAAGTGGTAACGTCGGTGGATATCAGAGATATTTCTATAAAGGGACCCTGGGAGGGAAGTTCCTATAAAAATGCGTTATTGGCAGGCAGTGACCTTGAACTTCAATTGGTTGATTCTTCAGGAAACAGTTTAGAGCCCATGATTAATACATATGGATATGAGGTTAGGTGGAGACTTTTTCAACCAGGAGTTGATTATCATGCTAATCGAGAAGATATTGCCATCACACCTTCTTCTTCAGGATCATGTTTAAACATAGATTCTTCTCGGGCATATTATCACTTAAGAGTTATTGCGGAAGAATATGGTGGCATTATGGGCGGGCCGTATTATGATTGGGATAGGGAGATTGCGGATATTATTGAAGTCGTCGCTGATTTTTATCTAGGTGATATACGTGTATTCTATAAAGTTTTTGAATTTAGTATACTGTACGAAGATTATTTGGAAGATTTGTCAGATATCTTGGACTCAGTGCCTGAAACGGACTCTCGCTACAACCCTGATTACCAGACCATTCAAAACTGTCCGATTGTGGGAGATTCTTTCTATGTTTATCCTGATTACTCTGCCTTTGTAGTCAATGAGAATCATCCCTATGGAGCCTCTGTAGACATTCATATCAGTTCCATGGAAAGTGCAAATCCGGACATAGTTTCTGTGCTGTACAATGCGGATTTGGAGAGATATGAAGTAACATACCTGGATGGTGGAGTCAGCACAGACATTCTGTTTGACTATTCGGTAGAAGGAGATTCTACGGTATATGAATGGAACACCACCCTGAAAGCAAAAAATGAAGTAGATCCATTTCTTTTTTGGCCCCCATATATGCTGAAGGAAAGTATTCAAACTAAGTATGTTTCAAAGTGCATCACAACAAATGTTTATACTCCGACATATCGAGGTGTGGAGAAAAACGTTGAGGTCATATCCATTGAATCCCTGACTCCTGATGTGGTTGAGGTATTTTGGAACGATGAATACCAATGCTTTGAAATGGTATCAAAGAACCTCGGCGAGTGTATTATTCTCTATACTTGCAGAATAGAGGGAGATGACCAACAGTATTCATGCGAATACATAGGGCATGTATCTAATTTTGTGATGGAAGAAGGACAAGGACGTATAGACTCGGGAGAATGCGGCGACAATCTAACATGGGAGCTCTTTTCCGACGGAACTCTCGTCATTTCAGGAACAGGAGATATGTGGGATTATGATGCACCTGGGTTTTGGTTTGATAGATACATTGAGAAAATAAGCTTGCGTGAAGGATTAACATCGATTGGATCGTATGCATTTTGTTATTTGAACATTTCAGAGATATACATTCCCGCTTCGGTGATTACAATTGGAGAAGGTGCATTTGAAGGTTGCACATCGCTAGGGGGAGAACTGGCTCTCCCAAGCAGTGTGGTCGACATTGGAAGAAGAGCCTTTTATAATTGTAAATCACTAATCGGCGATCTTGTTATTCCAAGTAGTGTGGTCAGCATTGGTAATGAGGCCTTTAGCTATACCGGAATTAGTGGCGTGCAAATGCCGGAGCCTTGGCCGCAGCTAGGTTCATGGGTGTTCCTTGGGTGTCACAATCTGGAGGAAGATTATTCACCCAAGCATGGTAGTTGTGGAGACAACCTAACCTGGGAAATCCTGGACAATGGCACACTGGAGATTTCCGGTACCGGCAGAATGACTGACTATGAATCTATTTACAATTTTGAGAAGGATCGCATTATTACGGACGCACCTTGGGCAGATAATCGCGATAAAATAGATGTCGTACACATATCTGAAGGAGTAACATCGATAGGAAAACGTGCTTTTGAAGGTATGTTGATTTCTGAAGTCTCAATTCCCGAAACATTGGAAGAAATCGGTGACTACGCATTTTGTTCTTGTGTGAATCTAGATAAAGAGTTGAAGATTCCCCAAAATGTAACACATATTGGATTTAATGCATTTCCACCGACAGTGGAATTTATATGCTTCATGGGAGCCGCACCGGAGACAAATGCTACCACATATTGTGAAGGGATAGCCTTTTATTCCTCCTATTTTGCTGTTGAATATACGGATGAAGTAAAACACCAAATCGGTCCTGCGCTTACATGGATAGAAGTATCAGCTGACTCCCCGTACTTCAACGAGCCGCAGAAAAAAGAATATGCCTTAGGAGAAGTTTTTAACCCATTAGGAAGTTTCTGGGTGGTTCCTTCGGAGAATGGCCAAACAATAGAATTTATAGAAGAGTTTGAAGTCAGCGGCTTTGATCCTCAACAGGTGGGAGAAAGGATATTGACAGCCACCTGGGGAGAGTACACAATAGATTTTAGCATTTATGGTGTAGAAGAATCGCATGAATCCGAGATGACCCTGACAGTCACATCTAATCAGCTATATAGTGGTGGAGAAAGCCAAGTCAGCATCGAGGTAAACGGTGACACCACCATTTCTGCCTGCCAATTTGTCCTCCTATACGATGCTTCCGCATTGCAGTTGGTGTCCTGTGAGGCAGGAGAACTTTTGAAAGAGGATGCTCCCACCATCAATACATCCATCCCCGGAATGATCTATTTCTCTTGGGATTCCCTGACAGCGATACAGGCAGACGGTTCTCTGTTGGACATAACCTTTACCACGACAGCAGACCCAGAAGACATGCAGACGCATCTCCTCATTCCATCCGAATCCCCAGAGTACGGTTTTGTGTTTGCAGATGAGAATTTGAATTCCATCAGCGTAGAAGTCATAGACGGCACCATAGAAATCAAGAACATACTCTACGGAGATGTCAACCTGGATGGAACGGTCAATGTGGTTGACGCCAACATCATCCGCCGTTATGCAGCCCTGCTCATGGAGTTAAATGACGAATCCCTCAAAAGCGCCGACGTCAATGGGGATGGCGTCGTCAACATTATCGATGCAAATCTAATCCGCCGCTATGTTGCCATGCTGATCAGCGAGTTCCCAGCGGAGAGGTAATCTCATTCATAGAAGGTAGATCCTTTCTACCGGTATATAGAAAAACCTATATATAAGTTTTGGGTGAGTACATGACCATATTAGGAGTGTCGCATTCCATCTGTTGAGATGAAAAAATCACCATTGACTGAATATAAAGAAGTTGACCTGCTTGCGGCCCTAAACAAGAGAACCGAATTGCCGAAGATACTTGTCTTCAGCAGTTCGGTGTCTTCATATACGAAAGGAGAAGGCATGAAAAGGATTAACATTTGTTCTCTCATCTTCTTGTTCATTCTGGTCGGAAGCCTGCCGGTGTATGCATCCGACCAAACAGTGTCCATAGCTTATGAGAGCTCAGACAATGGTAATGGTGAATATGCTGTGTCGGTTATCGGAACAGGACTTGAAAACATTGCCATGATCCAGTTCACCATATCCTATGACAAGACCGCAGCCCGGTGCCTTGGATATTCAGCAGGAGATATTTATACCGGAAACCTGTTGCCCACAGTAAACACATCCATCCCGGGAGAAATCGTCTTTGTGTGGGATTCCCTTCAGCCCTTAACTTCTGACGGTACCCTGTTCACATTCACCATTGCGCTTCAAGGTAACGGCGCCGCAAACTTTCGGATAAATGCAGATGAGGAACTCATCTTCTGCTATGAAGATTTTTCGCCTGCAGACATAGAGACATCTCCCTTTGTCATCGAAGGTATTATGGATAATGACGTCAATTGCAAATGTAAATTCCAGTCAGCCGAATAACATACCGGAAATAACTTCTGC
>JABUST010000008.1 GCA_021442595.1 Lachnospiraceae bacterium | reverse complement strand
CGGCTGATGACCATGTTCATTGCCATGAATGCCGGCGCCACCGCCATGGTGGCCCGCTACCGGGGAAGCGGACAGCGGGATAAAGCCAACAAGATTATGCGGCAGGCATTGCTGCTGACCTTTATACTCTCAACTGTCTCCTCTGTTCTGGGATACCTCTTTGCCCGTCCCATGGTCATCTTCATGGGTGCTGAAGGGGAGGATGTCATTACCGGCGCCGTCAATTACCTGAAGATCCAGATGGTGGGCTTCGTATTCATGGCCCTTACCTCCACCATTACCGCTTCTCTGCGGGGTGTGGGCGATTCCCGCACGGCCATGATCTACAACCTGACCGCCAACGTGGTCAATGTGTTTTTTAACTACTGTCTCATCAACGGAAATCTGGGATTTCCCGCCATGGGAGTGGAGGGCGCATCTCTGGCCACCATCATCGGTCAGTTCGTGGCTTTCCTTTATGCCTTTTTCTATATCTGCAGCGGCAAGCGTTACCTTCATCTGCGTTTCCGGGACGGCTTCAAGCCGGACCGTGAAGAACTGGGAAAGATCGCCAAGATCGGTATTCCCTCTATGATCGAGCAGCTGGTCATGCGGGCAGGTATGATTATTTATGCCAAGACAGTTGCCTCTCTGGGCACCGTGGCCTATGCCACCCATCAGGTCTGCATGAATATCCAGGCCCTTTCCTTTATGACCGGTCAAGCCTTTGCCGTGTCTGCCACCTCTCTGGTGGGCCAAAGTCTGGGCAAACGGCGCTCGGATATGGCTCAGTCCTACTGCAGCCGGACCAGAAAGATCGGATTTATTCTGGCCATCGGACTGGGGCTGATCTTTTTCTTCTTCGGAGGCGAGATCGTCAGCCTTTATAATGATGAAGAGCAGATCGTCACCGAGGGAGCCCGGATCCTGATGCTCATTGCCTTTACGCAGCCCTTCCAGACATCTCAGTTCATCATTGCCGGTGGACTCCGCGGCGCAGGCGACACCAAGGCCACAGCCACGGTGACCTTCATCACCGTACTGCTGGTGCGCCCGGGACTGGCCCTTTTGTTGATCAATGTGTTTGATATGGGACTGATCGGCGCATGGATCGCCATGGTATGCGACCAGATCCTCAGAACTGCCTTGGTCATGCTTCGGTACAATTCCGGAAAGTGGAAGCTGATCAATAAATCCCTGGCAGGTGCCGGATCCAGATAAGGGACCGGGCACAGAGCCAACACCTGATTAAGCGCAGGGCGCTGCGAAAGCAGCGCCCTGCGCCTTGCTTTATAGGAAAAGGCAGTTCATCAAACAGGATGTTCGGTTTCCGCTTCTTCCCGGTCATCCTCAAGGGTATTCTCTTCTTCCTCCCCGGGGGTCTCCGGAGAGGAAACCTCGCTGCCCCTGACTTCCTCGGCATGGGTTTTCTCTTCCGCATACCCCGGTTCATTTCTCAGGGAAGAGAGCCGGTCCATGCCCGGCAGGGGAAGCTCCGGAAAGAGCGCATTCTCCTCCAGCAGGATCTCCGTCTTTCCGACATCGGAGGAGCCTCTCGGGAAGGCTTTGTCATAGGGGACCGGTGCTTCCAGAGAGGTCTCGGACCAGGGAGATTGGGCCAGAAGAATATCCCGAAAGGTGCCCGGTTCCTCGGAGGCCAGGAGAGAAGAGAAGGCGGCGGCATAGGAGAAGCCGCTGGTGTGACCCATAAAGGGGCGATATCCTTTGGTATTTTCCATCATTTTCAGGAAATTCAGGATGGTGCCGATGAGATGGAAACAGAGCTGCTGTTCATCTCGGGAGCGGGGAGACAGGAGCTCTCCCACCTGCCGGACCAGAGGATCCCGATCGGCAGAGATCCCCAGCACCTCATCCATGCTCAGTTCCAGCATATAGCAGATGCGGGAAAGGAGCTCCAGAGAGATGCCCCGACCGGATTCTATCCTGCAAAGATGGGTAACGCTGCAGTCTGCCATGTTGGCAAGCTGACTCTGGGTGTATTCCAGTTCTCTTCGTCTTTTCTGAATGATCTGGCCGATGAGTTTATAGTTGACCCCTGTGTAATGATCGCCTTTTAAATACATGATTTTTCTCCGTTTCGAATGCAGATTTTGTCACAGGCAGCTGCAATAGAATGTTCGATCGATGCTTTATATTATGGAGACAAGGGGAAAAAAGCACAATATCGTGGAAGTTCAAGTATACTTTTATAATTGCTCTACGGCACAAATTCGGAAATACGTTTTTCCTCCGGGTATTCCGGGATGGCTGCCGGGAACACAGACAGGGGAAAAACGGGAGATGAAGATAAACCGGATACATAGAAAGACCCCGCCCGGATTCGATCCGACGGGGTCCGTTTCTTAGTTGCAGTATGGGTTTATGGGGCCTGAGAAGCTCAGTTTTTGTTCTCGGCCGGGGATACCCTGACCTTCTGCTGTTTGATCTCTTTGCCGTTCATGAGCTTCAGAATATCCGAGGCTGCGGAGGCGGGAACTTCTACATAGGAGAAACTCTCCAGGATATCGATGTGACCGATGGAGTCCCTGGGAATGCCGCAGAGGGTGGTGAGGGCGCCGATGATGTCCTTCACATAGAGCTTATGCTTTCGCCCCAGATTCAGGTGCAGCTTCACTTTGGTATCCGGATTGGAAATGATCCTGGCGGGAGCCCCTGCCAGAGGATCTGAAGAGGAGGGAACATAGAGGGCTTTGGCCATGACAGCAGCAGCAATGCGGGAGGGGGCATAGCCCTCCTGCTCCAGTTCCCGGATACAGGCGGTATATTTCTCAGGAGAGGGAAGGGAGGGGTCTGTGCCCTTCAATATGTCCCGGATATCCTGCATGAACCGGGCACAGTGGGCCTCCTCCACATCCTGCAGGGTAGGCAGGCGGGAGGGCTCCAGTTCGGTCCCGGCGTAGGCCTGGATGTCAGCCAGACGGTTGATCTCCTTGCCTACGATAAAGGTAAAGGAGCGGCCTTCTCTGCCCGCCCGGCCTGTGCGGCCGATGCGGTGCACATAGTGCTCCGGCTCCTCCGGAAGGTCATAGTTGAACACGGCATCCACACCGCTGATATCCAGACCTCTGGCCGCCACATCCGTGGCCACCAGCAGCTTCAGATCTCCTTTTTTGAAGCGCCTCATGACCAGGTCCCGCTGTACCTGCTTCAGATCTCCGTGAAGGGCATCTACGGGATAATCCCGCCGGATCAGCTCTCCGGCCAGATCCGCAGCCTTCTTCTTGGTGTTTACGAACACGATGGCCCGGTCCGGGCGCTCCAGATCCAGAAGGCGGCACAGAGCATCGGTCTTGGCACCGGCTTTGATGTCATAATATTTCTGAGATATCTTTTCGACTGTCAGCTTGTCCTGAGGTGTGGTGCGGACCTCCACGGGATCTTCCATATATTCCCGGGCAATGGCAGCCACATCCTCCGGCATGGTGGCGGAGAACAGAACGGTCTGACGGGGAACCGGCATCTGGGACAGGAGGAGGTCCATGTCCTCCCGGAAGCCCATGCGCAGCATTTCGTCTGCCTCATCCAGCACCACCATCTGGATCTGATCCAGCCTTAGGGTGTGCCGGCGCAGATGGTCCAGCAGTCTTCCCGGGGTGGCAGTCAGGATGTGAACACCCTTGCGGATGTCATTGATCTGATAGTTGATGGGCTCACCACCGTACACGCTGACCACCCGGATGCCTGCCTTGAATTTCAGCAGCTTCCGAATCTCTTCCGCATTCTGTATGCACAGCTCCCGGGTGGGGCAGAGCACCACACCCTGAAGACGGCGGTCATCCGGATCTATGAGCTCAATCATGGGGATGGCAAAGGCGGCTGTCTTTCCGGTACCGGTCTGGGACTGACCGATCAGGTCATTTCCCTCCAGCAGGGTGTCGATGCACCGTGCCTGAATGTCGGTAGGCCGCTCATAGCCCAGGTCTCGCACCGCGTCCAGAATATCCTCATCGATGTTCAGATCAGAAAAGGATCGAATTTCCGACATGATGCCTCCGTTAGTCTACCAGCTCGACCTTCTTCATGACCTGGGGGGTTCTGGGTCTGTCACTGTAATCGGTGGCTACGGCGGCGATTTCATCCACCACCTCCAGGCCTTCTACCACCTTGCCGAAGGCAGCGTAAGCGCCGTCCAGGTGAGGAGCATCCTTGTGCATGATAAAGAACTGAGAACCGGCGGAGTTGGGCATCATGCTGCGGGCCATGGAGATCACCCCCCGGGTGTGCTTCAGATCATTGGGGATACCGTTCTGAGCAAATTCACCCTTGATGCTGTAGCCGGGGCCGCCGGTGCCGTTTCCCTTGGGGCAGCCGCCCTGGATCATAAAGCCGCTGATGACCCGGTGGAAGCAAAGTCCGTCATAGAAACCCTCTTTCACCAGCTTTTCGAAATTCTCTACGGTAATGGGAGCAATCTGGGGATATAGCTCCAGCTTGATCTGTTTTCCGTTTTCCATTGTGATCAGTACCATGGTATATTTCCTCCGTAATGTAATGTATCTGTATGGACGGGTAATTATAGCACATTTTCCCCGGTTTACCAAATTTGCCGAAGAATGGAAAAGAAGTGGGAAAAGCGGGGGAAAGCCCGTCATAATGCGGATTGTCAGTCCTGCCAAGTTGTGATATGATGTTCATTTGTAAATTGGGGGCATATTTCATTTTGAGGATGAGAATACCTGCCCTAAAACCGGTCATTCCGGGAGAAGAATTCCGCCTCCCCGGTTCCGGAAAAGGAGGAGAGAGATGACAGATTCCGTGAAGAGATCCGGTTTTCTGGGAAGCGACATGTTTACTGATAAGAGTATCTGGGGCATGCTGTTTCCTTTGATCATGGATCAGCTGTTTATTTACGCCATCGGCCTTCTCACCACGGCCATGATCTCCTCCTCCGGAGAGAGCTCTGTGGCGGCGGTGTCTCTGGTGGCACCCATCAGCCAGCTGCCTCTGGCTTTTTATTCCGCTTTTGCGGCCGGGGGCGGCGTCATCATTGCCCAGTATAAGGGACACGGTGACGAGACAAAGGTGAAGGAGGCCATTGCCCAGACCTGGTTCGTGGTGATGGCTCTGGCAGTTCTGATGAACGGCATTCCCTTCTTCCTGGCAAAGCCCATCATCGAAAGCCTTTTTCCCACCGCAGATCCTCTGGTAAAGGAGAAGGCTGTCACCTATATGGCCGGCATGATGCTGAACAACATCGTTCATGCGCCCCGGGTGGCCTGCACCGCCGGGCTTCGGGCCACGGGAGAGATCAAGGTCAACACCTGGGGCGGCATTTTGCTGAATTCCGCCTTCTTTGTGTTCAGCTTCATTTTCCTGAATCTGCTGCACATGGACATACAGGGCTCTTTGCTCAGCTATTTTCTGGCCAGAATGGTGGGTCTCATCTATTCTGTGCTTTGGAGCTTTATTCTTCCCGGATCAAAGGTCCGCATCCCGGTCAGGTATATGCTGAAACCCAAGGCGGATTATATCAGCTCCATTCTGAAGCTGGGACTCCCCTTCTCGGCGGAGGAGATGTTCTTTAATCTGGGGACCGTCGTGGCCAGCACCTTCATCGTGCTGCTGGGCACCTCCTCGGTGGCAGCCAATGCCATCGTCAATTCTCTCATGAACACCATGTATGCTCCTGTGAGTGCCGTAGGACTGCTGGCCACTACCGTTGTGGGCCAGTGCATCGGCGCCGGCAGGCAGGACCTGGCCAAATGGTACGGAAAACGGCTGGTGCAGCTGGGCTATGTGGTGTGCCTGGTCTGGGTGCTGATTATGCTGCTGCTTATGAAGCCCATTCTCGGCATTTACAAACCCACGGAGCAGGTCCTTCCCATGGTGCGGAAGCTGATGCTCATGGGAGCCGCCGGTATGCTGCTCATTTATCCGGTGAGCATGGTCATACCCTATGTGCTGAAGGCAGCGGGGGATGCCTATTATCCAACCCTGGTCTCACTGCTGGCCATGTGGGCCCTGCGGGTGGGTCTGGGCTATGTGGCGGCCGTTCCTCTGGGCATGGGAATCTACGGAATTCAATGGATGATGATCGGCGAGTGGCTGGTGAGGTCCATTCTTTTCGGCGTGCGGTATAAAGGAAAGACATGGCTTACGAAGAAAGCCATCAAAACGGAGTAAAAACCATCATGGATCAGGTCAGTAATCTATATCAAGTTCTGGTGGAGACCATACGAAAGTACAGGCCCCAGGCGGATCTTTCCGGCGTGGATAAGGCATACCGGGTCTCGGTGGAGGCCCATAAAGATCAGCTGCGCCAATCCGGAGAGCCCTATGTGATCCACCCTCTCCATGTGGCCATCATTCTGGCCCAGCTGGAGCTGGACCTGGAGACCATCATCGCCGGGCTGCTTCACGACTGCGCCGAGGACACAGACTGCTCGGTGGAGGATATCCGCCGGGAATTCGGTCAGGAAGTGGCGGAGCTGGTGGACGGAGTGACCAAGCTGAAGCAGCTTACCTACATCAACGAGGATGCCCAGTCCCTTCAGGCAGAGAATTACCGGAAAATGTTTCTGGCCATGGCCAAGGACATCCGGGTCATCCTGATCAAGCTGGCAGACCGGCTGCACAACATGCGGACCCTGGAGTATAAGAGCCCCGAAAAACAGAAGGAAAAGGCCAGGGAGACCATCGACATCTATTCGCCTCTGGCAGAGCGGCTGGGTATCAGCAGGATCAAGGTGGAGCTGGACGATCTGTGCCTGAAATATCTGGAGCCGGAGGTCTATGCTGACCTGGCCCGCCAGGTGGGCACCAAGCTGTCCCAGAGAGAGAATTACATCAGCGAGATCGTCCGGGAGATCTCCGATAAGCTGAAGGAATCCGGCATCGAGGCCAGCGTTTACGGCCGGCCCAAGCATTTCTTTTCCATTTACAAGAAGATGATGACCAAGGACAAGACCCTGGACCAGATCTACGATCTGCTGGCGGTGAGAGTCCTGGTGGACAATGTCCGTGACTGCTACGGCTCATTGGGTGTGATCCATGACATGTTTACCCCCATGCCCGGACGCTTCAAGGACTATATTGCCATGCCCAAGAGCAACATGTACCAGTCCCTCCACAGCACTTTGATGGGACCGGGAGGCTCCCCCTTTGAGGTGCAGATCCGCACCCGGGAGATGCACCGGACTGCAGAGTTCGGCATTGCCGCCCACTGGAAATACAAGGAGGGCAAGACCGGCCCCAATGACACCAGTGAGCAGGAGAAGCTGAAGTGGCTGGAGAAGATCCTGGAATGGCAGAAGGATCTGGACGACAATAACGAATTCATCAGCACCCTGAAGGATGATCTGAACATCTTCAGGGAGAGTGTCTATGTGTTCACCCCCGGAGGCGAAGTCATCACCCTGCCGGCCGGGTCCACTATCGTGGACTTTGCCTACGCCATCCACTCTGCAGTGGGAAACCGCATGGTAGGCGCCCGTGTGAACGGAAGGATCGTCACCATTGACTATGAGCTGAAAAACGGCGAGCAGGTGGAGATCATGACCTCCCAGAACTCCAAGGGTCCCAGCGCCGACTGGCTGAAGATCGCCAGGACCAACCAGGCCAAGAACAAGATCAACCAATGGTTCAAGAAGGAACAGAAGGCGGAGAATGTTCTGAAGGGAAAGGAATCCTGCGAGCGGTACATAAAGCAGAAGGGTCTGCCTGAGCCCCATGAGCTGCTGCAGCCGGAGTGGATGGGGATCGTATGCCGCAAGTACGGTTTCAGGGATTGGGATGCCATCATGGCAGCGGTTGGCTTCGGCGCCCTGAAGGAAGGGCAGGTCATCAACCGCCTCTATGAGGAGTATAAAAAGAAGGAACGCTCCGAGATCACCCAGGAGCAGTTCATCGAGAAGATCCAGCAGAGGACCTCTCAGCAAAACGACAATAAGACCGCCCGGGAGCGAAAGGGCCACAGCACCATCATGGTGAAGGGCCTCAGCGATGTGGCCGTGCGCTTTTCCCATTGCTGCAATCCGGTTCCCGGAGATGAGATCGTGGGCTATATCACTCGGGGAAGAGGGGTTTCTCTTCACCGCACGGACTGTGTCAATGTGCTGAACATGCCGGCAGATGAAAGGGCCCGTCTGGTGGATGCGGAGTGGGGAGCCGAGGCAGAAGGAGGCGGAACCTTTATTTCCACCCTGGAGATCCGCTCCTCCGACAAGAAGGGACAGCTTATGGAGATCACCGGAGTCATCACCCATATGGATATCAACATCCACTTCCTGAGCGTCCGCCGCACCCGGAACAATATTGAAAATGTGTTCCTTATGTCCGTAGAGATTGTCAGCAAGGAACAGCTGAAGCTTCTGGTGGACAAGCTCCGCCAGGTGCCCGGTGTATATGAAGTAAACAGAGCGTAAGCAGGTCCGCCCTGCCGGCGCCTGTGATTGCGAGGTCAGCCTATGCGTATGGTCATTCAGAGGGTGCTTTCCTGCGCCCTGAAGGCAGATGGAGTGCCGGTAGACTCCATGGGACAGGGTCTTTTGGTGCTGGTGGGTATTCAGCCCGGAGACGAAGAAGAAGCCGTCATGCGCTATATGCTGGACAAGCTGGTGCATTTGAGAATCTTCGAGGATGAGAACGGAAAGATGAATCTTTCTGTGGAGGACCTGGGACTGGATCTGTTCCTGGTCAGCAACTTTACCCTGTACGGGGACTGCCGCCACGGCAGACGCCCCAGCTACAGCAGCGGCGCCTCCCCGGAGGAGGCCCGGACCATTTACGACGCCTTCGTGTCCTATATGAAGGCCAATACCAAGGTCCCTGTGCACACCGGCGTATTTCAGGCGTACATGGACATCGAGACCCGGCTGGACGGTCCCGTGACCCTGCTGCTGGACTCTCAAAAGGATTTTTGATATGACACAGACAACTGCCGGGGAGTTTTACCTGATCTGCCCGGAAAAGTATCATTATGAGCTCTCCACCCTGATTCGGGAGTACCTGCCTCTGGTGAATGTGACTGCAGAGCGAAGAGAAGGCGTGGAGGGCATTCTCCTGTCAGAGGATCTGCAGCAGGCAGTGCTGCTGGATGGGGCGGGAAAGGTTCTCTTTGAGAGCCATGCCCGGACCTCCCGGGATGGCTGCTTCACGGGATATGTGGGAGAAAACAGAAAGAACCATGCCAAAGTGGCCATGGCCCGGGTGCTGGAAAAACATACCGGCCGGGAGATCCCCTGGGGGATCCTTACGGGTGTCCGTCCCTCCAAGGTGGCATATCAATATCAGCTGGAGGGCAGAACGGAAGAAGAGACAGTCCGGATATTGCGGGACCACTATCTCCTTCGGGAAGACAAGGCCCGGCTCTGCTCCCGGGTGGCTGCCTCAGAGCGCAGTCTCATGGCGGACCAGCGGGGAGAGGACATCAGCCTGTACCTGGGGGTGCTTTTCTGCCCCACCAGATGCTCCTACTGTTCCTTCATCTCCAATGATCGGCGGGCCTATGACCGCTATGCCGCTTCATATGTGGACTGTCTGATCCGGGAAATGGAAGAAACGGCCCCTGCTCTTCAAGGCCGCAGGATCAACAGCTTCTATATGGGCGGCGGCACTCCCACCACCCTGGATGCAGGGAGTCTGGAGCGGATTCTGACCACCGCCGACAGACTGTTTGACCTGAAATCCATGAAGGAAGTCACAGTGGAGGCAGGGCGTCCCGATACCATCACCCCGGAAAAGCTGGAGGTATTGAAAGCCTGCGGCGTGGACCGCATTTCCATCAATCCCCAGACCATGAACCAGAGGACTCTGGATGCCATCGGCCGGGCCCACAGCGTGGAAGCCGTAACGGAAGCCTTTTACATGGCCCGGGAGGCAGGCTTTGATAATATCAATATGGACCTCATCGT
>JABUST010000114.1 GCA_021442595.1 Lachnospiraceae bacterium | reverse complement strand
GTCATGGATAAGATGCAGAGCTTTTCCCGGATCCCTCTGGAGGGACCCTTCCGCGGAGAACCTCATCATGACAACTGGATCCTCGCTCTGGACAAACCCTATCAGTTGCAAGGATTAAAGGACTCGGAGCTTACGGATGTTTCTGTGATGGTCCTTTCTCTGGAGGGTTTCGCCGGGATAGCACCGGCAGAAAGGTCAGAACTCATCCGTGACATCAAGGAATGGATTCCCCATGTCCTCTGTCTGATGCGTCTTCCCAGGAGCGGCAGAATGACCAGAGAAGAGTGGGTCTTTTCTGAACTGAAAAGCTGGATGGAGGCAGGGGCCTACGGAGCAGAAGTCTGCCGTATGGGACAGCTGCACAGGATGAAGGAGCTGGGAATCCCGGTATGGATTGGAACCGATATGGGTGCCATGAATTCCGTAGCAGGCCGAATCTATTCAACAGAAGCACAGGGCTTTTGCATTAACTGGGAGCTTACCAGCGAGGAAATGACCCGGATCCTGGAGATTCCCGGTGCGTCTGTGACTTACTATGGGAAAATACCTTATATGATTTCCGAACAGTGCATTTTCAGAGAGCGGTACGGCTGTCATCCTCAACCGGAAGGTCATGTGACTCTTCTGAAGGACAGAGAGGGGGAGAATATGACGGTGGTCTCCCATTGTCCTCTGTGTTATGAGGAGATCTTTTCCGAAAAACCTATTTATCCTTCCCGTCCCGATAAGCTGCTGAGCCGGGGATATACTCTTCGAGTTATGTTTACGGATGAAACCCCGGAAGAGGTAAGCAGCATATGGGATAAGATCCGAACCGGAAAGAGAGCCCCTGTTCCGGTAATGGAAGGGCATTTCTCGAAAGGGGTAGAGTAATGTTTCAGGTTGCTGCTCTGATCGCCAGATATCTGTACCCCGTGATCCTGTTTGCCTTTACTGCCATGGGCTTTTACCTGTATCTGGTGAAGCCTTCGGCCTCTACCTGCAGAGATTTTTATGTATATCAGTTGGTCATCATCGTTCTGTTTAATTTGCTCTCTCTGTTTTTGATTCTGGCGAAAATGATTGAAACCGGCAGAAACACGGGAGAGTGGTTGGACATGGAACGGATCAGGATCGTGGGCATATATCTTGCAGAAATGATCCTTATGTATGTGCTGCTCTGTACTGTGCACAGAAATACGAACCGGCTCCTGTGGAACTGCGTTTACATGCTGCTGAGTGTCAGCTTCATTCTGCTGTACCGATTGAATATTGAAGAGGCCGGCAAACAGGTCATGTGGATCGCCATCGGCTTTACCGCCGCCAACATGGTTCTGTTGATCTTCCGGGGCAGATGGATATGGAAGATCCCCTCCTGGTTTTTTCTGGGAATATCCCTGGGGCTGATCCTGCTGCCCTTTATATTTCCCTCCGAAGCCAACGGAGCTCTGAACTGGGTATCCGTAAAGGGGATCTCCTTTCAACCTTCGGAATTTGTCAAACTGACATTTGCCTTTTTCCTTGCTGTTTTATATACCGGAAAAAACAAGCTGACCTCTGTGATCGAAGCGGGGGTGGTCACTGTGGTACTGGCTCTGGTGCTGCTGAAGCAGAATGATCTGGGAGCACTGTTGATCTTCGGTATTCTGGCCTGGATGATGACCTATGATTATACCGGTTGGGATCTGGTTCTCTGGGGTGGAGCACTTCTGGTAGGTCTGGCCGGGCTGGCTGCCTACAGATTTGTCTCCCATGTACAGACTCGATTTGACATCTGGCTGGATCCCTGGACAGACATTAACGGTTCAGGGTATCAGATCATTCAGTCCCTCTTTGCCATCGTAAACGGGGGCTGGTTCGGCTTGGGGCTCTATCAGGGGGTTCCGGGCTATATTCCCGTCAATACCAGTGATATGATCTTCTCTGTGATAGCGGAAGAAATGGGAATGATCTGCTGCATTGAGCTGCTGCTGATCTATCTGCTCATGTTTCTGTTTGTTTTGGAAACCGGCCGAAGAGAGCGTAATACCTTCCGAAGAAATCTTCTCATTGCCTTTGGCGTTCTGTTTATGAGCCAGACCTTTATCATTGTGGGGGGTGTTATCAAGCTGATTCCCCTGACAGGTGTCACTTTGCCCTTTATCAGTTACGGAGGCAGTTCACTGTTCTCCAATTTCGTAACCATTGCCATTATAGAGGCCGTTATCAGGCTGTACAGGATCGATAGAGAGGAGGCGAGAAAGCGTGAGCGGGAATCCATCCGGAACAAAGAAATCAAGGAAACAGTCCGTTCCCTCCGGGAAAGAGAAGATCAGCTCGGAGCCTTCCACTTTGAGGATCCCTTCTGATACGAATTCAGGCAGCACCAAAGGGAGAAAAAGCCGACATAACACTCAGAAAACCTTTCAGGTCATCAAATGGATCTTCATTCTGCTGACCTTCGCTCTCATAGGATGGAGCGTAAAGATTGTTGTCCTGGATAAACCTGTGTATGAGTCAAGGGCTGCCAATCCCATCTTCGAAGTGAAGGAGGAACAGGTCATTCGCGGATCTATCCTGGACACCGTCGGCAGAGTAGTGGCCTATTCTGTTTTTGATTCTGAAGACAACAGCGATCTGCGAAAGTATCCTTACGGAGCTTCCCTTGCCCATGTGGTGGGATATACAGGAAGAGGTGATTCTGCTTTGGAGGCAGAGCTGGCTTTTGCTTTGCTGACACCCTCATCTCCGGGAGATCAGGTGGCTGCCTGGGTAACAGAGGAAAGAGCAGAAGGCAATTCCGTTCAGATCACTATTGATGCTGAGCTGCAGCAATTTATCTACGAGCTTTTCGGTGAGTACCGGGGAGCTGTTGTCATAACGGACCCTTCGACCGGAGCCGTCAAAGCTCTGGTATCGGCTCCTTCCTTCGATCCGGAAGCAATCGTGGACGATTGGGAGCTGATTGCAGAAAGAGAGGATAGTCCTCTTTTTGCCAGAGCTACTCAGGGACTGTATCCTCCGGGTTCCACTTTTAAGATCATCACTTCCCTGACCATGTACCGATCTTTGCCGGAGTTTCGCTCCTACACATACAGCTGCAATGATTACTATTCTGTGGATGAGCAGCAGATCTACTGCTACGGCGGCGGTACCCATGGAGATCTGGATCTGGCTAATGCCTTTGCGGAGTCCTGTAATGGGTATTTTGCTTCGGCGGGAGCCTTGATGGGAATGGATGCCTTTCAATCTTCAGCCGATCTTCTGCATATAGGAGATGACTTTGGATTCATTCTTCCACAAAGCACTTCCTCTCTTGGGTTCGATACTTACGAGAGCGACAGTATGATTGCTCAGTCCGCTATCGGTCAGGGAAAAGTGCTTATGACGCCCTTTAATCTGAACATGATCACCTGCGCCATTGCCAACGGAGGAGTGCTGTATCAGCCGTATCTGCTGGATAAGGTGCTGACCCCCTCCGGGAAAACAGTGACGGAGACTGTTCCCCGTCTGTATGCGTCTCTCATGAATGAAGAGGAGGCGGCTTTTCTTCAGGAGCTCATGGAGGATGTTGTCACCTACGGAACAGCTTCTGCTCTGTATTCAGATCGATATACGGTCTACGGAAAGACAGGCACATCCCAGGTGGAGGGACAGGCAGACAACTCCTGGTTTACAGGTTTTGTGAAAACTGTGGATAAAGGCGAACTGGTGATCACTGTTCTGGTGGAGAATGGAGGACTGGAGAAACGCGCAGTGCCTATTGTTGCTGAGATTCTTCGGTATTTGTATTCTCCGGAGTACTGATGGGACATCAAACATACTAACGGAAAAAATACGAACATTTCAAACGAATGTTCGTATTTTTTGTTGACTTTCTTTTTGGGGCGCAGTATAATTCATCTATGAAATCAAGGAGTCATTCGATTTCCGAAAGTCATCACAAAAGACATCAAAGCCAGCATCACGGATAACATGCATACAGGCGCGCGAAGCAGTCACTTGGATAGGGGTGTTCAACGATTGCTGCCACTTTCATCGAAACGAATTTTTCACTCCTGTTCATATTTTACTTGAACGGACCCGTAAATTTTGGGGTCCGTTTCTGTTTGTATAAGGGAAAGATCCTTCGGAAGATTGGAAGTGCCGGTCTTTCTGTTTCATCATTACAAAGAGAATGGTGAAAAACATCAGTAGATGCTGTAGCAGTAGTTTTCAAAGGTAGCGGAAGACTGGGAGAGAGTCAGGGCTGACAGGAAAATGATGTCATCGATTCCGTAGGTTTCTACCATGTCATCCAGGTTGAAGATGAAGCGGTCATCGATCACGATGACCCGATGATAATGCTGGGTCAGGAAGACGGCAAAGGGGTTTCCATAGGAATCCTTGTAGAGGAGGCAGGTAGAATCATCCTGAATGCTGTCGTTGATTATCTCTGTCTTGTAATTATCTCCTGCGATGAAGCAGGAGTATTTATGGAAGGGTGTATCGCTGCCGGAATAGTCAAGCACCAGAGGATACTCGGTGACATTTCCTTCACCGGATGTGATCCACATGGAAATGTCGTCCCTGGGAACATAGCAGATGATCCTGTCCGGATCATTTTCCATGGCGGCAGGCATGTCATAATTGCGGTAGAAGGAACCAAGAAAATCTCCGTTATCCAACAGTTCGAATTCAGATAATTCCACAGGTTCAAAGCCTGCTGTCTCCGCCCACTGTCTGTAGACATAGTAGGCTCCCAGAGCGGTCCAGTGATGATCTGTTCTGAAGAAGATGTTTTCGGTATTGTGAGACCTGAGAGTCCGGTAGGTTTCGACGGAATAGACTTTTTCGCCCATACAGCTGTAAGCGTAGTTTATACCGGCTTCTTCGTCGGAAGAATCCAGCTGCGCATACATTTCCTCAGAGAGAATGATGCCGGTGCTGTTGGGAACAATAATGCTGAATACTCGGGAAGTGTCTTCGAATTTTTCCGCAGCATAGGCTACGATGCTTCCATAGCGGGATGTGGCCTCCAGACTGAAACCGTAAAATTCATAGGCTGCATTGTTCAGCACCATGACAGCACCGAAGTCCATAGCATCCGCCAGGTCCACATTCAGGCCATCCTTCAGATCGGGTTCCCCATCGGCGGTTTCGGTGCTCTCCCGGTTAGAATCCATTTCGGATACATCTTCGGAATTTCCGGCCTCTTCGCTGTTTTCTGCAGAGATCTCAGCGGAGGATTCAGTGTTTTCTGCGGGACCGGAATCGGTTCCGGCTGCAAGTGTCTGATCTTTGTCCCGGAGAGTTTCCACCAGCGCATCCAGATCCACCTTGGAAGGCTGCTGGGGAGTATCCGGAATTTCATCCGCCACCATCTGGGGACCTTCGATGACTGTATCTCTGATTCCGTACATCTGTGATATACGGGTATAGGAAAAGACCCAGGATTCCCTTCCCGGGAAGGTATCTGAAAACCAGAGAGAGATACCTTCAAAGTAAGTGCCGTCTGTCAGGGAAGCCATGCTGAAGTCAGGAAAAGTAAGGAGGTCCCGTCCTTCGGAATCGGAATAGGAAGGACGCAGAGAAGGGATCCATGCGAAGGTAGTGATGATGACGAAGCACAGATAGGGAATCAGGACAAAGTAAGAGTCTTTCAGGCTCTCCTTGGGCCTATGGTTTTGTCTGTGACCTGGTTTCCTCTGATCCTTGGGGTTCTGAGGACGGAAAGGTTGACTTCCGGATTGGGGCTGTGATCTCATGTATGTATACCTTCGAATCGTAATCGGAATGGGTGTAATCAGAACTTAAAGTAAATGAACGGGTTGTAGCTGGCTCCCACCAGTGCTGCCGTAGAGAGCAGCAGAAGGACGGAGGGTACCAAGCCGTAACGGAGAAAGCTGATGAACTTCTTTCCTCCTGCAGAGTGGGCACATAAGCTGTCCAGACAGCGGGAGATTCCGGGTACCACAGGGGTACATGCCAGAATGGAGATGATCAGAATAAAAAGATTGTTTTTGAATTTGGTGATGAGCAGAAGGTCCGGTGCCTTGCTAAAGGAAAAACAGGCTTTCACAACTGCCCATACAAAGGAAAGATCCTGGAACCGGAAAAGGATCCAGCCCAGCATGACCGCCAGCAAAAGATACAGATGGGATAGGATGGGGAGTTTTTTAAGAAGTTTCCCGAAGCCGGATTTTTCAATCACCAGCAGAAGAAAATAGTAAAGTCCCCACAAAACGAAATTCCAGTCGGCTCCGTGCCAAAGGCCTGTGAGAGTCCATACGATCAGCAGATTCAAAATGGTGCGCAGGATGCCCTTGCGGTTTCCTCCAAGGGGAATATACACATAGTCTCTGAAAAAAACAGACAGAGAAATATGCCAGCGTCTCCAGAATTCCGTTACGGAGCGGGATATATAAGGATAGTTGAAGTTCTCGGGATAGTGAAGTCCCAGCATTTGTCCGAGACCTATGGCCATGTCGGAATAGGCAGAGAAATCAAGATAGATCTGAAGGGAATATGCCAGTACACCCAGCCATGCGCCGGGAGCAGACAGGTTGGAGAGGCGGGACAGGTTGGCGGCATATTCGGAAGTCTGTGCCAAAGCGGTATCGGAGAGAAGGAAGGTATCCGCAAGACTTCCCATGGTATTGGCAAGCAAGGTTTTCTTGGCCAGAGCGAAACAGAAACGTCGAATACCCTCCGGTACTTCCTTTTCTCCGCTTCGCTGCACAAAGAGTTCATCTGCAATGGAACTGTAGCGGACTATGGGACCGGCGATACATTGATGGAACAGACTCGCATACAGCAGCACATGAAAAAAACTGTTTTCCGCTTTAGCATCACCCCGGTAGACATCAATGTCATAGGTTAAAAGCTGGAAGGTATAGAAGGAGATGCCGACGGGCAGGGCGATATTTTTTATGAAGGCAGGAGGCTCTCCGAAGAGAGAGCAGATCATGGAGCTGTATTTAAAGAAACCGATGAGGAGCAAACTGATGATGCAGGACAGAGCACAGTACAGCTTTTTCAGGCTTTGCTTTTCCGAACGTTGGATGCCGAGAGCAAAGATCCATGAAAAAAAGGACATCAGGATCAGCAGAAGGACATATACCGGTTCTCCCCAGGCGTAAAATATCAGGGAGAAGATCAGAAGCACAGTGTTTTTGGCTTTCTGACCGGATACAAGTCCGTAGACCAGCAGACTGAGGGGCATAAAGCCATAGAGAAAGAGAAGACTGGTAAATACCATGATAACTATAGATCCTGAAGCCTACTGACCGTAATAGGCATTCCTTCCGTGTTTTCTGAGATAATGTTTGTCCTGCATGGCTTGGGGAGCAGGCATAATGGATGTGTTGAGGGCTTCCCCGTGGGCAGCCATTTCTGCCACACGCTCCAGTACGGTTCCGTGATAGACGGCCTCCTGAGCATCCTTGCCCCAGGCAAAGGGACCGTGATTTCTGCAAAGAACAGCGGGGATACTCCGGTAGTCCAGATGCCGCAGGGAGAAGGTCTCCGCAATTAAAAGGCCGGTGTTTTTCTCATATTCCCCGTATTCCTCTTCTGAGAGATCACGGGTACAGGGGATGGGACCATAGAAATAATCCGCATGGGTGGTTCCGTAGCAGGGAATATCCCGGCCGCTCTGAGCCCAGGAGGTGGCCCAGGTGGAATGAGTGTGGATGATACCGCCGATCTCCGGAAATGCCTTGTAGAGGGCAATGTGGGCAGCTGTATCGGAGGAGGGCTTCAGCTTTCCTTCAATGTGGTTTCCCTCCAGATCCATGATGACCATGTCATCAGGGGAAAGATCCTCATAGGCAACGCCGCTGGGCTTGATGGCGAAAAGTCCCGTTTCCCGGTCGATCTGGCTCACATTGCCCCATGTAAAGGTGACCAGGTTATATTTCGGAAGCATCATATTTGCTTCGTAAACCTTCTGTTTCAGGCTTTCCGTCATGGTAAGAGACCCTCCCTCTTATTGATTTTCAGTGCACGAATCATTATACTGTATTTTGATTTTCAAATCACCAGTAAAACAGGAGAAACTTATGCAAATTCAGAACTATACGTTGATTAAGCAGCGCGTACTCCCCGAACTTCATGCAACAGGCTATCTGTATGAGCACGATAAGACCAAAGCCAGAGTATTATATATTCAGACTCCGGAAGACGATAACAAAGTCTTCAGTATCTCATTCGCAACCATTCCGGAGAATGACTGCGGTATTCCCCATATTCTTGAGCACTGTGTCCTTAACGGATCCGAAAAGTATCCTGTAAAGGAGCCCTTCGTGGATCTGCTGAAGGGATCTCTGAACACATTCCTCAACGCCATGACCTTCCCGGACAAGACCATGTTCCCGGTGGCCAGCCGCAACGACAAGGATTTCATGAACCTGATGTCTGTCTATCTGGATGCGGTATTTTATCCCAATCTGAAAAAGGATCCGTTCATTTTCAGACAGGAGGGGTGGCATCATGAGCTGCAGAGCGAAGAGGGAGACATCGTATATAAGGGCGTTGTTTACAATGAAATGAAGGGAGCATTCTCCTCCGGCGATACCGTCCTGGAGCTGGCTGTCAACCGGGAGCTTTATCCCGGCAGCGTCTATCAGTATGAATCCGGCGGCGATCCGGACGCCATTCCTTCCCTTACCTATGAGGAGTTCAGAGCCTTCCACGATAAGTTCTATCATCCCTGCAACAGTTTCATCTTCTTCTACGGCAACGGGGACCCGGAGCAGCATATGGGCTTTGTGGACCGGGAGTATCTGCAGCGTTTTGATGCACCTCTTCCCGGACAGAGAGCGGAGATCGTCAACGCGCTTCCTTTGGAAGCTCCTGTGGAGATCTGCGGCACCTATGGGGTCAGTGAGGAAGATGATCTCAGCCGGAAAACCTATCTGTCCTACAATGTAAAACTGGATCCTGTCAGGGATGTGCAGGAGTATTTTGTCCTGGATATTCTAAGTGCTATTCTTGGCGGAAGCGAAGCAAGCCCCATGAAGCTGGCCCTTCTGAAGGCAGGCATCGGACAGGAGATAGATACCTCCATCAGCCTCTATCTGAAGGAGCCTAAGTTCACCGTTACTGCCCGCAATGCTGATCCCCAGCAGAAAGAGAAGTTCGTCCGCATTGTCCGGGATGTCCTGAAGGATATCGCAGAAAACGGATTTGACTCCAAGCTGGTGGAATCCACTATTTCCAGTAACCTGTTCAGCCTCCGGGAGGCCAATATGGGATCCCTGCCCAAGGGCATCATGTATGCCATTCAGTGTATGGACCGCTGGCTCTACGGGGGAGATCCTATGGAGATCTTCGGCTATGAGGATATCTACGCAGCCATTAAAAAGGATACTTCCGTATTCGCTTCCTATGTGAAAGACCATATTCTGAATAATCCTCACAGAGTAGTGGCGGTTCTGGCTCCGGAAGCCGGCCTGAATGCGAAAACGGAGGCAAAGATCCGGCAGACACTGAAGGAGTATAAGGATTCTCTCACCGAAGAACAAGTCCGGGAACTGGTGGCTTCCACGGAGAACATGATCCGCCGTCAGCAGGAGCCGGACAGCCCGGAGGATCTTGCCAAGCTTCCCATGCTGACAAGAGAGGATCTGAAAGAGATCGAGCCCTTCAAGACTGCGGAAGAGTGCATCATCGGCGGAATTCCCTCTTCTGTTTATAAAGATTCCGCCAACCACATTGTTTATCTGACCCTGGGATTTAATATGGATCATGTGCCGGCAGAGAAGATTCCCTATGTCTCTCTGCTGTCCGATCTTATGGGAAGCATGAATACAGCAGCTCGCTCTTATGTGGATCTGGATAATGAGATCGGATGCCACATGGGCGGGATGAACATCAGCACCTCTGCGCTTCATAAGCTGGATGACAGCTTCATTAC
>JABUST010000219.1 GCA_021442595.1 Lachnospiraceae bacterium | reverse complement strand
TTCGGTTTCGTCTTCTGCCTGGGTTTCTTTGGCTGCGGCGTCTGCCTTTTTGGCTTCTTTGGTCTTGGTAATCTCGTTGATTCGGTCTGTGATGGTGTTGATCAGGTCGGCTCTTTTCATTTCGGTGTCCTTCCGGACGGCGGCGCTGACGGCTACTGCGGTGATGCTGAGGAGGATGGCTGCTGCAAGGAGAGTGGCGATGATTTTTTTCATTTTGGGGTTCCTTTCTTATGTTGGGCTTGGGTTGATTTGGATGGTGATTGTTCCTAGTTTCGAATCCTTTCATCAAGTGCGGTTTGGACCGGACGCTTGGAATTTTTCGTGTGCAGTTTGGAACGGGCACTTGGAATTTTTCGTGTGCGGTTTGGACCGGACGCTTGGAATTTTTCTGTGTGCGGTTTGGACCGGACGCTTGGAATTTTCGTGTGCGGTCTGGACCGGACGCTTGGAATTTTTCGTGTGCGGTTTGAACCGGACGCTTGGAATCGAATTCATTTTGTTATGTGAACCCGAGGCTTCCGGAAGGCTCTCGGGAGAAGGTTTTGTTTTTCCCTTCTGCCCTGTATACAGATGGGGCAGGGGAAATGTTGCAGAAGGGAAAAGATTTTTTGAAAAAGTTTTTCGAAGAAATGATGCTGATGGATCAGATGATTTCAGAGAGCTTAACTGTCGTGCGCCATAAGATACTCAACTGCCGTGCGCGATAAGATACAATAGTATGCGCAGATCTCATGAGGTCTGCCTTACAACACCCAATATTTGGTGCTGCACCACCGCCCCGGATTCATTGAGAGTGAACTTGTTTTGGAATGGTAGATTACTCGGCGTTTGGGATGTACAATGGATACAAACTATTCGGAGGCGATATATATGAAAACCATCTTATCTGTTTTATCGGAAAAACCCATTGCCGTAGTCGACGAGCGGATATACGGCTCTTTTATTGAGCATCTGGGGAGAGCTGTCTATGGCGGCATATACGAACCGGGTCATCCCACTGCTGACGATATGGGATTCCGCCGGGATGTCCTGGACCTGATCCGGAAGCTGAATGTTCCCATCGTACGTTATCCCGGCGGTAATTTCGTGTCCGGTTATAACTGGGAGGACGGCACAGGCCCGAAGGAGCAGCGCCCCGGAAAAATGGAGCTGGCCTGGTTCAGCGTAGAGACCAATCAGGTCGGTGTGGACGAGTTTCAGGAGTGGGCCCGCCGTGCAAACAGTCAGGTTATGATGGCGGTGAATCTGGGTACCCGGGGACCGGAGGAGGCGCGGCAGCTCGTGGAGTACTGCAACAGCGAGACCCATACGGAATATGCCGATCGTCGCCGGAGAAACGGATTTGAAAAGCCCTTTGGCATTAAACTGTGGTGCCTTGGAAATGAGATGGACGGCCCCTGGCAGATTGGCTCGAAAAAGCCCATGGAATATGCCAGAGCTGCCTGTGAAGCGGCAAAGGTCATGAAATGGGTGGATCCTTCCATCGAGTTGGTAGCCTGCGGCAGCTCAAGCAGCAGCATTCCTACCTTCGGCGAGTGGGAGCGCACGGTGCTGCGGGAGTGCTATGAGCACATCGATTACCTTTCCCTCCACAGTTATTACGGAAACCGGAATGGCGATTCTGCTGCTTTTCTGCTTTCCTCTGCCGATATGGACCGTTTTATCCGGGAGGTGGCGGATATCTGCGACGAAATCAAAGCAGAGAAAAAAAGCGATAAGGTCGTAAATCTCTCCTTCGATGAATGGAATGTCTGGTTCCACAGTAATGAGCAGGATAAAGAAATTCCCAGGTGGCAGGTCGCTCCGCCGCTGCTGGAGGATGTCTATAATTTTGAAGATGCTGTGGTGGTGGGTGATTTGATGATCACGCTTTTGCAGCATAGCGACCGGGTGCGCATCGCCTGCCTGGCCCAGCTTGTCAATGTGATCGCTCCCATCATGACGGAAAACTCTGGCCGTGCATGGGCGCAGACCATCTTCTATCCCTTCTATTACACCTCCAATTTCGGCCGGGGCACTGCTTTGCCGGTGCACACTGATGGAGGACTCTTCTCCGCCGGAACCGTCACGGATGCTGAGAAGCTGAACTGTGTCGCTGTTCTGTCAGAGGATAAGAAACAGATGGCGGTGTTCATTGTCAACCGAACCCTGGAGGACTCCTTTGAATTGGCAGTTCAGGAAGAGAATTGGCAGGTTGTCCGCCATGTGGCATTGGAGAATGATGATCTGAAGGCCGTCAACACTGCCGATCAGCCCGATGCTGTCATTCCGTTTGAGAAAGACTTCAGCGAGGGAATTCGGATCGCGCCCCATTCCTGGAATATGCTTCTGCTGGAATTTTCGGATGGAGAGGCAAGATAAAGAACGGGAGGATCAGTCAGATCAGCAGCCATGGCGAAGTTATCATATACCGGACAGATGATGGATTGGTGAAACTTGAAACAAGATTTGAAGGAAAACAGTTTGGTTGTCACAAATGTAGATTTGTCCCGACCTCTCTGAATGAGTAAATCTTTACACAGTTATTTCGTCGACATCGCTGTTTTTAATACTGTTTTTCTTGGCCTGTGTTACAATGGATTCAGAAAAAACAGAAGGAATAACTGCTGAGTATAGAAGTTCCGGACAACATGGATTTCAGATGACGGAAGTTTCAGATAATCTTAGCTCCGTCCGGCAAAACTTCTTCGCCCGCAAAAGGAGGCCCTGCTATGACCATCACAGAAGCCAATCGCATCAAAAGTGCATTTTACCGCAAGAGCGCGCCCACCGAGGAGGATGTGTTCATCTTCACGGAGGCACTGAACTATCTCATCGAAGAGACCAAAGATCCCCATTACATGATGGAGCTGGGCGGCTACTATTACGGTGAGAAGAGCTTTGACCTGGCCCTGAAGTATTACGAGCTGGCCGCGGAGCACAAGTACGCTCCCGCCTACGACGGTCTGGGCTACATCTGGTACTATGGCAGGACCGGGCAGCGGGACTACGAGAAAGCCTTCAAGTATTTCTCTCTTTCCAGGGACACCGGAAATCTTCAGGCGGCATACAAAGTTGCTGACATGTATAAAAACGGATATTATGTGGAGAAGAACTACGAGAAGTACAAGGAGATTATTGAGGAGCTGTATCCGAAGGTGGAGCACGCCCGGCATCTGGGGGAGCCCCTGCCCGAGATCTTCACCCGCCTGGCCCGCATTCGCACCGAGGAGGGCGATGTCGACGAAGCCATCTATCTGTATCTGCGTGCCAAAGACTTCCAGGCCCAGCGCATCAGTTATAATGCTTTCTTCGGGGACCTGAACATTATGATGTGGCTAATCGATGACCTCTACAAATTGAGGGAATTCGATCGGGAGGACTTTGATTTTTATGATATGTACTATCTTCTAAAGTCTCCCTGCGAGATCACCTTCCGAAGACACGGTAAGTCCTACACAGTCCGGGTGACGGAGGAAGAGGGGACCCCGGCCATTGAGTTCGATGGGAAGTGGTTCCGCAGCCGAGAGGATTTCTTTGGAAAAGCCGTCATCGGCAGCGAGCGGCTGACGGCCATTTATGAAGAGTTTTACGGATTTGAGGTGGAATGATGGAAATTATCTGTGTGGCCAACGGGGATTATGAAAGGTACGAGGAGCTTCTTCTGCAGCGGGATCAGCTGGAGAAGGAGGCTTACAGACATCAGCTGGCCTACACACGGGAGTTCGGCGATCTGGCCATCGAATGTTTTCAGCTGAAGATCGACTGCATCGCCCTGAAAAAGTCCATCGCCTTCTGCATCGCTGCGAAGAATCGGGGAGAGAAGCCGGATCTGGCTGCCCTGAGTGAACTCCTCCTCCGGCAGATGGCTGCCTACACGAAGCAACTGGATGATATGGTCAATGAGCAGAAAGCAGCCCGGGGAGGCAGGCCTCTGGCACCCTATGAGGTGTCTGAAATCAAGAAGATCTACCGCCGCATCGCTAAAATGCTGCATCCGGACATCAGCCCCCTGACGGAGATGTACCCTGAACTGGGAGAGCTGTTCCAGCGGGTGATGATTGCCTATCAGTGCAATGATCTGCAGGAGCTGCGCAATCTGGAGGTGCTCATCAACAAGGTCCTGAGCGATTATGACATAGAGACCGTGAACATGGCGATTCCCAATGTGGCGGAGCGTATTCTTGAGCTGGAGAATGAGATCGAACAGATATTGACCACGGAACCTTACATATATAAGTATCTTTTTGAAGATGAGTTTAAGATTCAGATTAAGAAGGATGAGCTGAAGAAAGAGATCGAAGAGTATTGTACTTATAAAGCACAGCTGGAGAAGCAGTATCGGAATCTGATGAATGGCGAGCTGAATGAATGACAAAGTATGCCGGACAAGAGTTTTTTGATTCGAAGCTCAAGGAAAAGCAGCAGATCTGTTGGCTGAGGATAGGCGAGCTGAATGACTGACATTCTTTGACATCAGAAGCATAGTGATCAAGAAAATGAGTTCCTGTCCAGAAAGGAGAGTTAACTAATGACGGAAAACAGCCTGATTATAAAAAAGGAAGATCTCGTTCCATTGGTAGGAGAAAAGGGACTTGGAGAGATCATCAAGCCCCTGGTGACAGAGATCCACCTCTTTGATTCCTTCGTGGCGGGTACTACCCACCTGAAAGACCAAAGTGTCCTCAATGAGATCTCTGTAGGCAGCAAGCTGAATCTGCGCCGGGAGGACAACAAATTTGATGATAATGCCATCATGCTTCTGGCAGAAAACGGGAAGAAGGTAGGATATGTGCCTGAGAAGGATAACATCATCTTCGCCCGTTTGATGGACGCAGGCAAACTGCTCTCCGCAAAGGTCATCGACATTGAAAAGAGAGGCTCTTTCACCCAGATCCGCATCGGGATCTATCTTGTGGATTTTTGATAGAAATCCAAGCTGGGAGTTTGACTGAGAAAGAACTCCTTTTTGGCTAAGAAAGGACCGGATACGGAATTGATAATAATCAAAGTACCGGAGGATGCTCCGGTGTTTTTATCCGGCAGTATCTGAATTGGGACCGGATGGTTTAGAAAAAATGACAATCCACCGATGTCATCAGCCTGATTTGACCTTATTGACACAGGAGAGGAAGAGAATAATCAGAATCCTACAATTCCATTGTGTTTCATCGTCTTACTCATCCATATTTCCTCTCGATTATGTTCCATTTTTAGCACACCTGATTCCTTATACTAAAGACAGTAAACCTGAAAGTATTGTGATTAAGGAGAAGGAACATGAAGGTATTTGTTTCGACCAAAAGATTATCGGCTATTCGGCAGTGAAGACTGAGCTTGAGAGACTGGCAAATATTCTCGGGTCTCCGGAAAAGTACGCGAAACTCGGAGTGACGGCACCGACCGGACTGCTGCTGTATGGCGTGCCGGGTGTCGGCAAGACAACAATGGCGGAAAGCTTCATGGAGACAACCGGCAGAAACTGCATCGTATGCCGCAAAAACCTCCCCGACGGCGATTTCGTCAAGGAGATAGTCGGAGCCTTCAAGACAGCGGAGGAACAGGCGCCCTCCGTTATCTTCCTCGACGACCTTGACAAGTTTGCAAACGGTGATGAGTGTCACCGCGACAGTGAAGAATATGTCACTGTGCAGGCGTGCATAGACGAGCTTCACGGTAAGCCTGTTTTTGTACTTGCCACTGCAAACAATATTGATAAGCTGCCCGACTCGCTCCTGTGTTCAGGGCGCTTTGACAAGCTCATTGAGGTTGATGTGCCCGACGAGGCCTACTCAGCCGGGGAATACAGAAACATCATCGATTGGATTGCAAACTCCGATGAAGTGCCGTTCCCGCCGGGGAATGACAGGCGCTCGATTCTGTCTGCTCTGCCGTTTGAGTTCTGTCCCGAGAATTGGTTTGAATACGGAAACTTTTGGAAGTGAGAGGACGGTTATGGATTTATATAAATTCTTTAATTCCATCGACATGGAAAACCACCTCAGAGGTCTTAAATACAGTTTCCGCGCAGATGAGGCGGCGTGGCTTGTTTGGAACTGCGCGACGGCAACGACTGAGGAAAAGCACGAGGCCTATCGGTATATTATTGATAATCTCCCCGACTGCGGCCTCAACAGGGACTTTGAAACCAAAAAGAGCGTTCACGAATATCTTCGCGCGTATATGGCGGCAGAGGATAAGCTTCTTGAGATTTTAAAAAAATCTGAGCCGAATACTTATTACGACTACGACATCCTTGTGGATATTGGCGAGGATGAATACCGGCATACCGAGAGCAAGCCGTTTTCGAGTCTCGAAAAATGTCTTGAGGCGATGCCGGAGGATATATACGAGGATGCTCTGTATGCTCGCGTCGAAAAGCACTGGATTGACAGGAAGTGCCGCATTGAGGCCAAATACTCCGTAAACTGTGAATTGGTTAAAACCCGTATATGGGGGGATGTGCCCGGCTATGAAGAATATGCCGAGTTTGGAAGCTATCTTTTTGAATGCCTCTGGTTTAAACTCCCCACGCCCTTTAAAAAGGGGGATATAGTCTGTGAGTCAAAGAGAACTCTGTACGGATACGATCCCGAGCCGATGGTGCTACGCGGCGGCACGGAGGTCTGGGACTATCTGCTGGACAAGCTGATTCAAAGAGGCGATTACACGGATATGTTCGCCTGGGTTTACAAGTTGGTGCCGGAGACCTGCGGCTTTGATGACGATTGCGGCCGCACAAGCCTCTACGATTTGGAATACTATCACGGGGAACTCAAGGGCGCAAATCGCTTAATTAAGGCCATGAGCAGCCTTCTGAAGGGTGATATTTCTCCAAAGGTCTATACCGACGCCTATATGCTCATAAGCGCCGAGGCCCGCGCCGAAGAGCGGAAGTGGATATATGACGCCTATATTCCAGAGTATATAGAGGTGATGGGCTTGAGCAAAAACTGCATGGAAAACCGAAAGGAAGGGTCGGATGTATCTATCGAAGGCTGATTTACTGAGCTTTTTTGAATTTCTCTCTCAGAGAGAAATAACCATAGTCCCGTTTACAAGGACACATTTTTCAATATTCAACGGCAGGCATACGACCGACTGCACGGATGAGGTGCGAAAGCTTGCGGAGTATATAAAGTCCCACGCACCCGAGGATTGCTACCGGAAGGGCGTACGGCAAATGAGCCGGTATGAGACCAACTGCAACCACAAGTTCATGCCGGAGCTCATATATCTTGAGGATTTGGAGGAGTATCTTGCAGGTCTTTTCGAGGATGAGAAACGGCGCGAATACTTCCTGAATATTATCTGCAACGGCGGCTATAAACAGTACCTTCGCGAAAAGGGAAAGCCAGAGAAATTTTCGGAGGAATTCGATCTCTGGGCGCGAGCATACAGGCCGATACCGAACCGCCTGTGCTGGCCTGCATACTTCCCTTTTGACTTTGAGTTCTGGCTTGATAAATACCGTCACCGCTGTGTGCCGGAGAAAATCGTATTCGCAAACCGCACCTCGCTTCGTAGGGATTCCGGCAGCGACAACGGCACACCGGGTGCCTATGTGTTCAGTCTGAAGTAAGGAGCTAACATGGATTTTTCGCTATTTTTCAATTCCTGGGATATGCGTGACATATTCAAAAGCTCGGTTATGAGTTCAATGCCCTTGAGGCGGCGTGGCTCGTTTGGCAGTGAAGAAGCATTAGTCTTGAGGAAAAGCACGAGGCGTACAGGTACATAATCTAATAATATGCCGGACTGCGAGCTGAACATGAGATATGTCGAGCATAAAAGTCTGCATGAGTATCTGCGCGACTACATAAAAGGTGTGGACGAAATATTGGCGCATTTTCGGAAGCCGGAGCACAAGACCTGCTATATCTACGGCCACAAAGAGCTCAGCGATCTTGTGTACATCTCCCCGGAGAACTTTCCGGAAATCGTCGCGTTATGAAGGCGCTCTCGAGTCTTATGAAGGGCAAAATTTCGGCGCAGCTATACGGCGACGCCTATATGACGGTGTTGCTTGAGGGCATCTCCGAGAGCACAAAATATATCTACGACGGATATTACTACGATGAAGACATCGAAAAGGCGGGGCTGAGAAAACCAAACAAATAATGCACCATAATTGGTGCATACCCTGTGCTATATTATGACCGAAAGATAGACAGTAAACAAAGCAAAGGGGCCTCCCACAGGCCTCGGAAGGAGTCAAATATGAAAAAGATCATCAACGCACATTACATCGCCAAAGAATGGGCCGAGCTGCTCAAGCTGAAGATGGGAGTGGTCAGCAGCATCACGCTTTACACCCATCTCCGCAGCGGAATTGACAGTCTGGCCGACGACTTGAATCAAGACCCAGAAAAGTATTTCGCGCGGGAGGATTTGGCTTCCGGTTACGTCCGTCTGAGTCAGGACGGCCGAAACGGAATCCTCATTGAACGAATTCCCCGGCAGGATGATCCCGACATCCCTACTGACGACATGAATTACCTCATGTCCGCTTTTGCCACCCGCTTCACGAGCTATGTTGACGAGATGCAGCGCCGTTTGGGGAAGCCGGATCAGGTGACTCTGGGAAATCTCCCCCTCGAATTCTGGCGATACATGGACCGCATGCTGCTTCCGGTTTTTTTCAAGCAGTTGGGACTTACGGATGAAGAGAAAGAAGAGCTTCGGGAGAGGCTTTGGAGGGATTATGAAGGTGAGATGGAATGGAACCAAGAGAAAAATGACCAGCTGATTCTTGTGAATCGTATCGCCGGCATGGCATGCCTCCGCTCCCTTCATGAAGGATCTATGACAGTGAAGAGACGCTGTCTCCTGAAACCCGGTCAGATCAGCAGGCTGGTTCAGGACGGATACCTGAATAAAAGCCCGGAAGAACGAGAAGAATTGCTGGAGCAGGAGGAAGCCCGCACCAGAGAAATCGAGCGCAGAAAGACATCAAGAGAAGAAGACCGGTCTGTTCGCGATGACATGAATGAACAGAGTCTTGAAAGAAAAGATGACATGAACCCGGAGGATGTTGATAATGGTTATAGACGTCATGGTCGGCTCCTACCAGACGAGGATCGATCTGACCGCGCCTGCGAGGAGTGTGAAGATCGATCTGATGATGCCCGAAGGGATGAAAAGTGGTCCGAGGGCCGATGGGTGGAAGGGAGATACTATCCGGCCCCAAGTGAACGAGATGACATGAGAAGGCGTCATCTTGGACACACCGAGCGGGTAGATAAAATCTGGGAAGGCATCCGAGATCTGCTTGAGAGAACCGTGGAGTGTGATGTCCCCCTTCTGGGCTGGTGTGATTCGGAATTTGATCCGAAATCTCGTATTTGCTGCCACGGAACCTGCAACAGTATCCATTTGGACACCAAACTGATTCGGAGGCTGGATAAAAAGTATCGCCGGTACTATAGGGTGCCTAGCAACGCCGATGTTCCGGAGGAATATGTGTATGAGGATCTTCACTATTACAATCAGTGGGGATACGGTCCTGCTGCAGTTCCTTACAGTATTGACCCGCTGCTGGTGTTGGTTCTTGCCCATGAGCTGGGGCACTGCTTCCTGGGACACAGAGTGGGTATTTACGACCACTACATTCGCGAGCAACACGAGCAGAATGCTCAGACCGTGGCTTCTCTGTTTTTGAGAGATCCTTACTGGAGCTATTATCTGGCTATGTTCTCCGCGGAGCAGCCTTACGAATACTACGGCGCGCCTCTTTACGGACTGGGAGAAAGCATGCGCTATCAGGATGATCTGTTCATCTGAAGTACATGCATCATCAGGATGATCTGTTCATTTGAGTACATGCAACATCAGGCCGATCTGTTCATTTGAGGTACATGCATCATCAGGATGATTTTCTCATCCCCAATAGCGTAAAGCTGTTCCATTTTGGTTAAACTGTGAAAATTGCAGTTTAGCATAGACAGTTGAGACAGCCAAGGTCGCCGCAAAAAGTGAAAAGTGAGAAAAG
>JABUST010000027.1 GCA_021442595.1 Lachnospiraceae bacterium | reverse complement strand
GCCTGAGCCCTTCCCATGACCCAGCTCAGCAGGTCACCGATATACACTCCCTGTATCTCCCTTTTGCCGTCCGGCAGGGTCAATGCCTTGAATCCAAATCCGGTGAGTTCGTCAACCTTCATTTTCTTCTGCGCCTTCCTTTCCCCGTCGATACAGGACACAATCTTCAATTTTCGCACATTTCCTGACGGTATCCTCTGCCAGAGCGCGGCAGGTGGGAGAACCACAGGCACCACAGTCGATGCCGGGAAGGGATTCCCTCAGTTTCTGGATGTCAGCCATCATGTGCATGGACTCGGCAATGGAGTTGCCAAGTCTGTTAATAGGATGATACACCGGCAGCTCATCGAAGAAATAGCTGTCCGGGATATAGTCGCCCTCTTCCTTGGTCAGAAAATTCATGGAAACCGGCAGATACTTTCGCAGAGTCTGCAGTCTTGCCTTGGCAATGAAGGGATTCTGAATGGTGAGAACACCGCCTACGCAGCCGCTGGTACAGGCATTCAGCTCAATGAACTTCACCGGAGGAATGTTTCCGTCCTCGATCTGATCCAGCACATGGATCATGTTGTCGATTCCGTCCACCGCCAGATAGTCTTCGGTCAGAATGGCCGTAGCCTCTCCTCCGGAGCTGGCCCAGCCGATACCGATCATGCCGGATTCCGTCATGGACTTCAGCTTCGCGTCAGGAGACATTACGCTCACCAGCTGGAAGTAGATGTCGCTGATGGAGACCACCACGTCCACCTGACTCTTGTAGCTGGCAAAGTCATTCTTTACATAACTGACCTTAGCGGGACAGGGAGAAATGAAGCATACGCCGATCTCTTCTTCCTTCAGTTCAGGATGGTTCTTTATGGCTCTTTCTCTGGCCAGTCGGGCCGCCACCTCCATGGGAGGCAGAAGACGCATAATATTCTCGCTCAGAGAGGGGAATCTCAGGGCGATCAAACGGATGACCACCGGGCAGGCCGAGCTGATGACAGGGGTGGGAATGCCTTCTGTTTTCAGATACAGACGTGTGTAAGCGGAAACAAGCTCCGCTGCCTTGGAGACTTCAAACACATCGTCAAATCCGATCTTCAGCAGACCGTCCAGTACATAGTCCACATCATCCAGATTGTCAAACTGTCCGTACAGTGTGGGGGCCGGCAGTGCGATCTTCCATTTGAATCTCGACATCTCGCTCAGTTTATCACTGACAGCTTTTTTGGCCTGGAAGGGGCATACCTTGATACATTCTCCGCAATCGATACACCGGGTGGAGTCGATGACCGCCTTCTGTTCACGAATGCGGATCGCTTCTGTGGGACAATGCTTCATGCAGGTGGTACAACCTGTACATTTTGATGCATCCAGCAGAACAGAATGCTCATATGTATTGATTTGCATATAACACCTTCCGTATCAGGCAAGCTCAATGCGCATGGTAATGGTGGTACCTACGCCCAGCTTTGTCTTGATATCCATGGAATCCGTGTAGCGCTTCATATTGGGAAGTCCCATACCTGCGCCGAATCCCAGGGACCTTATGGTATCGGATGCAGTGGAATAGCCTTCCTGCATCGCCTTATCGATGTCTGCGATTCCCGGGCCGTGATCTTCCAGAATGATTTCGATGGCATCTTCATATACCAACACATCTGCGGTGCCTCCATTTGCATGGATCACCATGTTGATCTCGCCCTCGTACATGGCAATGGATATACGCCGAATAATATCCGTGGGAAGCCCCAGCTGGCGCAGATCCTTCTTCACCTGTACGCTTGCCTGACCTGCAGAAGTGAAATTATCACCGTCTACGTCAAAATGAAATACCAGTGCCTCAGACATTTGCCTTTCTCTCCTTTATCAACCCGCTGGAGTAAAGGATTCCGCAGGCTTCGTACATGGTCTTGTCTGTAGCCATAACAACGATTCCGGTTTCCTCTGCCAGATCGATCATGTCGGGGCTTGGTTTCTTGGAACGCACAAAAACGACGCAAACCATATCCATCATCTCTGCCGTTCGAATGACCTGCTGGTTCATCAGACCGGTAAGCAAAACCGCCTGGTCCTTCACATAGGCCAGAACATCGCTCATCATGTCGCTTCCGCAGGCGGAGTAGACATGGCGGCCCAGATTTTCTTCGTTGCAATATACCTCAGCATTCAACAGATCGCGGATCGTAGTGATTTTCATTCTGCAAATTTCCTCAAAGCTTTCCTAACAGAGCAGGTTCGATATCAGTCCTTGTACTCCTCAAGGATGCCTTCCACCATATCAGCGGTCAGACGACCGTAGGTCTTCTCGTTGATAGTCATAACAGGAGCAAGACCACAGGCGCCAACGCAGCGGCAGGCTTCAAGGGAGAACTTTCCGTCGGGAGTGCACTCGCCCACGTCGATTCCCAGCTTTTCCTTAAGCTTGTCAAGGACCTCACCGGATCCCTTAACATAGCAGGCGGTACCGAGACAGACGGAGATGTTGTACTTTCCTTTGGGAGAAAGAGCAAACTGAGCATAGAAGGTAGAAACTCCATATACCTTTTCCAGCGGAACTTCCATGCCTTCGGAGATCATTTCCTGAACTTCCATGGGCAGATAGCCATAGATGTCCTGGGCTTTCTGCATGACGACCATCAGATCTGACTTGTCATGCTTATGCTCAGCAATCACTGCCAGAAGCTGAGCTTCCTGTTCAGGGGTTCCCTGGAAAGGAATTTTACTGATTTTCTTTTGCATGAGATGCAAACCTCCTCAAGTGACACATACCCCCGTAACCCATGTTACTGTCAGAGTATGTTATTCTCTTAACATTATAGCAGAATGCCAAAAAGAGCGCTACTGTTATTTGTAAGATTCTAATAAAAAAACACCTGCTGTTTTGCCTTCTGCCACCGACTTTTAACGGCAGATGAAGCCGACAGCAATACCAAATGGTATCTGCCCGGGACTCCGTTCAAAACAACAGGTATCTTCTTTTATTTGAGATTGATTATGGTCTCCTTGACCTTATCTGCCAGGGCCCACTGCTCTTCTTTCGAGAGACCTGCAGTGGGGATGGGGACTCCGAAGTAGACATCCACTTGCCTGGGTGTCACCTTAAGTTTTCCGTTTCCCTCCAGGACAGCGTAGAGATTATCAAAACGGAAGGGAATGATCTCGGCTCCCACACTGATGGCCGCCTTCAAGGCGCCCCGTTTGAACTCTCCCATCTCGTTGGTAGTCATGCTTCTGGCTCCCTCAGGGAAGATGACCATGTTCAGGCCCTTCTTCAGATGCTCCGATGTCTGCCGGATCACCTTCACGCTCTGGCGGATGTCCTGCTGGACCATGAGCAGACTGCCGTTGGCGCCGATGATATCCTTCACGAAGATAGTTTTTCCCAGTTCGCTTTTGGCCACGAAGCCCGTGGGCCGATCAAATATACACATGAGGGTAGGAATATCCAGATAGCTCTGGTGATTGCCTACCATCAGATAGCCCAGCTCCCAGGGTTCCTTCTCGGGAATATTTTCCAATCCGTGATATACAATCCGGGAACCTGTGGCAGCCATCAGATCCCGGGAAAGGGGAATCTGAAATTCATACAGATCCTGCCACCTTTCCTGTTCGGACTTTTTCCATGCTTTCCGCAGCATGGGGCGGGACTTGAAGTAATATTTGGCGAGACACAGCACCGTGCGGACAGTTTCAAACATGACATTTCTCCTGAACATTGATATTTCTATCCATTATATCTGAGTTGGTACATAAATTCCATGAGCTCAGCAAAAAATATCAAAATTTTAATGTATTTGTAAGAACTTTCAAAACACCCCTTCTCCCTGAAAAAAGAAAAGGCCTGTCTCTTTCGAGACAGGCCCCGGACTTTCATACTGACTTATCAAGCAAGCTCAGCGAAGTACTTGATGGTGCGAACCATCTGGCTGGTGTAGGAATTCTCATTGTCATACCATGCAACGACCTGAACCTGATAGGTCTCGTCGTCGATCTTGGTAACCATGGTCTGGGTGGCATCGAAAAGTGAACCGAATCTCATACCGATGACATCAGAGGAGACCAGCTGCTCTTCGGTGTAACCGAAGGACTCGGAAGCTGCTGCCTTCATGGCTGCGTTGATGCCTTCCTTGGTAACATCCTTGCCCTTAACGACTGCAACCAGGATGGTGGTGGAGCCGGTGGGAACAGGAACACGCTGTGCGGAACCGATCAGCTTGCCGTTCAGCTCGGGGATAACCAGGCCGATAGCCTTGGCAGCGCCGGTGCTGTTGGGAACGATGTTCTGAGCGCCTGCACGAGCACGACGAAGGTCGCCCTTGCGCTGAGGACCATCCAGAATCATCTGGTCGCCGGTGTAAGCATGAACGGTGGTCATGATGCCGGAAACGATGGGAGCATACTGGTTCAGTGTGTTAGCCATGGGAGCCAGGCAGTTGGTGGTACAGGAAGCTGCGGAAATGATGGTATCCTCAGCAGTCAGAGTCTTCTCGTTTACGCTGTAAACGATGGTGGGCAGATCGTTGCCTGCGGGAGCAGAGATAACGACCTTCTTGGCACCTGCATTGATATGAGCCTGAGCCTTAGCCTTGGAGGTATAGAAACCGGTGCACTCCAGAACTACATCAACACCGATCTCGCCCCAGGGCAGGTCAGCTGCATTGGGCATCTTGTAAATAACGATCTTCTTGCCGTCAACAACGATGTAGTTGTCTTCACCCTCACCGTCATGAGACTCAACGGTGTGAAGATTCTCGCCAACGCAGCCAAGGTAGGAACCCTGAGCGGTGTCGTACTTCAGCAGATGAGCAAGCATAGCGGGGCTGGTAAGATCATTGATAGCAACGACTTCGTAACCCTCGGCGCCAAACATCTGACGGAAAGCCAGACGACCGATACGACCGAAACCGTTGATAGCTACTTTAACCATGGGAAAATACCTCCATAAATGAGTGTTTAGTTAACACCTGAGTGTTCAGTTAACAACTGAATTTTACGCTCTTGTTATCCGATTGTCAATATAGGAGAAGATTTTCGTTAGCCTCCACAAAACTGCTGAAAACATCTGTGAATCTTTGTATGCTGCTCTCCTGTTCCAGGCGCTGCCACTCTTCCTCCAGACGCTGATCCTTCAGCTGCTGGATCAGATCCACTCTGTAGGCTGCCCTACGCTGCTGAAGCTGCTCCTCATAGATCCGAAGGTCCACCTCCCGGCAATCTGTCCGGGAGGTGACCAGTGCTGCCAAATATCCATATTCGGTTTCAATGAGCTTTGTCATGGCGCCGGGCTCTGTCTGCCATATGATCCCGGCAGCCTCCGGACTCACCTGTCCGAAATAGCAGGTTCCGGCAGCTGTCCTCTCATGCAGGATCGCTCCCTCGTTAAAGACCGGGTTATCCGTAAGCGTGCAGCTGTCTGCATAGATCTTTGCTATCCGGTAGAAATTTGAGGGGTCGGTGCCGGAAAGGATCAGCTCCGCATTCTCCAGGATCTGTTCTCTCTGGACCTGGGGATACTCGATCCAGACTCCGTCTGTATATTGACCTGTATAAAACATAATGGTTACCACTGAAGTGCTGCTGAGATATGTCTCACGGTCCAGGGTGTCATAGACACCGTAAGCCTCTTCCAATCCCAGACGGATCTCCTCCTCAAAGTCACTGCTCCGGAAATCTGCGTTCCGTTCATAGACGAAGGCCAGGTAGTTTTCGGTGACCACCCTGGTGATAAGATCATCGTCGATTTCAAAGGCTTCCATATAGTCGGAACCCAGAAGCTCTGCCAGCTGCAGGCTCCGTTTCTCGATCTCTGCAAAGTCGTTTCTCTTCAGGCTTCCGGCCAGGGGCTGCACCAGCTTGATTCGGATGATGGATTCCATCACATTGTCGATGGCCTGCTGCTGTACATCAAAGCCCAGAAAATCCAGACTCCAAACATTCTCGCCCCCTGCTTCCACAAATCTCTTCTGCATAAGGCGGTAGTAGATCATGGCTTCCTTGATGCTGACCTCTTCCCCGTTGACAATCAGGACCGTGTCCTGGCCGGAGCTTTCCGGTTTCTTTCCCGGAAAGCTCGTGAGGAGCAGAGAAAATAAAGCTACTATCAGGAATACGGATAGGGATATCCACCATTTCCGCTTCATACCTTCGCTCCTTTCACTGCCGGAGACCCGTTCTCGCCTTCCCCTTCCGATTCCGCCTTCAGCTCCTTCAGACCACGGACCTCTTCCAGAATGTTCTCCAGAAGGACCCCGTCCTTAGCCTGGTGCTCCATGCGGATCTGCATCTTCTGATGGCCTCTTTCCGGAATCAGACGGATATCTCCTGCTCGCTGCATCAGATACTCCGTCAGCTTATCCAGATCAAAGGGGGCATCCTCCCGGAACCGCAGCACCAGAAGAGCCCGGACATATTCCAGAGAGTCACAGCCCGTCTCATTGGCAAAGGCCTTGATGAGGGCAATCTTCAGCAGATTGACGGCGCACTTGGGCGGGTCTCCGAAGCGATCGATCATTTCATCCAGCAGGTCGTCATGATCGTCATCCGTACGGATGGCCGCGATGCGCTTGTACATATCCAGTTTCTGCTGTTCGCTGCGGATGTAATCCGCAGGCAGATAGGCATCCACCGTGACCTTTACCGTGGTCTCAAAGGACTCGGGAGGCGCCTCCCCGTGGAGAGCGGATACCGCTTCCTGCAGCAGCTTGCAATACAGATCATATCCTACTGCCCCCATATGGCCGTGCTGCTCCGGACCCAGCACGTTGCCGGCTCCCCGAATCTCCAGATCCCGCAGGGCGATCTTATAGCCACTGCCGAAATCCGTCAGTTCGCCGATGGCCTCCAGCCTCTTTTGTGCCACCTCCGACAGGACCTTCCCCCGGCGATAAAGAAAATAGGCGTAGGCCAGTCTGGTGGAACGACCCACCCGGCCTCTGAGCTGATACAGCTGGGCCAGACCCATGCCGTCGGCATTTTCCACGATCAGGGTGTTGGCGTTGGGTATATCCAGACCGGTCTCGATAATGGTGGTGCAGATGAGCACATCGATCTCTCCATCTACGAACCGCACCATGACCTGCTCCAGCTCCCGCTCGCTCATCTGTCCGTGGGCGCATTGAACGTTGGACTCCGGCACCAGGAGCCGCAGCTTTTCTGTGGTCTCCAGAATGTTCTCCACCCGGTTGTGAAGATAAAACACCTGACCGCCTCTTCCCAGTTCTCTGTAAATGGCCTCCCTGACAGTCTGGTCGTCCTGCTCCATCACATAGGTCTGGACAGGATGACGGTCCTGGGGAGCATCCTCCAGCAGACTCATATCCCTCATGCCATTAAGGCTCATGTGCAATGTTCGTGGAATAGGAGTGGCGGACAAGGTCAGGACATCCACATCCTTCTTCAGGGATTTGATCTTTTCTTTATGTCCCACGCCGAAGCGCTGCTCTTCATCGATGACCAGAAGTCCCAGGTTCTTAAAGCGCACATTACCGCTCAGGAGCCGGTGGGTCCCCACCACAATGTCCATGGTCCCATCTTCCAGTTCCCTGATGACAGAAGCACTCTGGGACGGGGTCACAAAGCGGCTCAGCAGACCTACGTTCACAGGATACTCCTTCATGCGGGTCACAAAGGTATTGTAGTGCTGCTGGGCCAGAATAGTGGTAGGCGCCAAAATGGCCACCTGCTTGGAATCCTGCACTGCCTTGAAGGCCGCACGGATGGCTACCTCCGTCTTTCCGAAGCCTACATCCCCGCAGATGAGTCTGTCCATGATATGGCTGCTTTCCATATCCTGCTTGGTCTCCTCAATGGCCCTGAGCTGGTCCTCCGTCTCCTCAAAGGGGAAGGAATCCTCAAACTCACGCTGCCACACCGTATCCGGGGAAAAAGCATGACCTACGGCCGCCATTCTTCGGGCATAGAGCTGAATCAGATCCTCTGCCAGCTTCTTGACACCCTCCCGGACCTTCCTCTTGGTGCGTTCCCAGTCCGTTCCGGAGAGAGAGTTCAGTCTGACCTCCTGGCCCTCCACAGCTATATATTTCTGCAAAAGATCCAGAGAAGTGGTGGGCACATACAGCACTCCTCCTTCCCTGTATCCGATCTTAAAATAGTCTCTGCGGCTGTCTCCGTCCTGCATCCGGACGATACCCTGATACATACCGACACCATGATTTTCATGGACCACCAGATCTCCGGCTGCAATGTCGCTGAAGTTATCGATGCGCATGCCGCCCTTGAACTTCTTCTTGTTCTTTTTGCGGCTGCTGCCCTTTTCCGTCAGTTCCTTCAGCGACATGACCGTGAACTTCAGCTCCGGATAGGAAAAGCCGTGTCCCAGAGAGCCTCTGGCCACAGCCACTCTGCCCTCTGCGGGAATCTTTTCCATGTCCTGATATTCATAAGCAGGAATATCTGCCATGTTCAGGGTGGATACGGTGCGGGCGGCTCTCAGGGAACTGTCCGTCAGCAGAATGGTCCGGTACCCCAGCTGATTGTTGGACCTGAGCTCATCCTGCAGCATCTCCCCGCTGCCCTGAATGACATTGATGGAGCGGGAGCTAATGGTGACGATATCCTTGATTGGAAAGGCACTCTGTCCGGAGCTCAGAAGGCTGCATATGAACACCCGTCCATAGGTGGACATGACCGGCTCCAGCTCTTCAAAGGTGGGAAACATACCGGTCTGGGCGCTGAGAATATAGCCCTTCCGCAGTCTGTCTCTAACGCTGGAAGACAGTTCCTCCTGCAGAGTCCTCATTTTCTCTTTGATGCGCACCGGTTCCTGATAGATCAGCAGCGTCTCCGGAGGCATATAATCTAAAATGGAAGCTGTCTTCTCATAGAAATAGCCGATATAGCTTTCCAGATCCGCCCGGCGGCCTGCGGAAAGCTTATCCAGCAGATGGTCTGTAATGCTCTGCAGCCTTTCGGCTTCTTCTCCCAGTCCCTCTTTTTTCAGAGAATCCACGCCCTTCTCCGCATCCTTCCGTATCCGGGTGATGGCCGAATGGATCTCCTCCCGGGAGGCGATGATCTCCTGGGCTGGGTAAAGGGTTATGTACTCCTGGCGCACCGTACTTCTCTGGGTCTCAGGATCGATGAGCCGAATGGAGTCGATCTCATCCCCCCAGAATTCCACACGGTAAGCGCCGTCTTCTCCCACAGGATAAATATCCGCGATGCCGCCCCGTACCGAGAACTGTCCCGGTCCGTCGATCTGCTCCGTGAACTCATATCCCATGGACACCAGGGAATTTCTCAGATCCTCCATAGAGATCTCGTCTCCGATCCTCTTGCGGAGGATGGCATCCTTCCACACCTGCCCGGGGATAAGTCTGTCAAAGAATGCTTCTATGGACAGCACCAGTATGCGCACCTTTTCCGGCTCCGACAACAGGGTACGGAAGAGGCGGAGTCTGCGGTCCTCAATGGCAATGCCCCGAGCGTCAGCGCTGTAAAACAGAGGATCCTTGGAGGGAAAGAACCAGGTGCCCTCCTTATCATAAAAGGAGATCTCCTCCGCAATCTCTCTGGCCCTCAGCTCCGTGGGCGCAATGATCATCACCGGCTTTCCGGTGAAGCTGCTGAAGGCGGCGCTCAGGTGGTTCTGTACCTGATCTCCGGCTCCGGACAGCAGAAAAGGCTCTGAAGCATGGATATGCTCCAGAGCTCTTGTCATCCATTCCGCCTGTTTCAGTGGTTCGAAAATACCTTTCACTGTTACGATCCTTTTTTCGAGTTATACAGGTTCATGGCCTTGCTGAGGCCCTTCTCTATAATGGCGGCAGCCGCCATGGCTGCCCGTTCCTCCGTCTCGGCGATGACGGGCTTTTCCTCAGAGCTGAACTTAGACAGCACATAGTCTGCCAGATCCCAGCCCTCCGGCTTGGCGCCCACGCCGATGCGGACCCTGGGAAAGTCCTGGGTCCCCATTTGCTGTACGATGCTTTTCATACCATTGTGACCACCGGCAGACCCGCTCTCACGGATCCGAAGATTGCCAAAGGGTGTGTCTATATCGTCATAAATAATGATGACGTTTTCCGGTGCTATTTTATAAAAATCCATGACGGCACGGATGGCATTGCCGCTGAGATTCATGTAGGTGAGGGGGCGCACCAGCACCACGTCCTCGCCGCCGATGACACCCTTGGCGATCTGTGCCTGAAATTTGACCCTCTCC
>JABUST010000111.1 GCA_021442595.1 Lachnospiraceae bacterium | reverse complement strand
TAACGCCCCGCTCACCCACCAGGGTATCGTAGCCCTTGGCAAAGTCGCTGATGGCCTCATCCACGCAGGCGATGGCGGCGGCCCGGCGGACTTTCTCCATGGACAGAGAGGGATCGGTGATGCGGATGTTATCTGCGATGGTGCGGGAAAACAGGAAGGGCTCCTGGAGCACCATGCCGATGCCTTGCCTCAGGTGCTTGGCCTTCATATCCTTGATGTTCACACCGCCGATGGTGATGCGGCCGCAATTTTCCGGCAGAGGATAGAGCCGGTTCATCAAATGCATAAGGGTGGTTTTGCCGCTGCCGGTGGAGCCCAGGATGCCCAGGGTGGACCCGGCTTTGATGGTCAGATCTACATTCTGAAGTACCGGTACATCCGGCAGATAGCTGAAGGAAACATTTTCAAATACGATGTCCTTGTTCAGATCCGGCGTCAGAGGAGAGGGAACGTCCTCCTCCACGGGGGAATCGATGATGTAGCGCACACGGTCGATGGACACACCGGCCTTGCTCATTTCCGTAATGACTCTGCCCAAATGGCGCACAGGCCAGATCATCATGGCATTATAGGACAGGAAGGCGATGAATTCTCCGGCGGTGAGGGTGCCCTTGACGCAAAGGGAGGAGCCGATACTGAGGATCAGCACATTCTGGATACCGCAGATCAGATCTCCGGCTCCCCAGAACAGGGACATGATGCCGATCAGCCGGACCCACAGATTGGTATAGACCTCGTTCTGCTTTTCAAAGCGGTTGCGCTCAAATTCCTCCCGACCGAAGGCCCGGACCACCCGCACGCCGGTGAGGTTTTCCTGGGCGATGGTGGAAAGGATGCCCTCATTGTTGTCGCACTCAAAGAAGCCCTCTCCGATCTTACCGTGGAAGTAGGCGCTGTAGCCCACGATCACCGGGACGGTGACAGCGGCAATGATGGCCAGGGTGGTATTCATGGAGAACATGAATACCAGAGAGATGATCAGAAGGGCTCCGATGCGCAGCAGGGAGACCAGCTGCTCGGCGATGAAGGAACGGACTCTCTCCACGTCGGAGGTGCAGCGCTGGATGATGTCACCGGTCTTGTTCTCCATGTGCCAGGAGAAGGGCAGCTCCTGAATGTGGGAGAAGAGCTTCTCCCGCATGCTCTGCTGCAGCTTCTCGGCACCCATGTTATTCAGCTGATTGGTGGCATATCTGGCCAGGATGGTAAAGACCGTCAGCACCATGATGGCCACAGCGATGATCCAAAGATGCTCCCGGATGCAGGCGGCGCCGCCCATGGACTCAATGGCTTCGTTGACGAAGGTCGGGAAGGTAAAGGGCTGGGAATCAATGACATTGTCCACCAGAGAACGGCCCACCTGAGGAATCAGCAGCTCAGATAGTGTGTGCAGGAAGGCGAAGAGGATGCTCAGGACAAAGTACCGGGTGCTTCCCTTCATAAAGTAGGCGATAATGCTCACCTTGGTATGTTGTTTCCGTTGACTCATATATAAAAGAAGAAAGTTGAGAATTACCAGCAGAGGACCTGATAGCCGTCTTCGGTGACCACCACCTGGATTTCCCACTGGGCGGAATCGGATCCGTCCTCGGTGTAAATGGTCCAGCCGTTGTCTTCGTCGCAGAAGATGGGGGCCTCTCCGGCATTGATCATGGGTTCGATAGTAAAGCAGAGACCGGGAACCAGCACCATGCCGGTACCCGCCCTGGTGGTAAAGCCCACCCAGGGGTCTTCATGGAAGGAGAGACCGATGCCGTGGCCGCCGATCTCCCGGACCACGCTGTACCCGCATTCCCTGGCATAGGCATTGACGGCAGCTCCCACATCTCCCAGGCGGCCCCAGGGCTTCACCTGCTCCAGGCCCTTCAGCATGGCCCGGCGGGTCTCCTCCACCAGTTTTTTCCGGTCATCCTCTACCTCACCGATCATAAACATGCGGGAGGAGTCAGAGAAATACCCGTTCAGGATGGTGGAGCAGTCCACATTGATAATGTCTCCGTCTATCAGGGTGACGTCCTCTGAAGGAATTCCGTGGCAGACCTCGTCGTTCAGGGAGGTGCATACGCTGCGGGGGAAGCCTTCGTAGTTAAGAGGTGCGGGAATGCCGCCCATGGAGATGGTAGTCTCATGAACGATGTGGTCGATATCGGCCGTGGTCATGCCTGCTTTGATCTCTTTGGAGACGGCATCCAGACAGGCCATATTGATGGCGGCGCTGCGCTTGATGCCTTCGATCTGCTCAGGGGTTTTCAAAAGCTCCCGGGATGGAACGATGAAGCCCTTGCTTTTCATAAGAGCCATACGGTCATCATTTGCCATATGGCATTTTTTGTATTTCTTCCCGCTGCCGCACCAGCAGGAATCGTTGGGGCTGATCTTCATGTATGGAAACCTCCTGAGAGATGGTCGTATCTGTGTGTAATATGGGAATGAGCCGGATGGGCGCAAGCTACTCATTGTAGCAGTTTTGTCCGGTATATTCAAGAAAAACGGGATGAATTACGTAGAAAGAAGAGAGAGTGAGGGACTGTCAGAGGGTCGGCTTACAGGTCGCTGACCAGCAGACTCAGATGGGTGGGGGTCACCCCGAAGCCCATCACATACAGCAAAGTGGCATAGGTGTCCTCCACCAGTTCGCAATCCGCCAGGGTCAGGCCGTGTCTGCGGGCCGTCTCTTCCATGGCCGTAAGCTTCTCTTTGTCCGACTTTACGTGGAGAAGCTCCTCAAAGAGACCGGGATAACAGCGCTGAATGAAACGCTGCTTTCCGGGCACCTCCACATCCTCGGAGCAGGTGGTCAGCACGTAGAGCAGAGCCCCTTCCTCCTTCCTGCGGGCGGCATATCGCTTCACCGGCAGGACCGGCTTGCACAGATCATAGCTGTTTTCTCCCCGGAGGGCACAGAAATCGTGCCAGCTCTCCTCGGGAAAGCCGATGACCAGGCGACTCCCGTCATGAAAGCTGGGAGCGCTCAGGGTGCCGTCTACATCGAAAAAAACCAGACGGGGAGAGACAGTGTTGTTCATGGATTTCTCCTTGTTATTCTCTGAACTGATATTGGTAGAGACCGGCGTAGATGCCGTTTTTAGCCAGAAGGGCTTCGTGGGAGCCTCTCTCCTGAATGCCCTCGCTGCCGATGACGATGATCTCATCTGCATGCTTGATGGTGGACAGACGGTGGGCTACCACCAGACAGGTGCGGCCCTCCGACAGCTTTTCCAGGGACTCCTGGATCAGCATTTCCGTGGCATTGTCCAGGGCGGAGGTGGCTTCGTCCAGAATCAGGATGGAAGGATCCTTCAGAAACACCCGGGCGATGGAGATGCGCTGCTTCTGTCCTCCGGACAGCTTCACGCCCCGCTCTCCCACATTAGTGTCATATCCGTCAGGCAGGGTAAGGATATAATCGTGGATGTTGGCCTTTTTGGCGGCTTCCATGATCTGCTCCTCCGTGGCCTCCAGATTTCCGTAGGCGATGTTCTCCCGGATGGTACCATTATACAGGAACACATCCTGGGCCACCATGCCGATATTCCGGCGAAGGTCAACCCGGTCCATGCGGGTGATGTCGATACCGTCAATGGAAATGGTGCCTTCATCTACCTCATAGAATCGGGGAATCAGGTGGCAGAGGGTGGTCTTTCCCCCTCCGGAGGGACCCACCAAAGCTACGGTGCGGCCCTTGGGAATATCCATGGAAAGATCCCGGATGACGGGTTTCACCGGATTACCATCTTCATCGGTAACATCGTAGGAGAAGGTGACCTTGTCAAAGCGGATATTGCCCTGAAGCTGATCTACCCGGATGGGGTCGGCGACGGTTTCTTCCTCGGGGACAGCCATGATCTCGCTGAAGCGACGGATACCGGTGACACCGTCCTGCAGCTGCTCAAAGATAGAAAGAAGGGTGCTGACAGGCTTGGTGAACTGGCTGATATACAGGATAAAGGCAGTGAATTCCCCGGCATTGATCCTGCCCTTGTACAGGAAGACGCCTCCGGCCAGAAGGACGGCCAGATACAGAATATCCATCAGGAAGGCGGTACCGCAGTGGAAGATGGCCATCCACTGATACCGGTTGGAGGCAGCCTCCACATAGGAGGCGATGGCATCTCCGAATTTACTCCGTTCATGGGCTTCCGCAGTGTAGGAGCGGCTGACCCGGATGCCGGAGATCCCGGATTCCAGAGTGGCATTGATGTCGGCAATGCGCTTGCGGGCAGCCATGGAGGTCTCGATGAGCTTTTTTTGAAGCTTCAAAGAGAAGAGCACGATGAAGGGAACGAAGATAAACAGGATCAGGGTCAGGAGCACATTGATCCTTGCCAGCATGATGAAGGAGCCAATCAGCAGGATGCAGGAGATAAAGATGTTCTCCGGACCGTGATGGGCCAGCTCGGTGATCTCCTGCAGATCGTTGACGATGCGGGACATAATGGAGCCGGTGCGGTTGCTGTCAAAGAAAGAGAAGGGAAGCTTCTGCAGATGGGAAAACATATCCCGGCGCATGTCGTGCTGGATGCGGGCGCCCATGATGTGGCCCCAGGAAAGCATGTAGTAGTTGGCAGCAGCCCGGATCAGGTAGATCAGCAGCATGATGCCGCCCCAGAGAAAGATCTGTGACAGGGTATCCCGGTACACATAATCGTTCATAATGTTCTTGGCGATCTGGGGATAGAACAGATCGCAGGCGGCCACCACCATGGCGCATACCATGTCAAAGCAGAACATGACCCGGTGAGGTTTATAATAGCCGGCCACCAGTTTCAGTGCGCCGGATTTTTCGGTCTTGGATGACATACAGATCCTTTCAGGCTTTACGGGGTTATACCTTATTTATGAAATGTTAAAAAATCCTGTCTATTATACTAAACTTCTTCCGGCTTTGCAAAGTTTAAAAAGCCCTGCCGAGGCAGATCCGTCGTCCGGGAATGGTCTGTTTTCCGGGGTCTGTTTTCCGGGAGCTGCAGGACGGGGGGCAGGAAATGCGGCATGGCAGCCCGGGGCCCTTTGTCTTGTGTTTTGGTCCGCGGTGGCATATAATAAAAAGAAGTCTTTAACGAATAAGGAAGCCCGTCTCTTCTGCCCCGGTCTGTTTATCAGGGGGCTGCATAAGGGGAGGGATGGCTTCTGCAGAATAGGAGAGTTCCATGCTGGATATTAAGTTTCTCAGGGAGAACCCTGAGCTTGTAAAGGAAAACATTCGCAAGAAGTTCCAGGACCACAAGCTGCCTCTGGTCGATGAGGTCATTGCTCTGGATGAGCAGAACCGGGCCGCCAAGGGCGAAGGCGATGCCCTTCGTGCTAACAGAAAGAAGATTTCCTCCGAAATCGGAAATCTGATGCGCCAGGGCAAGAAGGAAGAGGCCATGGCCATGAAGGAGCAGGTCACCCGGGACAGCCAGAGACTGGAGGAGCTGGAGAAGCTGGAGGCTGAGCTCTCCGAGAAGGTCCGGAAGATCATGATGACCATTCCCAACATCATCGATCCCACGGTGCCCATCGGAAAGGATGACTCTGAGAACGTTGAGATTCAGAAATACGGCGAGCCTGTGGTTCCCGAGTATGAGATCCCTTATCACACCCAGATCATGGAGAGCCTGAACGGCATTGATCTGGATGCCGCCCATGATGTGGCCGGAAACGGCTTCTACTATCTGCTGGGAGATGTGGCCCGCCTGCACAGTGCCGTCCTGTCCTATGCCAGAGATTTCATGATCGACAAGGGCTTTACCTACTGCATTCCTCCCTTCATGATCCGCTCCAACGTGGTGACCGGCGTTATGAGCTTCGACGAGATGGAAGCCATGATGTATAAGATCGAAGGAGAGGACCTGTACCTCATCGGTACCTCCGAGCACTCCATGATCGGACGCTTCATCGATAAGATCCTTCCGGAGGAAAAGCTGCCTCAGACCCTCACCTCCTACAGCCCCTGCTTCCGCAAGGAGAAGGGCGCCCATGGATTGGAGGAGCGGGGCGTATACCGCATCCATCAGTTCGAAAAGCAGGAGATGGTGGTGGTCTGCAAGCCCGAGGAGAGCTGGGACTGGTATAACAAGATGTGGAGCTATACCGTGGAACTGTTCCGCAGCATGGACATTCCCGTGCGCACACTGGAGTGCTGTTCCGGCGACCTGGCCGATCTGAAGGTCAAGAGCTGTGACGTGGAAGCCTGGTCTCCCCGCCAGAAGAAGTATTTTGAAGTAGGAAGCTGCTCCAACCTGGGAGACGCTCAGGCAAGACGTCTGGGCATCCGCGTAAACGGCAAGGACGGCAAATATCTGGCCCACACCCTGAACAACACCGTGGCTGCGCCTCCCCGCATGCTGATCGCATATCTGGAGAATAATCTTCAGGCAGACGGCAGCGTGCGCATTGCAAAGGCGCTGCAGCCTTATATGGGCGGAAAGACCGAGATCCGTCCCGGAAAGTAATTTCCACCCCGAGAAGCTATGAAAAAAGTATTACTGATCATACGGGATCTTCTGATTCTGGCGGCGGTGGCGCTGGTGGTCGTGCTGACCCTCCATGTGCTGAAGGCCCAGGACCATTATGTCACCGACGAATCCGTGCAGGATTATCTGGTGAGCGATAACACCGTAGCCGTGGAATCCGGCATCTTCAGCATCCTGTTTGACGGACCCGGAGAAGACAGCGTCCTCATCTTCTACGGAACCACAGATGTGGAAGCCGCTGCCTATGCGCCCCTTCTCCATGATCTGGCTGCCGGCGGGCTGGACTGCATCGTCGTCCGGATGCCCATCCGGGATCCCAGAATCTTCAACAAGGCAGCTGCCATCAAAATGCTGGAGTACCAGTATCATACCTGGTATGTAGGCGGCCATGGCATCGGCGCAGAGGAGGCAGGTGAATATGCGTCGGAACATCCGGAGGATATCGACGGACTCATCTGCCTGGCCGGCTTTCCCACGGAGGATCTGTCGGAAGCGCCCTTCAAGGGTCTGTTGATCTACGGCAGTGCCGACGGTGTATTCGAACCGGGCAATTATCGGGATAAGGCTCCCTTCCTGTGCGCAGAAAAGGTTATTCAAGGCGGAAACTACTCCCAGTTCGGCTGCTTTGGCCTGTACGATGGTGACGGAGCTGCTTCCATTGACGAGGAAGCTCAGAGACGGGAGACCGTCGACTGCATTCTGGACCAGCTGAACATTTCCCCGGAGGATTCCGAGAAATAAGAAAAAGCGCCGGGAATCGGCCCTGTAACAAATATAAAGAGAAAATGAGGGACCCGAATACAGGGTCTCTTGTTTTTGAAATAAACAAACGATGATAAAACAACCCGTGACGGAGCGTCACGGGTTGTTTTGTCTCGGGATGCTCATCGTAAGGTGAAACATCCCGTCTATTTATGAAGCTCGACCCAGCTGCGGACCTTTTCGAAGGTATCCTGGCTGATGTTGTGCTCCAGTCTGCAGGCTTCATCCTGAGCCCTTTCCGCCGGAACACCGATGCGGATCAGAAGCTCGGTGATGAATTTATGTTTTTCCAGAATGGAGGAGGCAATGGCCTCTCCGGAGGGAGTCAGGGAGATATATCCGCTCTCATCCATGGTGATATGACCATTTTGTCTGAGATTTCGCATAGCCACGCTGACACTGGGCTTTGAGAAGTTCAGCTTGTTGACGATATCGATGGAGCGGACAGACCCCTTCTCCTGCCGAAGCATCAGGATGGTTTCCAGATAATCCTCTGAAGATTGATGTACCTGCATGATGTTACCCCTTATAACGAAAACATGGTATAATGTTCATTTTAGCAAACAAGAGCTGGTTTTGCAAATTAGTTAAATTAAAGACAAAGGAATCAGTTCTCCAGGGCATAAAGATTCAGATCCCAGCAGGGGAAGCAGTCATGCCGGCGAAGATAGAAGCGGTAACCGGGAAGCCACTCCCGCAAAAGAAGGGGGATCGCAAACAGGTCCTCGCTCCGGTGGTACAGTGCAATGTTCAGCTTAGGCCGGCAGCTTGTCAGGGTGGACCGGAAGCCCTCCAGAGCCTCACGCTCCGATCCCTCCACATCGATTTTCACATAGGTGGGCGGAGCAGCAAAGGGAATATCCTCCAGCCGGAGACAGCAGATATCCAGCGTCTTACCCGGCCCGAACGAGGGAACGGAGCCGGAGGAGCTGTCTTGAAGAGAACCCGGGAGTGAAATGCGTGTCCCCCGCCCTCGGGCAGTTGTCATGGTCAGGCGCCGGTTCTCGCTGCCGGCTGCGGCATAAAGCAGCCGGACCCGGTGATCCGGGAGGATATGGGAAGTGGTCTGAAGGGGAAAGCAGAGGGGATCCGGCACCGGCTCCGACTCAAACAGAGCCCCGGCATTTTTCACCAGTTTCCGGTAGCTTCCCGGATCCGGTTCCAACGCTGTAATGGAGTCATAAGAGGGGACAAGCTCCAGAAACTCCCGGAGGGTATCCCCATTGTAGGCTCCTACGTCTACATAAGCTTCCCGGTCACTCAGGGGAAGGAGAGATGAAAAGACCTCCTCCCGGGATGTGACACAGTCGAACAGCGGTCCCGGCTTTCCTGTGAGTTTATAGTCCACCACCCGGTCAAAGACCCGGCGGGAGGCATCGTCGGCCCACAGCTCCCTGGCCTCCTGAATGGCATCCAGATGGCGGGTATAGAAAGCCTCGTCGAAAATATTCCCTCCGGCCACAGGTACATCCGGAATCAGGGTGGTGTGGGTGGCGGCGATATCCTTGATGCGTTGAATCAGGTCGGGCATATGGGAGCCGAAGGACACCAGAACCACAAAGTTTTCCGGCCCCAGGGTCATGTCCAGATGTGGCAGTGTGGTGCAGGTGTAGCCCCGGAAGGTCTGACTGCGGAAGAACTCCTCGCTGACAAAAATGCCCGCCGGGGTGATGCTCAAAGAGAAGAGATAGTTCAGTATTTTATCGGCCCCGTCACCGGTTCCATAGAGGTACAGGGGGCGGGTCTCCCGGAGGAGAAAGTCGGTCAGAGGGAGACCGGAAAGCTGGATATCCATGGATGATTTCCTTTAATTAGCAGATGAAGGTCCCGGGCCGGAGCCGGGGAGCAGATGGGGAGGCTTTTTGACACGCTCCGGAATGTATGCTACAATAGCTTAAATTCAGCCCGGTGATCAACTTGATCCCATGAAAGGAGCTTATGATGAGCGACGAAAAGAATCTTCCCGTAGAGTCCGAAGAAGAGGACGATATGGAAATTATAACCCTTACCGACCAGGAGGGCAACGAAGTAGAGTTTGAACTTCTGGATGTGGTCCCTTACGAGAACGAGGAATATCTGGTACTGGCTCCCGTAGAGCCCGGCGAGGTGGACAATGTGGAGATCTTCCGCATTGAGGCCGATCCGGAATCCGATGAGGAAAGCTACTTCGGTCTGGACAGCGAAGAGGAGCTGGAAGCCGTCTACGAAGAGTTCAAAAAGCGCAACGCCGATCTGTACGATTTCGCAGACTGATTTCTTTACAGACACAGAAACGGCGCAGCCTTTATGGCTGCGCCGTTTCTGTGTCTGCAGAGTATCCTTACCGAAATGCTCACGGTTTATTTACATTCAGTTTATACATTTGCCAAAGCACTTTGGTATGATAAAGACAAGGTTGTATGAGACCTGCCGGCCTGCTCCGGAGACATACGATCCGTCATTTGCAAGGTACGCATCTTTAGGCACATACACAGAATGATCCGAGACAGAAGGGAATATTTGTCATAAGTCCCTGCACGATGAGAATTTTAAGAAAGGCACATAATGGAAGAAATCAAGACCCCTAAAAAGCCATTGATCTTTTACGCGCTGGCAGTTATCACTGTGATGATCGTCCTGAACTATCTGATCCTCCCCATGCTCATGGAACCCCAATACGAAGAGGTCAGCTACGGCACTTTTTTGAACATGGTGGAAAAGGGGAAGGTTAAGGAAGTGGAGGTGGGCACCTCGGAGATCCTGTTTTCGGACAATTCCGAGAACACCAAATACTACAGAACCGGTCTCATGGACGACCCGAATCTGGTCATGCGTCTGGAGGCTGCCGGCATCGAAGACTACTATAAACGCATCGACACCGGCACCGATCCCCTGCTTTCCATCATCATCGGCTGGGTGTTGCCCCTGGTAATCGCCCTGGTCATGGGCCGGATCCTCATGAACACCTTTATGAAGAAGATGGGAGGGGACGGTCTGGGCATGTCCTTCGGAAAGAGCAATGCCCGCATCTATGTCCAATCCACGGACGGCATCCGGTTCACGGATGTGGCCGGGGAGGACGAAGCCAAGGAGATGCTGAAGGAGTT
>JABUST010000173.1 GCA_021442595.1 Lachnospiraceae bacterium | reverse complement strand
CATCAACGTGGGCAATCTTGACGGCGGTTCTTCTTCTGTCATGGTGTATGGAGGAGAGATCATCAATTCCTGCGCTTCCGTCACCGGTCCCCGGCGGATTCCCACCGGCTTCATCGTACTGAAGGAGGGCAGCTATGAGTGAGTCTGTGAAACCTACCTCTGAAAACAAAAAGAAGAAAAAACATTTTTCTCAGGCATGGAAGCATTTTGTCGAGATCTACACCATTGCCCTGTTATTGATCGGTGTCCTCAGCTGTGCGCTGCTTTACTTTTATCTGGATGCCTTCGAGAAATCCCAGCATAAATATGTCATGGATGCCCTCATGGATGAAACCGGCATGGAGCAGTGGAAGGACATTGTCACCTCCGCCTCTGACATGGAATTTTCTTCCTTTGACGATACGGCCTCCATTCTTGAGGATTATTTCAACTCATCCTGCATCAAAACACCTACCTACAGTGAAGCTGTCAGCATCTCCACAGAAGACGCTCCGGTGTACAATGTCAAATCCGGAAGTGCCTACATGGCCAGAGTCTATCTGGTTGCTGACAAGAAGCTTTCCTTTGGAAGAAACACCTGGAAGGTGGGACACATTGAGCCCTATATTCCCATGACATCCTTTGCCTCCACTACCATTCGCGTGGAAGTCAATGATGACGAGAATGTCTGGTTGAACGGAAAGCAGCTGGCGGCTGATCAGCTCATTGCCCAGATTGCCTACGAGGAACTGAATGCCATCGAGTCTCAATATGCCATTAAGCCCTGCCGCCTTCTGTATGAAGTCACCAATCTTTGCGGCAGCATTAAGGTCACTCTGGAGGACGGAACCGAGATCCATCCTCAGAGCGAGAAGGATGCCTCCGGCGCGCTGATGTACCTTTCTGCAGATCCCGGCTATGACATGGTGATCTCCGCTCCCGGCGGTGTGAACGTGCTCTGCGGCGAATATGCCATCGGTCAGGAGTACAAGACAGGTTCAACCACCGGATTTCTGAAAGACTATAAAGAATACACCGGTGGTCTGGACGGTTCCTTTGTGGAATATACCATACCCGGATTCCACAGAAAGCCCGCCTTCTCTGTCATCAATCCCGGCAATGTCACTTTGACAGAGCAGGTCACTCCCGATGGAAAGATTGAGTTCTTCTATGAAAACAACGAGGATCTACAGGACGACAAGGAATGGATCGTAGACCGCTTCTTTATGAGCTACATCTGGTACGGTGCCGGATACGAATCGGAATACTATGATCTGCTTTCCTACATTCTTCCAGGAACAGACCTGTATACTTATGTAGAGGATTCCACAGCTGCCATGATCTGGGCCTCCGATACCTCCATTGATTTTGAGTATCTGGAGTATACCAACTTTGTGCGCTGGGGTGAGGATTGCTTCAGCTGCCGGGCAGCTTATAAAGCAACTACCACCTCTCAGGCCTGGTACGAGAATTTCAGCCGGGAGCTGGAGAACACCTACGATCTGGTATTCATTTATAAGGATGGTCGTTGGCGGGCCGCTTCCATGTCAGTGGTCAACTGATTTGCGGGAACTCGTTTGTCCACTGAGGCACAGGAATGATCAACCGGATCCACTCTCGGTTACAATTGAATAACAGAAATCGAAAACTCCCTCTCCGGATTATGTCACTAAGAGAGGGAGTTTTTTGTATACGCCCAAGAGGATATCTTTTCCGGAAGATACTCACGGAGCGATTGTATCTCTTGTAACTCTTCTTGAATCTGTTCATGTTTTATTGTAAAATACAGTGTCTATTTCTGACCGGAAACAGACACACAAATTCAATACGAACTCAACATCAGATCCAAACAGTTTAGCAAAGAATAAGCGAGATTTCATGATGAAAGACCATAAAGATTATACATTCGAGGAGCCCCTGCAGGCGGAAGCCCTTAATTTCGACAGTCAGGAACCTCAGCAGCAGGCTCCCTTCATTCCGGACGAGATCCCCCCTGTGGAAGAAGGCATGGCCGAGGTTCATATGAAGGATCTTCAGAAAAAATCCATGAAGACAGCCAATACCCGCAAGGAAAACCCTCCGGAGTGGTATGGTCAAAAGAAAAAGAAGATCATAAAGGACTTTTTTAACTTATTCGGCATTGTAGCCGCCTGTGTAGTGGTGGTCCTTTTGATCCTGCACCGTATCGGTGTACGCTTCAGCTACACTGCCGAACTGGGGGAAGGCCGACCGGATGCGTCTGTATTTTTCACAGATGACACCGGCGATGCCCGCTACAAATGGGGAAAAGAAGTCAGCTTGACGGAGGAGGGTCGCTATCTTCAGGTCATCGAATCCTCCCGGCTCTACCATCTGGTATTGCTGGTAGTGAAGGACACCACTCCGCCTACTGCCCGGGATGCAGGCGCTGTCATTACTTCCCAGGAGTCAATTCTTCCCGAGCATGCCGTTACCGATGTTAAAGATGCCTCTGCATGGACTGCGGAGTGGGTAGATGAGCCCATGTTCGGATCCGCCGGTGTTATTACCACTTCCGTACGCATTACCGACAGTTATGAAAATGTGACGGTGGTTCCCGTGGTGATCACAGCCTTCGAGCCCAAAGAGTCCATCAACTGGGCCCTGGGATCCACGGAGCGGCCGGATCCCCAGCTGTATCTGGATGTGGAAGGACACGAAGCGGCCTTTGTAACAGATCTGGATACCATTGACTGGAATACTATGGGCGATTATGACGTCACCCTCAGCATAGACAGCTTTATCTATCAGAGGAAAATTCGCATTGTGGACGGTGAAGCTCCTGAGTTCACCGTGAAAAACCTGGTGGTACTTAAAGGTACCGCTGTGGAGCCTCAGATGTTCATCGAAACCTGCAATGATGCCTCTGCGGTGGAGTATTCCTTCGTGGCAGAGCCGGATACATCCCTGGTGGGAGTTACCAACGTAGGCATTATCTGCTTGGATGATGCAGGCAATTCCGCTGAGGAACGGGCAGAGCTCACCGTAGTGGATTTTATGCTCACTCTGGAAGCTTCCGACAAGGGGCTTACCCTGAATCAGGTGCTTCGTGAACTTGGCTATATGGTTCCGGACGACGGACCGGATGAGGAAGATACAGAAGAGACAGAGGAAACGGCAGAGGGTTCTGAGACCGGAGAGACAGAGAATACCGAATCCGAAGAATCCGAAGAAGAAGCTGCCCTTCCGGAATATGCCTTTGTTCCCGATCAGCTGGGAAGCTTCCTTGTCAGTCTGGATGCACCGGATGGTGTGAAGAGCGTCTACATTACGGTTAAGGACACCACCGCGCCTCAGGCCATTGCGATTTCCCCTCAGGGATATACCGGATATGCTTTGGATCCTTCCGTCTTTTTCCAGAGTATTCAGGATGCCACCCAGGTCACCCTTTCCTACATGAAGGAGCCTGACTGGTCTCTGGAGGGTGAAGCCAAGGGCATCGTGCTCCTTACGGATGAATCCGGCAACACCACTCCCGTGGATGTCACCGCCGAGCTCAAACCGGATGAAGAGGCTCCCGTGATCTACGCCGCCATCGACCGCAATTGCTATGTGGGGGAGGCTGTGGTGTACTTGAAGGAAGTGTACGCCGTGGACAATGCCGACCCGAATATTGAGGTGACAGTGGATAAATCCGCTGTCAACAGCAGAGAAGAGGGCGACTATCCTGTCATCTATACTGCTACAGACCAGGCAGGCAACACTACCTCCGTGGAAGTCACCTACCATTTCATCGAACAGACTGTGACCGATGAAATGCTGGAAGAAATGGTGCTGGATATCTTCTCTCAGATCTTTACCGATGATATGTCTGTGGTGGATCAGGCCCGGGCCATCTATCACTATGTATTCAATCAGATCTACTATACAGGCAATGCCGACCACGATGACTGGAAGGGCGAAGCTTACCGCGGATATACGGATGGAGAGGGCGATTGCTACACCTATTATGCCCTGACATATGTCCTGCTCAGCCACATAAACTGCGAAGTGCTGAGCGTGGAGCGCATTGACGGACTCCCCGGCCACGAGGAACACTATTGGTGTCTGGTGAATCTGGGTACCGGCTGGTACCATTTTGATACCATCAATGTGGCTCCGGATGATGTCCAGTGCTTTATGTTTACCCAGGCGGAGGGCGATGCCCACAGCACCCATTTCTGGAAGTTTGATACCTCCAAGTATCCTCCTCTTGAAACCATCCCCTTTGATGAGAATCACTAAGCATGGAACGTCATAAGATTATTCGGTATGTGGGCTATGCAGTCCTTTCGGTTCTGATCTTCTTTGTTCTGTTATATCTGGCAGGAAAGATTTTTACTCCGAAATATGAAACGGGAGTCCGGGAAGGGGGCATGACCCAGGACTATTATCTGGAGGAGCTTCCTCACGATTTGATCTTTCTGGGGGACTGCGAGGTCTATGAAAATTTCTCTCCGGTCATTCTCTGGCAGGAAGCCGGCATCACCTCCTATATCCGGGGCAATTCGCAGCAGCTTATCTGGCAATCCTACTATCTTCTCAAGGAAACACTGGAATATGAGACTCCCCGTGTGGTCATTTTGAATGTGCATTCCATGCGTTTTAATGCCCCCCAGAATGAAGCTTACAACCGCATGATGCTGGATACCATGAAATGGTCTTCCTATAAAGCTGCCGCTGTAAAGACTTCCATGACTGAGGGAGAAAGCTTTCTCTCCTATGTTTTTCCTCTCCTTAGGTATCATGATCGCTGGAATGAACTGACCTTTTCCGATGTTCGCTATATGTTTGATCATGAGCCCTCCACTGTGGCCGGTTACCTGGTCCACATGGATGTGAGTCCCATGACAAGACTGCCCAAGGCACCCATCCTGACGGATCCTGACTTTGGTGCCACTGCCTGGCAGTACCTGGATCTGATCCGGGAAACCTGTGAGGAGGAGGGGGTTCAATTGATCCTCATCAAATCCTCCAGCATCTGGCCTACCTGGTATGAAGAATGGGATCAGCAGATCACAGACTATGCCGCCGAGTATGGGCTGACCTATATCAATTTCATTGATCATGAAGAAGAGCTCGGCATTGACTGGACCACGGACACTTATGATGGGGGACTGCACCTGAATCTGTACGGAGCAGAAAAAGCCTCTGCCTGGCTGGCCGCTTACCTCTCCGAAGAATGTGACCTTCCGGATCACCGGGGAGAAGCTGCCTTTGAGGCGGATTGGAATGCCAAGATCCGGAAACAGGAATCCATAAAAGCTCTTCAACTGGAAGAGCTGGAAACCTACGGGTATCTGAAAAGCTGGATGCCTGAGGAGGATGAGTGAGGTAATTTATGAAAAAGCTATTATTGATCGTATTGACTGTTCTTTCCCTGTTGATGTTTACCCTGTCAGGCTGCTCCTCCGCTGAAAGCAAAGAGGATTCCTCTGCCGGCGGATCTTCTGCCGGAAAGGAGAGCGCTTCCCGGCTTGAGGAAAACACCTCAGAGGAGACAGGAGAAGCTTCCCCTGAAGCATCTGAAACTTCTGCAGAGATGCCTTCGGTTCAGAAAACCGAAGAAGATGATGAAACTGCATTGTATTTTTCCGTGAAGGAATACAAGTTCACGGTGAATTCTTCCATTGATGAGATCATCGCCGCCATCGGTGAACCCATGGACACCTTTGTCACCTCCAGCTGCGCTTATCAGGGAGACGACTATACCTACTACTTTGACGGCTTTGAAGTGGTTGCCAATACGGATGAGGAGGGCGTCAACCGCCTCACCAGTATCACGCTGGATGACGATACCGTAAAGACTCCCGAGGGTCTCAGAATCGGTATGGATAAGGAGGAAGCCCTGTCCCTCATGGACATTGAGCCTCAGATTAACGGAAGTGTCTATACCTTTACCAGCGGCTATTGTATGCTTCGGGTGCAATTCGGAAATGACGACTGCATCAAAGCCATTCAATATCTTCTCTCCCAGCGCTGAACTGAGGTTTATCCATGCTGTTTAATTCTAGGGAATTTCTGATCTTCTTCCCCATCGTGGTACTTCTGTACTTTGTCATACCGAAGAAGATCAGATACCTTTGGCTTCTGGCAGCCAGCTACTATTTCTATATGTGCTGGAATGCCCGCTATGCACTGCTGATCCTTACTTCCACCGGTGTGACCTATCTCAGCGGTCTCCTCATTGACCGTATTCGCAGTTCAGAAACGGAAGATCATACTCGGTACAGGAGAATGAAATGGGTGGTGGCTGTAAGCTTTCTGCTGAACCTGTCCATTCTTTTCTTCTTCAAATATTTCAACTTCACTTGTGATCTGGTGGTTTCTGTACTGGGTCTTTTCAGCATCAGCTTCACTCCCCCTGTGCTGGATGTGCTTTTGCCTGTGGGTATCTCCTTTTATACCTTTCAGGCTCTCAGCTATACCATGGATGTTTACAGAGGAGACATTGGCGCCGAAAAGAATTTCTTTCGCTATGCTCTGTTCGTGTCCTTCTTTCCTCAACTGGTTGCCGGTCCCATTGAACGTTCCTCAAACCTGCTGAAACAGCTGGCAAAGCCGGCTTCTTTCAAGCTTAAGCATGCAGGAGAAGGCCTTCTCCTCATGGTCTGGGGTTTCTTTCTGAAGCTGGTCATCGCAGACAGAGCCGGCATTCTGGTAGATCATGTTTACAACCGTCTTGCAGAGCAGAACGGATGGGCTCTCCTTCTGGCTTCTGTTCTCTTTGCCTTTCAGATCTACTGTGATTTCTCCGGATATTCCGTCATTGCCATGGGAACAGCGAAAGTCCTGGGAATCGACCTGATGGAGAACTTCCGGGCTCCCTACCTGGCAGACAGTGTTTCCTCTTTCTGGAGAAACTGGCATATTTCTCTGACTTCCTGGTTTAAGGATTATCTGTATATTCCTCTGGGAGGCAGCCGGAAGGGTACCTGCCGTAAATACTGCAACAAGCTGATCGTGTTTCTGGTGAGCGGTCTCTGGCACGGAGCAGATATGTCCTTCGTCATCTGGGGAGGATTAAACGGTATCTATCAGATTCTGGAAGAGATGCTTAAGCCACTGAAAGATAAGCTGCTTCGCCCTAATCCCACGGGTATCTCAAAGATACTTCGAAGAGTCTTAGGAGCTTTGATCACCTTTGTATTGGTAGACCTGACATGGATTTTCTTCCGGGCACCCGACATGACCGGCGCAGTTCAGGTCATCCGCACTATCTTTTCGGACCTTTCTTTTTCCGCCCTTTCTGCAGTTTCCGCCTCTTCTCTTGGTTTGGACAGCACTAACATACTGCTTCTGCTTTTCAGTCTTTTACTTCTGGGAGCAGCGGATATTATGAAGCTGATGGGAATTCGTGTTCGGGATCTGTTTATGGACTGCTACTGGAAATGGCTTGCGGCCATGCTCATCGGCATCTTTGCAGTTCTGGTTTTCGGTGTGTGGGGCAGCGGCTACGACGCTTCCAACTTTATCTATTTCCAGTTCTGATCTTTACAAACCAAAGGAGGCTTTCCTATGGCTAAGCTTTACTTCAAATACGGTGCCATGGGCTCCAGTAAAACTGCCAACGCCCTGATCACAAAATTCAATTATGAGGAGAGAGGTATGACGGTGTGGCTCATCAAGCCTGCAACCGACAGCCGTGACGGCATCTCCGTGATCCGTTCCCGCATCGGACTGGAAGCCGAAGCGGATGTGATCTCAAAAACCGACAATCTGGTAGACCGTTTTTCTGCCAGACTCCGGACGGATGTGATCATCGCCGATGAATGCCAGTTCTTCACTCCTGCCCAGATCGATCAGCTGCGGCGTTTGGTGGATGAGAGGAATATTCCTGTTCTTTGCTTTGGCCTGAGAACCGATTTTCAGACCAAGCTTTTCCCCGGAAGCAGCCGCCTGTTTGAGCTGGCAGACTCCATCACGGAAATTAAAACCATCTGCGACTGCGGATCCAAGGCCACGGTGAATGCCCGGATCAGTCCCGACGGAAAGGTCATCACCGAAGGAGAACAGGTCTTCCTGGGCGGCAATGATTCTTACATCGCCATGTGTCATTCCTGCTGGCGTAAGCGCATCGCCAGAGAACGGGCCCAACGGGCTCAACTGTCCCTGTCAGAAATCTGATCCTATATTACACACATTAAGGAGACAACTATGAGCAATCCCTATCCCACCCCTCACATTAATGCGGTTCCCGGCGACTTCGGCAAAACCGTTCTCATGCCCGGAGATCCTCTGCGCAGCAAATTCATTGCCGAGACCTATCTGGAGAACCTGAAGCTGGTGAACAATGTTCGCGGTGTTCAGGGCTACACCGGACTGTACAAAGGTGTTCCCGTATCCGTCATGGCCAGCGGCATGGGCATGCCCTCCATCGGTATCTACAGTTATGAGCTTTTCAACTTCTTCGGAGTGGAAAATATACTCCGTGTAGGCAGTGCCGGAGCCATCAGCGAAAAACTGAAGGTGAGAGATATCGTGCTGGCCCAGGGTGCCTGCACCAACTCTGCCTACGGTGCCCAGTTCGGCTGCCGGGGAACCTTTGCCCCCATCGCCGATTATTCTCTTTTGAAGAGTGCCGCCGAAATCTCCGAAGAGAGGAGCCTGCGTTATCAGGTAGGCAATGTTCTCTCTTCCGATACTTTCTACGATGCAGACCCTACTGCCAACAAGCCCTGGATGGATCTGGGTGTCCTGGCTGTAGAGATGGAATGCGCTGCTCTTTATATGAATGCAGCCAAGGCCGGCAAGAAAGCTCTGGGCATCCTGACCATTTCCGACCATATCATTACCGGGGAAGCTACCTCCGCCGAGGAGCGGCAGACCACCTTCCATCAGATGATGGAGCTGGCTCTGGAGGTTGCTGTCCGGAATAGTTAACAAATACATAAAAAATCTGATGTAAACTCCCTGTTTTTCAAGAAACAGGGAGTTTTTTCGTGTTCGTTGCGTTGTTCGCCTTGCAACACTTAGCCTCGAATGATATAATTCCGTCGTTAATTTGTCTATATTCCACCAGGAATTAAAACAGGAGGAAACACGATGAAGAAATTCATTACTCTGTTCCTTGTTATTGCCATGGTCCTCAGCCTTGCAGCTTGCGGCAGCAATAACGGGAATTCCGGAAACAATGGTTCCGAGAATACTGCTTTCTCTGCAGATGATATCGCTGATACCATGACTTCCGAAGACGGAAAGTACACTGTTGCTTTTGTTACCGACGTTGGTCAGCTGAAGGACGGTTCCTTCAACCAGGGTACCTACGACGGCGTTAAGCTCTACGCTAACGAGCAGGGTCTTTCCTACAAGTACTATCAGCCCGCTAACGGAGATCAGGCTACCGATGACGACCGTTACGACGCTATGAAGGCTGCTGCCGAGAACGGCGCTGCTGTTGTTGTCTGTGCAGGTTTCATGCAGGCAGGCGCTTTGGAAAGAGCTGCTATGGATTATCCCGAAGTGAAGTTCATCTTCATCGATGGTTGGTCACTTGGTCTGGACAACGTGGCTGCAGTTTGCTTCCATGAGGAGCAGTGCGGTTACCTTGCCGGCTATGCAGCTGTTATGGAAGGTTACACCAAGCTCGGCTTCTGCGGAGGCGGCGGTGGAACCAACCCCGCATGCTGCCGTTACGGTTACGGTTATGTTCAGGGCGCTGAGGCTGCTGCCGCTGCCAAGAACGTTACTGTTGACATCAACTACACCTGGCTGTATGGCGCTACCTTCTCTCCCTCCAACGAGCTGAAGACCCTGTGCAACGGCTGGTATGAGAACGGCACCGAGGTCATCTTCTCCTGCGGCGGTTCCATTTTCAGCTCTGTTACCGATGCTGCTTCCGCTAACGATGCAGCTGTCATCGGCGTTGATGTTGACCAGTCCACTCAGTCCACCACCGTTATCACCTCCGCTCTGAAGGGCATCGATCAGGCTGCTTACCAGCTGCTGACCGCTGCTTTTGACGGAAGCTGGGCTAACTACGGCAACAACACCACCAACCTTGGCGCTGCCGAAAAGGCTGTTGGTCTGCCCACCGCTACCTGGTCTCTGCAGAACTGGAGCGTTGCTGAGTACGAAGAGATGCTTGCAAAGATCGTCTCCGGTGAACTTACCGTAGATGACAACTTCGACAATCTGTCCAGCACCGAGCATGTTAATCTGAACATTGTTGAATAATCCGGCGAATCCTTACTGAATCGTAAACCAACCGTTTCAGCAGGGAAACAAACCTGAGAGCAGACCCGGGAGAGATTCTCTTCCGGGTCTGCTTTTTTCTTGAATTACCATTGATTTCTTTATATAATCATCATAAGTATGCATGCAGACAGCAGAGCATGGTATCTAGTTTTGCTGCCTGTGTTTCATAATTTACAGGAGAGGGGATGGATGCATGGAAAACAATTCTGATTTTGTAATCGAGATGCTCCACATTACCAAGGAATTCCCCGGTATAAAGGCGAACGATGATATTACTCTTCAGCTCAGAAGAGGAGAGATTCATGCCTTGCTGGGAGAAAACGGCGCCGGAAAATCTACACTCATGAGTGTGTTATTCGGCCTTTATCAGCCCGAAGAAGGTGAGATCCGCAAGGATGGGGAGAAGGTCACCATCAACAGCCCCAACGATGCTACTGCGCTGCACATCGGTATGGTCCATCAGCACTTCAAGCTGGTGGATGTATTTACAGTTCTGGACAATATCATCCTGGGAGCCGAAGAAACCAGGATGGGCTTTCTCCAGAAGAAGAATGCCAGGAAAAAGGTATCAGAGCTCTCTGAAAAATACGGTCTGAAGGTAGATCTGGATGCCCGGGTGGAGGATATCACCGTGGGTATGCAGCAGCGT
>JABUST010000216.1 GCA_021442595.1 Lachnospiraceae bacterium | reverse complement strand
CTTCATGTACTATGACAAGAGCGTCATCTCCGAGGACATCGTTGATTCTCTGGAAGACATCATCGCTGCCTGTGAAGCTGCCAACAAGAACATCTCCTTCGAGATGAACACCTCCGCTTGGTATCTGGCTTCCTTCTTCTTCGGATGCGGATGCACCTCCGTTTGGGAGTGCGACAATGATGGAAACTTCATCGGCGTTCAGGATGATTTCAACTCCGCTAACGGTCTGATCGCCGCTAAGGGCATCAAGAAGCTGGTGGATTCTCCCATCTTTGTAAGCTCCTCCTCCGGTTCCGACTTTGACTCCGGTTCTGCAGTGGTTGTTACCGGTCAGTGGGACTACGCTACTGTTGAAGCTATCCTCGGCGACAACATGGGATGCACCGATCTTCCTTCCTTCACCGTTGACGGACAGCAGTATCACATCGGTTCCTTCAATGGCTGCAAGCTTCTGGGCGTTAAGCCTCAGACCGATGCCAAGAAGGGTGCTGCTCTTCATAAGCTGGCTCAGTATCTGACCTCTTACGAGTGCCAGATGGAGCGCTATGAGACTCTTGCATGGGGTCCCGCAAACTCCGAAGCTCAGGCTTCCGACGCTGTTCAGGCTAACCCCGGTCTGTCCGCTCTGTTCAAGCAGAATGCTTATTCCGTACCTCAGGGCCAGATCCACGGTTCCTGGTGGGATCTGGCAAAGGTCATCGGCGACGACATCAAGGCTGCTACCGATGATGCCGGTCTGCAGGCTGCTCTGGACAACTACGAAGCTAAGATCAACGCTCTGTTCGAGTAATTCACCCGGACAAACATCACTTAGATTCCGATTATCAGGAAAGGAGGCCGAAAGATTTGTTCTTTTCGGCCTTCTTTTGCTAAATTGAGGTATACCATGCAAACATACAGCGATCTGGAATATCTGAAGCTGTCGAAATGGAATAAGTTCCTCTACAAGATCGCATCCTTTTTTGTTTCAATTCCGGTTGCGATTAAAAATGGCTTTTTAACCATCGGGCGCTTTTTCAAAAACGCAGCTATCGATGTCAAGGAAGAATTCCGGGACATCGGCTCCACTTTTAAGAACGGGGACGTCAACACTCGCATCTCCTTCTTTGTCATGGGATATGGCTCCATCCGCAGAGGACAGGTGCTTCGAGGCATTATGTTCCTGCTGATGGAACTTGTGTTCATTTTTTACATGGTCGTTTCCGGCGGATACTGGCTGTCCATGCTTCCTTCTCTGGGTAAGACCGGGCCTACCACCAGCTACGATGCCATTCTGGACACCTATGTTCCCACCTACAACGATAACTCCTTCAAGATTCTGCTCTACGGCGTTCTGACTCTGTTTTTCATCATTGCTTTCCTTTATACCTGGAGACTGAATGTCAAGCAGAATAAGATTGCCCAGGAGTATCTGGCAAAGGGTAAGAAGCTTAAGTCCGGAAAGGACGATATCCGCTCTCTGGTAGATGAGCAGTTCTACAAGACCCTGCTGGCACTGCCCCTGACCGGTATTCTGATCTTCACCGTTATGCCCATCGTATTCATGATCCTGGTGGCCTTCACAAACTATGACGGCGCCCATGACGGATACATCAATAACCTGTTTACCTGGGTCGGCACCACCAACTTCGGTCAGCTGCTTAACTGGACAAGCGGCTCCCAGAATTACTCCGCCACCTTCGGCGAGGTACTCACCTGGACCCTGATCTGGGCATTCTTCGCCACCTTCACCAACTACTTCCTTGGTATGTTCGTTGCCATGATGATCAACAAGAAGGGTATCAAGTTCAAGAAGGTATGGCGTACCATTCTGGTTCTGACCATTGCTATTCCTCAGTTTATCTCTTTGCTGTACGTCTCCAAGATGTTTGCAAAGAACGGTATTCTGAACGGTCTGCTTATGGATCTGGGATGGATTACCAAGGCGCTTCCCTTCTGGGAGGATCCCACCTGGGCCCGTATCACGGTTATCATCATCAATATCTGGATCGGTATCCCCTATCTGATGCTGATCACCACCGGTATTCTGATGAATATTCCTGCTGACCTGTATGAGTCTGCCCGCATCGACGGCGCAAACCCCTGGCAGCAGTACACCAAGATCACTCTGCCTTATATGCTGTTTATTACCGGTCCTTATCTTCTGACCTCTTTCATCGGTAATATGAACAACTTCAACGTAATCTACCTTCTGACAGGCGGCGGTCCCACCAACTCCGCGGCATCTACAGCTGCCGGCTCCGTTGGTTATACCGATCTGCTGGTCACCTGGCTGTTTAAGATTACTACCGGCGCCGAAGCTCAGTACTATCTGGCTTCTGTTGTGGGTATCATGGTATTTGTGGTGGCCGCAGTCATCTCTCTGGTCGTCTACGGAATCATGCCCTCTACCAAGAATGAGGAGGATTATCAGTAATGAGCACCAACAATGCATCCATGAAGAAACACATGGGCCTGAAAGCCTCCCGTGTCGTCAGCAATACTGTTATCTACGTTATCCTGATCGCCATGAGCGTGATCTGGCTGATTCCCTTTGTGTGCATCGTGCTGCAGTCCTTCCGCGTGGAGAACACCTGGCAGGTAGGTTATATCCTTCCCAAGCAGTGGGGATGGGATAACTATGCAGCTCTGCTGAAGACCGATTTCAAGGTCTGGTATCTGAACACCTTCATCATGGCCCTGGTAGTATCCGTACTGCAGACCATGATCGTCCTGTGTATGTCCTACACCCTGTCCCGTTTCAGATTTAAGCTCCGTCAGCCTCTGATGAAGCTGATGCTGGTTCTGGGAATGTTCCCCGGCATGCTGACCATGATCATCCTGTACCGTGTTCTGAAGGATCTGGGCATGACCCAGGCCAATGCTGTGCCCGGTTTGATCCTGGTGTACATCGCATCCTCCGGTATGGGCTACTATGTGTCCAAGGGTTTCTTTGATACCATTTCCAAATCTCTGGACGAGGCTGCCCGTGTAGACGGTGCCACCAGACTCCAGATCCTTTTCAAGATCATCCTTCCTCTGTCCAAGCCCATCGTCATTTATACTATTCTGACAGCATTCATGGGCCCCTGGGGCGACTTCGTGTTCGCTCGCTACATCTCCTTCGGTACGTCGGCAGGTATGAACGTTGCCGTTGGTCTGAACGGATGGCTATCCTTGGATCAGATCGACCAAAGATATACCATGTTCTGTGCCGGCGGTGTAATTGTCGCTATCCCGGTAGCTGTACTCTTCATGTGCCTGCAGAAGTACTATGTAGAGGGTGTTACCGGCGGTGCCGTCAAGGGTTGATCCCACAATTTAGAAAAGGAGAGGAATTAAAATGGCAAGCGTCAAACTGACAAATGTTAAAAAGGTCTACGATAAAGACGTCGTAGCCGTCCATGACTTTAATCTGGACATTAAAGATAAAGAATTCATCGTATTCGTCGGCCCCTCCGGATGCGGAAAGTCTACCACTCTTCGTATGGTAGCAGGCCTTGAGGATATCAGCGGCGGTACCGTAGAGATCGACGGCGAGGTAGTTAATGACCTTCAGCCCAAGGATCGCGGCATTGCCATGGTCTTCCAGAACTATGCTCTGTATCCTCATATGAGCGTATACGACAACATCGCATTCTCTCTGCGTCTCCAGAAGATGCCTGAGGATGAGATCTACGAGAAGGTTACCCGCGCTGCAGAGATCCTTGGCATCACCGAGTACCTTATGCGTAAGCCCAGAGCTCTGTCCGGCGGACAGAGACAGCGTGTTGCCATCGGTCGTGCCATGGTCCGCGAGTCCAAGGTATTCCTGATGGACGAGCCTCTTTCCAACCTGGATGCCAAGCTGCGCAACCAGATGAGAGCTGAGATCATCCTTCTGCGCCAGAGACTGCAGACCACCTTCATCTATGTTACCCACGACCAGACCGAGGCTATGACTCTTGGTGATCGTATCGTTATCATGAAGGACGGTTACATCATGCAGGTGGGAACTCCCACGGAAGTGTTCGAGATGCCCAAGAACCTGTTTGTTGCAGAGTTCATCGGCGCCCCCAAAATGAACATCATGGGCACGGAGCTTCTTAAGGAGAACGGAGAGTACTATGTGACTCCCTTCGGCGCCAAGATCAAGGTTGATGGCATCAAGGGTGCCATGCTGAAGGAAAAGAACATTGCTGCCGGAAAGATCACCCTGGGTGTTCGTCCCGAGCATATGGTTCTGGCAGAGGAGGGTGCAGCCAACGCCATCCCCGTGACCCTGGAAGTCAACGAAATGATGGGTTCCGAACTGCATCTGCATGTTCTCACTGAGGACGGCACCAAGCTGATCCTTCGTATTCCCACCATCGATCTGGATGCTACTCTGCGCACCGAGATGACCAACGGCAAGAAGCTGTGGGTTACCTTCGCAGGTAAGGTCATGCATTTCTTCGATGCTGAGAATGAGACTAATGTTCTGGTAGATCAGGACTAAATAAAAACTGTTCAGGCAGACCGGCACCGCCCGGTCTGCCTGACGGGTTTTCAGGAGAATTTACCATGAGAAAAACAAAGATCATCTGCACCATCGGTCCTTCCAGCGATAACAGAGAAGTCCTTTCCGAGATGGCCAAGGCCGGAATGAATGTAGCAAGGCTGAATTTTTCCCACGGGACATATCCGGAGCACCAGGAAAAAATCGATCTGATCAAGCGGGTCAGGGAGGAGCTGAATCTTCCCATCGCCATTATGCTGGACACCAAGGGACCTGAGTACCGCATTAAAACCTTTCGGGACAAAAAGGCGGTTGTCTCCGAGGGAGACACCTTTACCTTCACCATTGATGATGTGGAGGGAGATAAGACCAGAGTCAGCGTGAGCTATGACGGACTGGTCAAAGAGCTTTCTGTGGGAGACAGGATCCTCGTCAATAACGGGCTGCTGGTGTTTGAAGTTACAGAGCTGACGGAAAGAGATGTCATCACAAAGGTCATCACCGGCGGCGTCATCTCCGACCGCAAGAGCATGAATTTCCCCAATCATGTCATGAAGGGGGACTATCTCAGTCAGCAGGATAAGGAGGATCTGCTTTTCGGCATTCAAAACGATGTGGATTTCGTGGCAGCTTCCTTTGTATCCAATAAATCCGATGTCCAGGCCCTGAAGGATTTTCTGAATGCCAACGGCGGCAGCAGCATCGATATCATCGCAAAAATCGAAAACCGTTCCGGCGTGGAGAAGATCGACGAGATCTGCGAAGTGGCCGACGGTATCATGGTGGCCAGAGGCGATCTGGGGGTGGAGATTCCCTTTGTGGAGGTTCCCTCTGTCCAGAAGTATCTTATTAAGAAGTGTCGTCTGCTGGGCAAGCGGGTCATCACCGCCACGGAGATGCTGGAATCCATGATCTATAATCCCCGTCCCACAAGAGCCGAAATCTCTGATGTGGCTAATGCAGTTTATGACGGTTCTTCTGCTGTCATGCTTTCCGGCGAATCCGCAGCGGGCAAATACCCGGTGAACGCCGTCAAGTATATGGCGCAGATCGCAGAATATACCGAGAAAGATATTGATTATATTGACAGATTCAGAACAGAAAAGTATGTCCTGCAGAACAATCTGGACGCTATCTCTCATGCTACCTGCAGCATGGCCATTGACACAAATGCAAAGGGGATCGTCATCAGTTCCCTTTCCGGTGTCACGGTGCGTATGGTGAGCCGATTCCGCTGTCCGGTGGACATCATCGGCTTTACCACCAATGAAAAGGCCTGGCGGAAACTGAATCTCAGCTGGGGAGTCACGCCGGTGCTTACAGAGGAGTTCGACTCCATGGATGTCATGTTCTACCAGGCCATCAAGTCGGCCAAGGAAGTGCTCCATCTCTCCAGGGGCAGCAACGTGGTGCTGACGGGCGGACGCATCAGCGGACGGTCCGGAAACACCAACACCATTCGGGTAGAGACGGTCAACTGACGACGCAAATGACAGTAGATACAAGCAGGCAACTGACGTTTCCGGTGATTGCAAAGTCAAGCAATCAACGCTTCCTTCAGTTGAAGATCTGACTGAAGGGTAAATCGACAATCTATATAAGGAGGTATACTTATGGAACACAGCAATCCCTTATTAAGGAACCTGAAAAGCAGTGATAAGTTCATCACCATCGGAGAGATCATGCTCCGTCTGACCCCTCCGAACTATGAGAAAATCCGCATGGCCAACACCTTTGAGGCCAATTACGGAGGCAGCGAGGCCAATATTGCCCTGGCTCTGGCGAATCTGGGAATCGACTCCACCTTTTTCACGGTGGTTCCCAACAATTCCATCGGTAAAAGTGCCATCCGCACCCTCCGTTCCAATGATGTGCACTGTACACCGGTGATCCTGTCTACCCCGGAGGAGACACCCACTCACCGCCTGGGCACCTACTATCTGGAAACCGGCTACGGCATTCGTGCCAGCAAGGTGACTTATGACCGGAAGCATTCTGCCATTACGGAATACGACCTTTCAAAGGTAGATATTCCCGCTCTTCTGGAGGGTTATTCCTGGCTTCATGTGTCGGGCATCACTCCTGCTTTAAGCCCTTCCTGCGCAGATTTTACTCTGAACTGTCTGATCACGGCCAAAGAGATGGGTCTTACCACCAGCTTTGACGGCAATTTCCGATCCAAGCTCTGGACCTGGGAGGAGGCTCGGGATTACTGCACCAAATGTCTTCCTTATGTGGACGTACTCTTCGGCATTGAGCCCTATCATCTGTGGAAGGATGAGGAGGATCATTCCAAGGGTGACTGGAAGGACAATATTCCTTTCCAGCCAAGCTATGAAGAGCAGGACGAAGTGTTCCAGCACTTCATCGAGCGGTATCCCAACATTCAGTGCATTGCGCGCCATGTGCGCTATGCCCATTCCGGTTCCCAGAACAGCCTGAAGGCCTTTATGTATTATCAGGGACATACCTTTGAAAGTAAGCTGTTCACCTTTAATATTCTGGATCGTGTGGGCGGCGGGGATGCCTTTGCCAGCGGACTGATTTATGCGTCCATGCGTAAATATAAGCCCATGGATATGGTGAACTTCGCTGTTGCCAGCTCCGTGCTGAAGCATACCATTCGAGGTGACGCCAACATCACCGATGATGTGATGGCCATCAAGGAAATCATGAATATGAACTTCGACATCAAGCGCTGACAGAAATTAAGAGTTATAGGACAGCACGTGTTAGTGAAAAACACTTCAAAGTTATAGGACAAAACGTGTTGGTGAAACCCCCTTCAGATCCGCTCGCAAAGCAGGTTTGAAGGGGGTTATCTTTATAATGATCCTATATAGATAGCGGCTGCCCAACGGGCAGCCGTTTCTCGTTATTTGTCAAGGCTTCTCAGGTAGAGAAGACCCTCCCGAATATCTCCGGCTACATCACCCTCGGTACCTTCATGCTCAATGATGAGAGTACCGATGCCCAGCTTCTTCGCCTCCTCCAGAATCTCCGGGAAGGGAATACACCCCTGACCCAGGACCTTTGCGGTGGGATCACCCACAGCCGTAAGCTCTTTCGCGTGGAGCAGATGCATGGCATCTTTGTATTTTTCCATGAATTCCACAGAAGAGCGGCCTGTGTTTTCGATCCAGCAGGTGTCCAGTTCCACCTTCACATAGGCAGGATCTGTGTTATCAAAAATGATCTCCTCGGGACAGGTATCCCCAATGGGTGCGAACTCAAAGGAGTGGTTGTGGTAACAGAAGGCCATACCTGCCTCTGTGACAGCCTTTCCAATCGCATCCAGTTCCCCTGCCAAAGCCTTCCAGGCGGCCAGCTTTTCTTCGTCGGAAGCATCCTCCCCGCAGTCCGGGTGGATGCCGGGACAGTTCAGAGACAGAGCACCGATCTCTTTATGAAAGGCGATCTGTCCGGGAAGATCCTCCCGGAGAAGGTTAATGCCGGTATGGGTGCCCATACAGATCAGCCCCAGACTGTCCAGCTTTTCCTTGACTTCAGCAGCGCTGTAACTGCCGAAGCCTGCAAATTCCACACCGTCAAAGCCCAGCTTGGCAGCCAGCTCCAGGTGATCCATGAGATTGCCCTCCAGGGTGCGGATAGAGTACATTTGAAGTCCGATTTTAAACATGGTGTCCTCCTTGGATGATAGAGTAGATTATCTTATTTGATCCGGCAGTAATCTATAGATAATGGCCCGGATGTTCAATATGATAGAATTATTCTCTTTGGGAGATATGGAGTAATTTTCCTTTGTCCTTTCAAGGATCATTCCGGGTCAGCTTTTCCGTCATAAAGTCCAGATAATGTTCCCAGTCTTCCCGGTTCAGCTCATGCTTTCCTTCCCTCTGGTGAAATCCGATGTTCCCCTCATGGAATACATCTCCGGGATGGGGCATTCTGTCCGGAGCCACCAGTCCCTTAGCTCCCCGGGCCTCCCAGGCGGAGGAGGCGTGCAGAGCAGTCAGATACATGGAATCAGCATCAGCACCGGGGTCATCATCGGCGGTGCCCATGCAATAGAAGCGGGGAGCCAAAAGTGCCAGCAGAAAAGCCTGGTCATAGGGCTTGGCCTCTTCCAGATCCTCTGTGTATTTTTTGAAGTTCTCACAGAACCAATCCCAGCTGCCGGCGCGAATGAAATCCACGACCCTCTCGCCGCCTCCGAAGGGACAGGCGCCGTGCCTGGAAGTGGCGGCTCCTCCGTAGCCGGAAGCGTTGTCCAGGATGCCGAAGAATCGCTCATCCCGGGCGCCGGCCCAGAGCACGGTCTTTCCCAGTCGGGAGTGGCCCAGGAGAAAGGTGTGGGCTGCGTCAATATCGGGCAGGGTCAGAAGATAGTCCAGGGCGCGGCTGCAGGCGAAGGCCCAGAGGCCGATCTTTCCCGTATCTTCAGGTCCCCGGTCATTGTGCATTCCCAGGAAAGCTCCCAGCATGGTTTCGTAGTTGCCGTTCCGGGAGTCGGGCATTACATCCTCGTTGGAAAGACGCACCAGAGAAAAGCCACGCCCCAGGATCTCCCTGCGCATATCCACCCGTGAATCCCCGTGGTTTCCGTTCATATGAAGGTGCATCAGCACCGGCGGCTTAGCCACGTGACCGGGAATGTACAACTCCAGGGGGTAGGTGAAGTATTCGCCGTTCTCCTTCTGCAGGGTGATGCGGAGGATCTGCCTGGTTATGGCCGGATCCTCCAGGTCGTGGGGAACCGTCTCGGCGGTGCCGGAAACCGTCAGAGGCAGGTCGGGTAGTTTTCCGTAGGAATGTTCTTCCAGCAGCCGGAGCATGGTTTCCCGGGATTCAAGAGGCAGCAGGTTTCTGGCTTTCAATATTTCTTGCAGCATGGGTCTTTCCTCTGCTTGTTGGGTGTTTTTGGATAGAATCCCGATACGCTGAGGTTGAATGTTCAAGGGTGTGGGACGTGAGTGCATTCAGTCGGTGATTCTCTTCTTAGAATTGATGATCATAGTTTACTGAGGGGGAGAACGAATGTAAAGACCGGAAAACGGGTTCAGAGATCAGAAGCTGCTCCAAAATGGTCAGAAACTGATTCTTTTTTGTGGGGGAGGCATAATATCTCAGAAGAAGGGAGATGTTTTTTTTCGAAGAGCGCAAATAGGATTTGTATTTCGCCGGCCTCACGATATATTCACTGGGGGATCCCTCTTATAATGACGTCAATCAGGTAGTAATGATGTCAATCAGGCAAAAAAGAATTGACATTCTGAGACGCAACTTTTACAGGAGGAGTAACTTATGGATCCCATTCTGATCGTTTTTTTGGTATTGGCTGCCATCGCGGTGCTGGCTATCATCGGCACCGGATATGTGAAGGCACCCCCGGACAGAGCATATATCATTTCCGGACCCCGGAGAGAACCTAAGATCCTCATCGGACGGGCCGGCATCAAGCTGCCCTTCCTGGAGCGGAAAGACGTTCTTGTGCTGAAGCAGATCAGCATCGATATTAAGACCAACGGCTATGTGCCCACGCTGGATTTCATCGGTGTAGACATTGACGCGGTGGCTAAGGTTAGAGTAAAGACCGACCCCGCCGGCATCAAGATTGCCATGAAGAACTTCCTGAACATGGACGAGAAGAGCATCATTGCTGCCTTGACGGACTCTCTTCAGGGTAACATGCGTGAGATCATCGGTACCGTCCGGTTGAAGGAGCTGAACACAGACCGGAAGAAGTTCGGTGATGAGGTTCAGGAAAAAGCTCAGAAGGACATGAACGCTCTGGGTATTGAGATTATTTCCTGCAACATCCAGAAGATTGAAGATGAAAAGGGTCTGATCATCGCCCTGGGTCAGGACAATATGTCCCAGATCCAGAAGGATGCTTCCATAGCCAAGGCCCAGGCCGAAAAGGACGTAGCCATCGCCGAGGCAAATGCCAAGAGAATGGCCAATGATGCCAAGGTGGCCGCCGAAACTGAAATCGCATCCAAGCAGAACGAGCTGAAAATCAAGCAGGCAGAGCTGAAGCGTGAATCTGACGAAAAGCAGGCAGAAGCCGACGCCGCATATGCCATCCAGCAGCAGGCTCAGCGTAAGACCATCGAAATTGCCACAGCCAACGCCAACATTGCCAAGCAGGAGAGAGAGATCGAGCTGCGCCGCAAGGATGTTGAAGTGACGGAGCAGACCCTGGAAGCTGAAATCAAGAAAAAGGCCGAGGCAGAGCGGTTTGCCCGTCAGCAGCGTGCCGAGGCCGATCTGTTTGAGCGTCAGCGCCAGGCCGAGGCTGAAAAGTTCCAGAGAGAAAAGGAAGCAGAAGCCAGAAAGGCCCAGGCGGAGGCTGATCTGTATGCCAAGACCAAGGAAGCGGAAGGTATCCGTGCCGTAGGTGAAGCAGAAGCAAAGGCCATCGAGGCCAAGGGTATTGCCGAGGCAGAAGCCATGGAAAAGAAGGCAGAGGCTATGAAGAAATATGGTCAGGCTGCCATGATGGAAATGATCATCAAGGCTCTGCCTGACATGGCCGGCGCCATTGCCCAGCCTTTGTCTGCCATCGATAAAGTCACCATCATTGACGGAGGCAAGGAAGGTAACGGCGTGGGAACCGTGGGTTCCTACGTGCCCACCGTTCTGGCCCAGACACTGGAAACAGTTAAAGAGGTCACAGGACTGGATCTGGTGGAGGTCATGAAAGCCGGCACCTATGATGCCAAAGTCAACAGAAACATCAACATCGCCGGATTGGAAGGAACCGACGTGGCCAAGGCTGTATCCGAGGTCATTGAATAAGAAACCATAGGAATAGCTGGTTAATATTTGTTCAGTACGGGGTATGACAGTCAGCTCAGCTTCATAAAATGAAGGAAGAGCAAAGAATCAAACAGCCCTGCAGGTATCTCGTATATCTGCAGGGTTGTTTTTTTTTTATGATT
>JABUST010000174.1 GCA_021442595.1 Lachnospiraceae bacterium | reverse complement strand
GCCGTCTCCTTCGGAAAGACCTCTACCGTTTACTTTAAGAACACTTACGAAGGCGTAGCCTCTCTGACTGTCTGGAAGTGCATCACAGATGCTTTGGATGATTCCAAGCTGACAGAAGAGCAGCGCAAGGCCATCGTTTTTGAGGTTACCGGTCCCAACGGCTACAAGGAGACCTTCACCTATAATGATATGTGGGCCGGATGGGTTGCAGCTTCCACCGGAAATCTGGCCGGCAGATGGAAGACCCTCAGCGGCCTGGTTACCGGCGAGTACACCGTTAAGGAAACCATTAAGGCTCCCTGCACTGACCTTGAGAAGGAATATACCCTGACCACCACTTATCAGGTAGGCAGCGGCAGCTTCGAAGAAGGAACCGAGGCTGTCATCACCACAGTACACGGTGACAATGTCGTAATCATTAAGAATAACTACACCCAGATTCCTCCCCTTTCTGTTAAGAAGGACAGCAGCGTAGCTCCTGCAGGTGTTGTGGAAATTGACGGAGTCAAGTACCCTGTATGGCGCTTCACGCTGACCATCAGCGACATGAATACCAGGACCACCGCCGGCGGCACCACCACCTTCACGGATGTGTTCGATGCTGATAAGGCCGACTGGTTCCGTGTGGCTACCAAGGAAGAGATCAAGGCCTTTGACACCGACGGCGCCGCTTACACTCTGATTCCCCTTGACGGAAAGACCGCTCCTGCTGCAGCCTTCAATGAGGACAATGACATCGTCATCACCGGCATCACGGAGAGTACCTCTGAAAAGTGCGAGTTCACCTATTATCTGATCATTAAGGATGCAGATGCTCTGGATGAGCTTACCACTCCCAAGAAGGCCGGAGATCCTTCTGTATCTCACACCTTCACCAATGTGGTCACCTATCATCCCTGGCCTCACAAGACCGAGACCGCAAAGACCGAGGCTAAATATACCTATGCCTTTGTGGCCATCGAGAAGAACATCACCAACCTTGAAAATGGCAAGCTGTACAAGGAAATCAACGGCAAGAAGGTAGTCGTAGAGACCGCCAGCTACGAGATCGTCCTGAACAAGAGCGCCGTCATGATCGGTACGGAGCCCACTATCACGGCTACCGATAAGTTCTCCGAGAATCAGGAAGTGCTCCTGAGCTCCATTCAGGTTTCTCCTTCTGCAGGAGTCAGCTACATTCTGGACAATGAGAATCACACTCTGACCTTTACCATTCCCAACGCTACTGCTGTTAAGATTACCTATGAGACCCGCGTCTCCGGTAAGGGCGATGTAGTGCTGACCAATGAACTTACCCTTAAGGGCTTTGTAGCTGATGTAGAAAAGAAGGCTTCCCATGAAATGCAGGGCGGCGGACTTGGAACTGTCTATGCACTGACCCTCATCAAGACCGATGCCCAGGACAACAGCAAGAGACTGGCAGGCGCTGAGTTCCAGCTTCATGACGGCAAGACCGATCAGGTGCTGGCTACCTTTACAGTTCCCGAGGATGGAATTCTTCGAATCAAGAACTGGGAAGGCAACGACGAATCCTTCCGTGTGGACCACGACTACTACCTGGTAGAGACTGTTGCCCCCGAAGGCTACTATCTGCCTGCTAAGGACACCGAAATCTGGTTCCGCTTCTCCTCCGACATGGACAAAGCAGGTACCACCGTCATTGAGAACGGACATACCATTGAGCTTTTGAGAAACGGCGAAGAGCTTCAGGTCAATAACACTCCCATCACCGTAAACCTGGAAGCCACCAAGGACTTCGACCGCTGGGACAAGCAGTCCGGCTTCACCTTTGAGCTGGCAGCTGTTAATGACGCACCCATGCCCGCAGCCGGTACCGAAAAGCAGACCGTCACCGAAAAGAATCCTGTGGCTGTCTTCGGACAGATCCACTTCACTGAAGGTGCCGGTGTGTACGAGTACATCATCCGCGAGACTGTGGACCGCACCGCCATGGTTCCCGGCATGGTCTATGACCTGACCGACCATAAAGTGGTTGTAACTGTCAACGATTTCAACGATGACGGCATCCTGGAAATGGATGTCAAGTACGACGATGCTGCATCCCTGACCATTAAGAACCGCTACGAGGTTGTAGATCTGGAGGGCTTCAAGACCTGGACAGATGACGACGACCGCGATGGTCTGCGTCCCGCCTCCATCACCATCAACCTGCTGGCTGACGGCGTAGAGATCGACGAAGTCACCGTGACCAAGGAAGATGACTGGAAGTGGAGCTTCACCGATCTGCCCAAGTACAAGGACAACGGCGAGACCGAGATCAAGTACAGCTTCACCGAAGATGAAGTGGAGAACTACACCACCGAGATCGAAGGCTACGAAGTTATCAACATTCATACTCCCGCTCTTGTAAACCTGAACGGCGAAAAGACCTGGGAGGACTCTGAGGACCAGGACGGCAAGCGTCCCGTATCCATCACTATCCGCCTGTGGGCTGACGGCGTGGAGATCGACCATGTCACCGTGACCACCGTGGAAGAGTGGAAGTGGAGCTTCAACAACCTGCCCAAGTACCGCGACGGCGGCATCGAGATCGAGTACACCATCACCGAGGATCCTGTGGCTGAATACACCGCAGAGATCGACGGCTGCAACGTTAAGAACTGCTACACCCCCGAGGTTCGTGACATCGAAGGTCAGAAGACCTGGTACGACCTGAACGACCTGTTCGGCAAACGCCCTGTATCCATTACCGTTCGTCTGTACGCTGACGGCGTCGAGATCGACAGTGTGGAGGTTACCGCTGCTGACGACTGGAGCTGGAAGTTCACAGATCTGCCCAAGTACCGCGACCACGGCACCGAGATCAGGTACACCGTATCCGAGGATGAGGTTGAGGAATACACCTCCGCCATCCTGGGCAATGCAGACGAAGGCTTCGAAGTGGTCAATACTCTGGTGCCTGAAGTGATCTCCGTAAAGGGAATCAAGGTTTGGAATGACGCTGAAAACGGCAACCGGACCAGACCCGACAGCATCACCATCCGTCTGTACGCAGACGGCGCCGAGGTAGCTCACTCAGTGGTTACCGAGGATGATGACTGGACCTTCAGCTTCAATGATCTGGCTAAGTACACCGCAGATGGCAAGGAGATCGTCTACACCATCAACGAGGATGAGGTTGCCAATTATGAGACCGTCATCACCGGAAATGCAGAAGACGGTTTCGTAGTCACCAACACCAATACCCCCGACCTGCCTCATACCGACAGCATTGAAATCAAGGGTATCAAGGTTTGGAAGGATGCCGACAACGGCAACAAGACCAGACCTGAAAGCATTACCATCCGCCTGTACGCAGACGGCGTGGAGGTGGCTTACCTGACCGTTACCGAGGCTGACAACTGGACCTTCAACTTCGGAAGATGGCCCATGTACACCGAGGACGGCGAAGAGATCGTCTACACCATTTCCGAGGATAAGGTTACGGATTATGTCACCGTGATCACAGGAAATACAAAGGACGGCTTCGTAGTTACCAACACCAACACTCCCAAGATTCCCGATACCGGCGACCACAGCAGCATGGCTCTCTGGGCAGCTCTGATGTCCCTGTCCGCAATGGCAGGCGCCGTAATCATCGCTAAGATGAAGAAGGAAGAAGAGGCAGCCTGAGAAAGGCAAAACAATTGAATTCTTGGTTCGGGGAAGGGCCCATTGACGGCCCGGCCCCGGATTAAGCAAAAAACAGCCGCAGCGAATAGCTGCGGCTGTTTGCATGTTAGGTGAGATAGTATTACGTTTTTGATAAATGTTTCTTAAGCCATGGATAAAAAAACAATACTCAGAATGCCCAGTACCACCATGGGAATACCAAGGCGGGTGCGGGCTTCCTTATACCAGAAGAGACCGATCAGGTACAGGCTCAAGGTGATGATGGAGCTCTGGAGAGGGTAGGCCAGAGAGGCGGGCAGTACCTTCAGGGCGTACATGATGATGATATTGCCGCCTGAGGCCAGAAGGCCGCAGATCAAAGCCAGGGAGAAGAACCGTCTCTTTTTCTCGATTACCGGAGAGAAGTCACCTTTTTTCAGTTTGCATACAAATGTGGCGATCCACAGGGCGCTTCCGCCGATGAGGTAGGCCCAGAAGTTAAAGGTGTTGATGCTCTCATCCGCGCACCAGTGGACGGCCATGTTCTGCATGGTGGACAGGGAACCGTTCATAAGCATGGTGAGGATGGTCACCGGCATCCAGATCTTTGCGGGAATGTACACCTTTTCGCCCTGATCCTTGGCTTCTCCGTCCTGCCAGCTCAGAATGACCACACCCAGGAACATGAGCAGACCAACCAGCTTCATCCAACTGAAGGGCTCCTTGAACAGGATAAAACCGGTCATAGTGGGTACTACGCAGCAAAGGTTGAAGATCAGCGCCACAAGACCCAAAGGTCCCTTGGCGTAGCAGATCAGCATGAAGTACACCGTGCCTGCAAACATCAGGCCGAAGATGGCAGCGATGATCAGAAGTCTGGTACTGGGAACCTGTACCCCGCCCAGAAGGATGCTGATGATGCAGGTCACGCTGAGGCCGATGGCATTGAACAGCATGTTGGAGGGAGTACCGGAGAAGTCCTTGGTGTACTCTTTGTTGGTCAGGGTCCTGGCGGAAAAGAACAGGCAGGAGAAAATCAGATAGAGCATGAGCCCACCTCCCGGAAAGAAAATGCAAAGCCGATTATATCTTATTATCATTGTGATGAAAAGGTGGATAAAGCTGCCTTATGTTGCTACAATGGATAGAAAATAAAGGTCAATGGAAGGAGTACTCTTATGATTCCTCGCAGTGAACACCCCCGCCCGCAGTTTGTCAGAGAAAACTGGAAGTGTCTCAATGGCACCTGGGCCTTTGAAATGGATAACGGCCGCAGTGGTCTCGCCCGTGGTCTTGCAAATCCGGATGCCCGGCTTTCCGGCAGCATTCTGGTGCCCTTCTGTCCCCAGAGCTGCCTCTCCGGTGTGGAGCACAAGGACTTTATCCTGGGTCTTTGGTACCAGAGAACGCTGGAAGTGGAAGAGACGGACTTGGTCAGCATCGTTCGCCTGCACTTTGGGGCGGTGGATGACAGCTGCACCCTGTATGTGAATGGACAGGCTGCCGGGTCTCACACCGGAGGCTATACCTCCTTCAGCTTTGATATTCAGGACCTGCTGCACCCCGGCACTAACGTGCTCACCCTGCAGGTCTATGATGACGAACGGGATCCTATGATCCCCCGGGGCAAGCAGAGTGAGGAGTTTTTCTCTCATGCCTGCGATTACACCCGGACCAGCGGCATCTGGCAGAGCGTGTGGGTGGAGTATCTGCCCCACACTCATGTAGAGAGCGTTCGCATGATTCCTTCTCCGGAGACCTGTTCTCTCACGCTGACGGCGGATCTGAGAGGGGCCGGCGAGTTTACGGCGGAAGCCTTCTGGGAGGGGCGCTCCATGGGCAGCGTCAGCTGCAGCTCGAAGGGCGGCGTTCACACTCTGACCCTGCCTCTGGAAGAAGAACATCTCTGGGAAGTGGGAAAGGGCGGTCTGTATGACCTGAAGCTGAGTTATAAAGCGGCTGATATGCAGGTAAACAAGGCTGCAGCTGCTCAAAATGACTGTAAGAGTGATGCAGAGTTGCCGACCGATATTAAGATTGCTACAGAGGATAAGGTCAGCAGCTACTTTGGTCTTCGGAGCGTGGCATTGACGGACAGTGCATTTCTGCTGAACGGAAAGCCTGTGTTCCAGCGGACGGTGCTTGATCAGGGATTTTATCCTGATGGCATTTACACGGCGCCCTCCGATGAGGCTCTCAAGGGGGATATCCTCCTCTCCATGGATATGGGCTTCAATGGTGCTCGTCTGCATCAGAAGACCTTTGAGGAGCGGTTCCTGTACCATGCGGATTGCCTGGGCTATCTGGTGTGGGACGAATATGGAAACTGGGGGCTGGATCATACGGATACCATGGGGGTCTACCATTTCCTGCCCCAGTGGTTAGAGGAGATGGAACGGGATTTCAACCATCCGGCTATCATCGGCTGGTGCCCTTTTAACGAGACCTGGGACCGGAACCATAAGCGGCAGTATGATGATCTGCTGAAAGTGGTGTATCTGGCCGCCAAGGCAGCGGACCCCACCCGGCCGGTGATTGATGTGAGCGGCGGATACCATGTGGTGACGGACATTTACGATCTTCATGATTATACTCAGAATCCGGAGGAGTTCGGGGAGCATTTTCCTTTGGAGGGCAAGTTCTATGATCGTCTGGAGCCCCGGCAGCAGTATGAGGGCGGTCCGGTATTTGTCAGTGAGTACGGGGGTATCGGCTATGATCCCGCTTATCAGCTGTCTGATTCTGACCGGGCAAGCGCCTGGAGCTATGGTACGGCGGCCCACAGCCGGGAGGAGTACATCGGCCGGTTCAAGGGGCTGACGGATGTGCTGCTGGATAATCCCCGGATCATGGGGCTGTGCTATACGCAGCTGACGGATATTGAACAGGAGCAGAATGGGGTCTATACCTATGACCGGGTTCCGAAGGTGGAACCGGAGGTGCTTCGGGAGATCTTGAGCCGCAGGGCTGCGATTGAGGTCGAATAAAGAGAAAGCCTGCCAAGAGCCCTTTTCTCATACGCTTCGCTCCAAAGAGCGAAGGCGGATGGAATCAAAAATAGAGAAAGCCTGCCAAGGACCTTTTCTCATACGCTTCGCTCCAAACGCTGATGGCGTTTGGGCTCAGAGTATTCGAAAAGGCGCCATTGGCAGGCTCTTTTTTGTTTTCATGCTCACCACCTGTGTCTGAACGACAACAGGTGGTGGGCATTGTTTCCTTTTGGATGAATTTAAATTTGCTATTACCAAAGCCGGAAACTGCTTTAATTAGTTACTCTGATACGTGGTCCAGGCCCTGGGCGATGATGGTGCGGACGTGTTCGTCTGCCAGGGAGTAGAAGACCTGTTTGCCGTCACGGCGGGCTTTGACCAGGCGGGAGTGCTTCAGGATGGCCAGTTGATGGGAGATGGCGGACTGGGTCATGTGGAGGGCTTCTGCCAGGTCGCACACACAGACCTCGGACTCGAAGAGTACGAACAGAATGCGGATGCGGGTGGAGTCACCGAAGATCTTGAACAGCTCTGCCAGATCGTACAGCTGATCCTCCGGGGGCAGCTGCTCGTTTACCAGCTTCAGCAGGGAGGAGTGGACCTGACATGTTTCGCAGACCTCCGCATGGGCGCTGTCAGTGAAATGGATGTGGTCATGATCGGTCATGGCTGCTCCTTTCTCAGATGGCCCAGGTGCCGTCTTTAAAGATCTGTACGGTCTTCCCGGATTCAGTCTCTGCCACGATGGACAGGTCGGCGGTTCCGATCATGAAGTCGGTGTGGACCACGGAGTCGTTCAGGGGCAGGGCCTTGCGCTCTTCTTCGGTCATCTTCTCGTAGCCGGGGATGACGTCGGTGAAGCCCATGCCGATGGCCAGATGGCAGACGGCGTTCTCGTCAAAGAGGGTATTGTAGAACAGAAGGCCGGTCTGATTGATGGGGGAGTCAAAGGGCACCAGGGCCACCTCGCCCAGGTAGGAAGCGCCTTCGTCCATGTTTACCAGGTCGGAGAGCATTTTTTTCTCTTCCTCGTTACGGGCGATGACGTCCACCACCTTACCGTCCTTGAAGGTGAAACCGAAATCGGAGACCACCTTGCCCATAAGGGACAGGGGCAGGGAGGCCATGACGGTGCCGTTGGCGGTGCGCTTGTCCGGGGAGGTGAAGCACTCCTCCGTGGGCATGTTTGGCTGGAAGGTGATGCCTTCAAAGGTGTCTTCGGCGCCGGCGGCAAAGACAGCCTGGGGCATGAGACCTACGGTGAAATCCGTGCCCTTGCTGTTATGATAGGTGAGAGTTTTGATGTTCATTCCGTTCAGAATGGCGCATTTGGCAGCCAGGTTGGCGGAGTGCTCCTCCCAGTTCTTCACGGGGTCGCCGTGGAGACGGGTGGTGGTCATGATGGCCTGCCAGAGCTTTTCTACAGCCTGTTTTCCGGTGTCCTCAGGGAAAAGCTTCTTTGCCCAGGCTTCGGAAGGCATGGCCACGATGGTCCACTGGTAATGGCCCTCCATGGGCTTGCGGTACTTCCAGACCTTGGGGGAAATGACCTTGCGCACGGCCATCTGCTTGTTCTGGTCGATGGCAGCCAGGGCATCCGGGTCGGAGGAATCGATGTAGATCCGGGCGGGTAGTTTTTTGGCCCGATATTTCCACTTCTCCTGCAGCCACCTGGGGAACTCCTGCAGGTCCTTGACGTCTGCATATTTGTAGTCCAACAGGGTCAGGGCGTCGTCGCCCCACTCCACGCTGACGGTGGAAGCGCCGGCCTTGTAGCATTCATCCACCACCATGTGGACGAAGTCGGCATCGGTGACGGCGGCGGCCACGACCACCTGCTGTCCGGGCTGTACGTTGGCCCCTTTCCTGGCAATGAGGCGGGCATATTTCTTAAGGTCGGTCTTTTTCATATTCGGTCCTTTCGATTCACGGGGTCGACATTTTTCTTATTATAGCACAAGAAGCGGGCAATTCCTGCGGGGAGAATTCCCAAACCGGATCAGTCCCTCACGCTCATGGCCCGCATGGCATTCAGAACCGCAATCACCATGACGCCCACATCGGCGAAGATGGCCAGCCACATGTTTGCGATGCCCAGGGCCCCCAGAATCAGGCAAAGCACCTTGACCCCGATGGCGAAGTAAATGTTCTGGTAGACGATGCGCAGACATTTGGTGGCGATGCGGATGGCTTTCACCAGTTTCATGGGGTCGTCATCCATGAGGACGATGTCTGCGGCTTCGATGGCTGCATCGGAGCCCAAAGCGCCCATGGCAATGCCCAGGTCTGCCCGGGAGAGGACGGGAGCATCGTTGATGCCGTCACCCACAAAGGCCAGGCACTCTTTGCTGCTCTTTTCTTCCAGAAAGGCTTCCACTTTAAGGACTTTATCCTGAGGCAGCAGTTCACTGTAAACACGGTCCACCTGCAGCTCTTTGGCCACGGATTCGGCCACGCTCCGGACGTCCCCGGTCAGCATGACTGTGCGGCGGACTCCCGCGGCCTTCAGACCTTCAATGGCCCGGGCGGAGGTGGGCTTCAGCACATCCCGGATCAGGATGCGGCCCTGATAAATACCGTCGATGGCCACGTAAATCAGGGTGCCGGAGGAATCTTCTTCAGAGAGGATGTCGACAAAGCTCGGCGGAGTGGTCTCCTTTGATGTGGAAGTTTCCTGCCCGAAGGGTTGCCCGTTGATCGTAGATTTGGCGGTCGAGACAGGAGGATCCATAACTACATGAAGATCTTCCATGAGTTTTTTGCTGCCCACGGCGATTCTTTTGACACCAGTTTTTTTGGTGTCTGCTTTTCTGTCGTCAGAAGTGTTGGCATCAATCTCTTTGCCGTCAGATGTGTAGGAAGCATTCGTATGGTCGCCTGCAGTATTGGTGAAGAATCGGTTATTTTCATTATTATTATTGCTAATGAGAGCCACTACACCTCGACCACTTATTTCTTCGACACTTTGAATGCGGGACAGGTCCGGGGGACAGTCACAGCGGGCCGCATAGGCCCGGCGCAGGGATTGACTGATGGGGTGGGAGGAGTGAGACTCCGCCAAAGCAGCTGCTTCCAGGAGCTCCGATTCGCTTAGATGAAGGGCCTCCACTGCGTCTACATCGAAAACACCTTTGGTGAGGGTTCCGGTTTTATCGAAGGCCACGATGCGGGTCTTTGCCAGGGCTTCCAGGTAAGTGCTGCCTTTGATGAGGATGCCCTGACGGCTGGCGCCGCCGATGCCGCCGAAGAAGCTGAGGGGGATGGAGATCACCAGGGCGCAGGGGCAGCTGATGACCAGGAAGGTCAGGGCCCGAAGGACCCAGTCGGACCAGGCGGGGGTGGTGCCCATGAGGAGGCGCACCAGGGGCGGCACAAGAGCCAGGGCCATGGCTGCGTACACCACGGCGGGGGTATAGATGCGGGCGAAGCGGGTGATAAACTGCTCGCTGCGGGACTTTTTCATGCCGGAGGCTTCCACAAGCTCCAGAATTTTGGAGGCGGTGGACTCACCGAATTCCCTGGTGGTCCGAATGGTCAGAAGGCCGCTCTGGTTGATGCAGCCGCTGATGACCTCGTCTCCGGGCTCCACTCGGCGGGGGACACTTTCTCCGGTGAGGGCACCGGTGTCCAGGAAAGAGCTCCCTTCCGTTACCACACCGTCGATGGGGACCTTTTCGCCGCTCTGGACCAGAATAAGGGAGCCAATGGCCACTTCGTCGGGATCGACCCTTTCGCTGTGCCCATCCTCCTGAAGCAAATTGGCATAATCGGGACGGATGTCCATGAGCTCGGCGATGGAGCGGCGGCTTTTGTCCACGGCGCAGCTCTGGAACAGCTCGCCGATCTGGTAGAAAAGCATGACGGCTACGCCTTCCTTATAGTCACCCAATATGATGGCGCCCACGGTGGCCAGGGCCATGAGGAAGCACTCGTCGAAGGGCTGGAGGCGAAGGATGTTAGTGCCGGCTTCCAGGAGAATGTCGTAGCCGATGATCAGGTAGGGAATCATGAAAAGACCCGGTTCCAGCCAGCCGTTCATTAGGTCTTCCAGGGGAAGGCCCAGAACGGGCAGGAGAGACAGGGTCGCTACCAAAATGGCGGAAATGATGATGCGGATCAGAACTTTTTTCTGTTTACGGTTCATGATGGGAATGTGTAAGGAGAGATCCTTGTGGACTAGTGTTCAGGACAAAGACCTGCTGTTTATCAGATGATGAGTGTATCAGGCAGCGATGATATTCAAGCAGCGATGATATTCAAGCAGCGATGAAAAATGGAAGAAGGTGAAGAGAGATCAGAAGAAGATCTCACAGTCTCTTTCTACTTTTTTACAGTTTTTGAGGACAGCTTCCATGACAGTATGGGGGTCTGCACCCTCCTCAAATTCAACACTCATTTTCAAGGTCATGAAGTTGACAACGGCTGCTTTGACGCCGGGGGTGGAGTTGGCAGCCTGTTCCATTTTGTTGGCGCAGTTAGCGCAATCTACATCGATCTTATAGGTCTTTTTCATGGGTGAGTCCTTTCATTGGGTGAGGTTGGGGAATAATCCCGGATGCAGCATCAAATCCGGATGAAGCAATAATTCCGAGTGAAACATCAAATCCGGGAAAATAGCAAATCGGGATGCAGCATCTAATTCAGATACAATATATGAATAGTTGCTCATATGTTTGATTATACCCTTTGTTTTGGGAAAGTCAACAGGGCGGCACCTGAGGGAATCTCATTTTTGCTCAGCCTCAGGTGCCAAAAGAAGAAGTGTTG
>JABUST010000193.1 GCA_021442595.1 Lachnospiraceae bacterium | reverse complement strand
GTGCCGTCCCAGCGCTCATGGTGATAGCGGATCATGTCTGCCAGGCTCGCCAGTTCCGAGGAGCTGCGGGCAATGTTATAGCCCTTGTCCACATGGGAACAGAGAATGATCATTTCTTCTTCACTGAGTTTTCCGGGCTTGTTGAGAATTTCCAGAGGAACACCGATCTTTCCGATATCGTGGAGCAGACAGAGAATGGCCAGCTCGCTTTGCTGAACATCGTCGATGTCCAGATGTCGACCCAGGACCTCTCCCATGGCTTGAGTCCTTCTCACATGGGCTTCGGTATCGGAGTCACATTCCTCCAGAGCCCGCACCAGAGAACTGATGGAAGAGGTTCTGTTGGAATGAATATCCGTCAGCTTTCGAAAACTGAGACCCTCCTGAGCCCGGAGCATCAGACTTGCGACAGTACTGCTTTCCTCCCGGCGGGAGATGGCATACTGCAGTCGCTGACTGAAGAGGGAGGAGACTTCTTTCATGATGTTATGAAGGAGTGACTCAGCCTGTCCGTAACAGAGCACATAAAGATCGGCATCCTGTCCCCGGACAAAGATATAATCTCCGATGAAGACCTGTTTCAGCGTATCTGCCAGATTTCGCAGCATCCGGTCTCCCTCTGCCTGACCGAGGGTACGGTTAATGTTCGTGAGACCCAAAAGATCGCAGGCAATGACATTCGTCGGAAGCCTATCCGACTCCGGAGTTTTCATGAGCACGCTGTCCCAGCTGATATATCCTGTCATCAGATCCATCTGATTGGTGATATCCGTAAACACGAAGTACCGTCCCAGTGTTTTGTTTTTACGGTTTTTCAGAATGCGATAATCGCACTGCAGAGGGAGATGCTCCTTCTCTTCCGTCAAATAGGAAATGGTGACTATGGCATTATCCGAATTCGGGGCACCTACATCCTGCATCAGCTTTTCAATGCCGGATTTTGTCAGGAAGTAATCCAGCTTCATACCGTGATGGATCTTCATTCCGGTGAACAGTTCATCGCACCGATCGTTGTACAGTATGAGATTGTTGTATAGATCGAACATCATGACGCCCTGATTCAGAGAATCAAACAGGGTACTCTTGAAGCGCATCAGCATGTGCGGCTTGGAATAGATGAAGGAATTATAGTAGATGAATGCCAAAGCAATGTCCAGAAGCCATACGGTGATGTTGTAATTATAGCCCTCATGCAGCTGGGGAAAAGCCAGGTAGAGCCCGTTGGTAGCATGCATCACCACAAAGGAAAAAGGCAGAAAGAAATAGGAGCTTCTGAGTTCCCGGGGAACGGAAAAGCCTTTTACCAGGAACAGAACAACGGTAAAAATCGAAATGCCATAGGAAAAAAACAGATGCAGGTGATAGAAGGGCTTAATGATGTAGGTGTATCCCTCGGTGGGATTGCTTGAACAGACATAGCTTACGCCTAACTCCATAAAGGGATTCAGGAGGATCCAGCTGCCATCCACCGCTGCAATGAAGATGAGAACGAAAGTCAGAGCACGCTCCATAGGAGAAAACTCCAGATGACCATAGACCCTGGCATAGAAAAGAAGACTGATCAGTACGATATCATGAAGGAATAAGTAAATGCTGCTGGCAATGGACATAGCCATATACCGGTCCGTACCGAGCAATATACTGGCCAGATAGCTGATGGTCATGAGAGAGGCGCAGAGAGAAGCCGATCCAAGGATGGAACTGGCCTGCTCCTTCCGGTGGAAGCAGAGGACACTCACCACCAGACTCATAAGAGCCAGTACCAGAGAGAACAGAGTGAAGAGATTGATCATGATACCTTGGACCCGTCCCTTCCTGCCTGTTTGTGAATATACATATCATGGTCTGCCTGCTTGATCAGCTCCACGGCGGAGGTGTTGGTGATGCTGGCTCCTGCAGATCCTATGCTGAGACTGATTTCAAAGGGGAGCTCTTCGGAGCGGTTGAACTGCTCTGTCTCCCTTTCCAGTGCCTTCAGCACTTCCGTGCGGTTCATCTCCCAGTTTTCAATGCCGCACATGACAAATTCATCTCCACCGTAGCGGGCAATGAACAGATTCTTTTGCTGGTTTCCCACTTTTTTCAGAACGGAGGCGGTGGCCTGCAGGGCATGATCTCCCGCCAGGTGTCCGAAGCGGTCATTGATCCGTTTCAGACCGTTCATATCGATCATAATCAGAAAGATGACACTTTCAGAGTGAGGATTCTGGAATTTTTCATGGAGAAATCTGTCCAGCTGCCCCCGGTTATTGACATCCGTCAGGGCATCCTTGGTGATCATAGAGTTCTGCTGTCGGGTGCAGAACATGACCAGAGAGAGGGTGACACCCAAGGGAACTAAAGAGGCGCCATAGAAAAAGGCCTGAGCCACCAGAGCAATTACCGGGAAAATATAGAATATAACCAGAAGAAGTGCCTCGGAGTGACTCTCTGCAGAGGCCAGACGGGAAGAACGAATGATGGTAAATATGACGGAGCCGATAATATGCAGACCGCAGACCAGCCAGTGGATCCAGACCAGGGAACCTCGATGATAGACATTCTGTTCATCTACAGTGAACAGCAGGCCATGCAAGGGGGTGGTGAAGAGGAACAGGGCAAAGAGCATTACGGGGATGGAAGTAAACAGGGTGATCCTTTCAGTGCTTGTCTTGCTGACACCCATTGTCAGACAGATGATATGGAGCCATTGCACCAGCAAAGTCACAGAGGACAGGAAATAGAGAATGTTGTTCAGGTACAGCATCACCCGGGCAAATGTTCCGGGAACGCCGTTCAGCAGCCAGGAGGCTACATCCGAAGCGCTCATAACAATTGCCGCGATCAGCAGCCAGTTCTCCATGGTATCCTTGAAGGTACGGCCGGCGACTTTGATCCTGTTGTACAGCAGCAGAAGCAGAATGAGAACACAGGCCAGATCTGTCTGGATGTAGTACAGCGTTTGCAAGGGCTTTTCCTCCTTTTCCTGAGCATAGTTATTTGTCCAAATTATAACATTTCCGCTGCAGGCAGATTTCGGCAAATTCAGCATTTTTGAAGCTATATACAACAAGATTCTTATAGGTTCATAAAAAGACAGTCACACTTCGTTCTGCTTTGACACTGCACCGGTTATAGTGTATGATTTTCTCCGTAAATATCGGTTGCTCGTACCTCATAGGCGCTGTAACCGGGAATAAACAGCCGGGTTTCTTCGCAGCTGTGTTATACCGAAGCGATGGTTTTTACATAAACGGTATTACGAGGGAACCGGAAAGGAAATATGATGGTTAAACATGTGATCCTCTGGACTCTGAAGTCCGAGTTAAGTGAAGAAGAAAAGAAGCAGGCCAAGGCCGGCATCAAGGCGAGTCTGGAAGCTCTGGCAGGAAAGGTACCGGGTCTTCTGGAGATTAAGGTCAACACGGAGCCTTTGGCATCCTCCAACTGCGATGTCATGCTGGACTCCACCCTGACAGACGAAGAGGCACTGAAGGGATATGCGGTGCATCCGGATCACGTGGCAGCTGCCAACGGCTTTGTCCGTCCCTACACCGCCACCAGAATCTGCATGGATTACGAGGTCTGAGCTTCCATGCCTGAAAAAACAGAAAGAGACTACGAGGCATTGTGCATTGCTTATCTGGAGGAGCTGATCCGCATCAACACGGTGAATGCCCCCGGCAACGAGGCAGCCTGTGCCCGGAGAATACGGGAACTGATGGAGCAGGAGGGTATTCCCTGCCATCTTCAGGAGATACAGCCCGGACGGGCCAACCTGTACAGCGATGTGCTTCCCTGTGCCAATGGTGACGCACCTGCCATTCTTCTCTCCGGTCACATGGACACGGTGCCCGCGGCAGACGGATGGGACTCGGATCCCTTTGTGCTCACGGACAGGGGAGATCGCTATACGGGAAGAGGTACCTGCGACATGAAAGGGGGACTGGCCTGCATGATGGCAGCGGCTGTTTGGGCCAAGGATCATCAGCAGAAGGTTCCCTTCCGACTGGCCTTTGTGATCGATGAAGAGATCTGGGGCCTGGGCACGAAGGAATTCTGCCGGACGAAAATCCTGGATCCGGTGCGTTTTGCTGTCATCGGCGAGCCCACGGAAAACCGTCTTCACATAGCCCACCGGGGCTGCATCCGCTACAATGTAACCATAACAGGAAAGAGCGGACACGCAGGCAAGCCCCATCTCTGCGCAGATCCCGTGTATGGAGCTGCTGTGGCGGCAAGGGCTGTGGAAGCTGTTTGCCGGGACCTGAAGGTCGTAAAGCATGAGGTGCTTCCGGCTCCCACCATGTGTGTCACCGGCATTCACGCAGGCATCAAGGACAATGTGGTTCCCGAGGTCTGCACCATGACCATCGACAGCCGGCCCGGCATCGGGGATACTGCGGAGAAATTCCGCAGTCTGATCCTGGATAAGATTCGGGAGCTGGGTGGAATGCCGGAGGGCATGACCCTGTCCATTGAGCCTTATATCGATGTGACCGCCGCGGATGTGGATAAAAGCAGCGATTGCGTCCGGACCTGTCTCCGGGCTTACCGGGAGGTGTTCGGGGAAGAGGCCCTCATGGAGGCTTTCCCTGCCTGCTGCGACCAGACCTATTTCAAGGCAGCCGGGGTGGATTCCCTTCTGTACGGCCCCGGGTCCATCGACCAGGCCCATACGGCCAACGAATTTGTGAAAAAGTCCGAGCTTCGGAAGTGCTTCAGATTCTATGCATCCCTGCTGCGGTCGGATAAGGAACTGGAGATCTGATGCAGTTCAGAAGACATGATCCGAAGAAGAGGATTTCGTCCGGAACCAAAGATTCGGGAGTTGTTCTCTTTAGAACATCAATAATGGTCATGGAGGAACAAGAGCATGATTAAAATGGATCCATCCATCTACCGGCTCAGGGATGAAGATGAGATCATCTCCCCGGCGCTGATCTATTACAAGGATCTGCTGCTGGAAAATGTGGACCGGACCATCGCTTTGGCCGGAGACACCGAGAGGCTCTGGCCCCATCTGAAGAGCCATAAAAGCGCTGATTTTCTGAAGGTCCTTATGGAGAAGGGTATCCGGAAATTCAAATGCGCCACCATTGCCGAGGCGGAGATGGCAGCAGATGTGGGAGCGGAGAAGCTGATCCTTGCCTACCCTCTGATAGGTCCTAATATTCGCCGTTTCGGGGAACTGGTGCTGCGCTTCCCCGGCACGGAGTTCTTTGCCATCGCCGATGATGCAGGGCAGATGCAGCTGCTTCATGAAGAGGCAGTGGCCAAGGGCATCCTGGTGAACCTGCTCATTGACATCAATACGGGACTGGACCGGACGGGGATCCGGCCCGAAAAGGCCATGGAACTCTTTCACCTGTCAGACAGTCTTTCCGGCATTCGTATCTGCGGCATGCATGTGTATGACGGACACCGGCATGAGAGCGCTCCGGAAGATAGAAATGCCCGGACCCGGGAAGATATGAAGGAGGTTCTGAAGCTGAAGACCGAAGCGGAAGCTGCAGGCTACGACTGCAGTCTCATGGTCATGGGGGGAACTCCTTCCTTCCCCTGCCATCAGCCGGAGGAGGGTGCTTTTCTCTCTCCCGGAACCTGCCTCATTCAGGACTACGGCTATGCCTCCGGTTTTGAGGATCTGGAGTTTCCCATCGCTGCCATGCTGCTGACCAGAGTGGTATCCCATCCGGCCCCGGGAGTTTTTACACTGGACCTTGGCTGCAAGGCTGTGGCCACAGATCCGCCCATTCCCAGAGCGGTGGTGGCGGGATACGAAGACTGCGAGACCCTCATGCAGAACGAGGAGCACCTGGTCCTTCGAATGCCGAAGGGAAGAGAAGAGGAGAGACCCGCCATCGGAACCTGTCTCTATGCAGCTCCCTGGCACATCTGTCCCACCACAGCCCTTTATCCGGAGATCCTGGTGGCCCAAAAGGGTGTCATCACGGACATATGGAATGTCACAGCCCGGAACAGGAAGATCACCATCTGAATACAACAAACAAGCCCTGCAGGTCATGATGCCTGCAGGGCTTGTTCTGTATTTGCAAAAACTTGCAGCAGCCGAATATCACCTTACTCTTTTTAGAGAAAGGTCAGAGCCTTCGGTTCCGTGTACGGACCGGCTGCTTTCTTCATCTGTTCATCGCAGCACGCAGCTGGTCTGGGGAGCCAGGGTCAGGAGGGTGCCCTCCAAAGTGGTTTCTTCTCCCTCGTAGGACACCACGCCGATGACGGCGGCCAGCTCTGTAAAGGTGAGATTTGTCACCGTACTCAGGTCCACGGTGATGCTGCTGAGGGTGGTGTTGTGCAGCACGCACACCGTGCTGCCTTCATAGGTGCTGGTAAAACCTCCCAGCTTGGTATCCTGAAACTCCAGAGCTGTGTAATCGCCCCGGGCTATTTCCGGGTTGGCTTTTCGGATCATAATCAGCTTCTTGTAGTAGCTGTACAGGCTGTTTTCGTCCTGCATCTGTTCCAGAGCCCCCATCTCTACCTGCTTGGCGGGGTCATAGGTGGTTCCTTCAGGATCGGACACGGGGTCATCATCGCCCCATTTCATGGCCAGACGCCGGTTGGCATCTGTCTGGGCGCCGCCCCGGGAGCCCCGAAGGCCGATCTCTTCCCCGTAGTAGATGAAGGGAGAACCGGGGCCCAGCAGATACAGGTTAGCAGCCATGCGGATCTGTCCGCTGGCATCCGTCAGATAGCCGGCAGCCCGGTCCATATCGTGGTTGGCGATAAACAGAAGAATGGCTGCATCCTCCCGGATGCCCTGAACGGTTTCAAGATAGTCGTCGACATAAGCAGTGAAGCGGTTGACGTTGCCCTTCTGGGCCGTCTCGGCGATGATGCCGCTGACCTGAGAGGCAGTAAAATCAAAGCAGTTCAGGGCTTCGTAGTACAGGTCCGTGATGCCGTCCCCGTCCCATACCTCTGCCACGGTATAAATGTCGGGCTTGATCTTTTTCAGCGCATCGATGTACCAGACCCAGAAGTCCACGCTCTGCTCATGATCGTCAAAGTAGATGTATTTGGCGGCGTCGAAGCGGAAGCCGTCCACCCCCAGATCCAGGTAATAGGCGGCCACATCCAGCATGGTGGTGCGAACGAATTCCTGGTCAAAGCAGGGCTCGGGCATTTCCGTGGAGAAATTGCACTCCACCATGTGATCCGTGCCGCTGACAGGCATGAAGGTGCGGCCGGCAGGTGTCTCTTCCGCCGGGTACCAGCAGTAGAAATCGTAGTAGGGGTCATCGGTGAGACCCTTCAGATGGGCGGAGCGGAACTGGGAGTACCAGCTGCAGGTCACGGAGGTGTGGTTGATGGGCAGGTCCAGGATTACCAGCATGTTCCTCTCATGGCACATTTCCAGGAGAGTCACCAGATCCTCCTCGGTGCCGAAATCAGGATCGATCTGATAGTAGTCCTTCACGTCATACTTGTGATAGGAGGGGGATTCAAAGATGGGTGTGAGCCAGAGACCTTCCACGCCAAGGGAGCGGCCGGAGTCCGGATCGCCGTCATTCAGGTAATCCAGCCTTTGGATGATGCCCTGCAGGTCCCCGATGCCATCCCCGTTTGAATCGGAGAAGGAACCTACGAAGATCTCGTAGAAGACCCGGTTGTTGTCTGTGGCCGGGACGGAGCCGGTGAGGGAGGGATCCTCCACAGCCCATTCCGCATAGGTGGGAGCCTTGGAGGCCGGGCTGCACCCGGAGAGAAGAAGGCTGAGAGCCATGAGAAGGCTCAGGACAGCTGCCAAAGTTCGTTTCATGGGACGCTCCTTTGCTGAATTTTTATTTTTGTGAGCATACTCTGCAGAATATCATCTTGTCAAGAATGCCGTGGCCTATATATACTTATTCTGTGTAGGTGTGCATCCGTATACCTATACAGATATAGTTCATGCAGAAGCATGTCGATGCAGATGCATATCAATGAACATGCATACCAATGCAGACGAAGCTCCGTCTCTGACGTTTTTCAGGAGAGGCTTTGCTGCTATTCACAACAGGAGGCTCTATGGAGCTATATAAAAAGGAAGAAATCGGAATCTTTGCCAGAAGAGAGAAGGTGTGGACCATTCTGGTCAGCCTGCTGATGGCGGCCCTTCTCATCAGTATCATTACCATCTGCTGTCTGACGGACCAGTACAACGGTCAGCAGATGGAGTACACGGTATATGCCATCCTTGTCCCGGGAGGCTGGGTCTGCATATACATCTGGCTGGATGTGATCCTCATGTATCACCGGGAAAAGAAGCACACCCAGCTGATTCTGGAGAGCACGCCCCATACCGCAGAGGGGACCCTTAAGGTGCAGCGCATGCTGTTCAGCATCCCCCAGAGCGTCACCGTGCGGAAGGTATCTCTGGAGACGGTGGAACCCCACACCGGGGAGGTCCTGTCCCAGCTGTACAGTGTGGATGTGCGCCGGGAGAAGGAAGTGACGGTCCTGAACGGAAAGTCGGTCAGAATTACGGAGGCTCATGGCTATATCATCGCCATTGAAGGGGGTGAGGAGGCATGAGGGTTATCAGAAACATCTTCAAACGGTGGCATGTTTACATCACCTGGGCCCTTTTGAGCACCATCTTTATGGGCTGGATTTTCACGTTTCTTACGGACACCACCCCTGCCCACAAGATCACCATGTACATCCATGCCTACACCCTGGAGGATCAGGCCTTGTCTATGAAGCTGGAGGAGGCGCTGCCGGAGGGCATCCGAATGGTGAAGGTCCATTCCTTTGACTATGCGCTTTTCGGGCAGACAGGCTTTGTGGATGCGGATATGTTTCTCATTTCCGCCTCCGAGATCGAAAGCTACCTGACGGATTTCATGTCCTTGGAGGAGTTTGCCGAGAAGCACCCGGAACTCACCTACTATTACGATGAGGGAGGTGTTCCCTGCGGTATCCGGGTCTATGACTCGGAGACGGAAGAGGGAATTGCCATGACCTACATTACTTACAAGATCCCGGAGGCTCTGGGCCGGGCTCCGGAGGATTACTATCTTTTTTTCGGAAAAGAAGGATTTCATAACGGTCTGGATGATCAGGACGAGGCTGCCTTTGAGATGGCAGAGAATTTTATGGGGCTGGAGTAACAGCCGGAGGGAACAGACATGAAGAAAACCAACAGAGCCCTGATGGGGATCATTCTGGCAGCAGGAATGCTGCTCGGCGCCTGCGGCAGTGGAGAAGAGATGATCAAAAAACAGGATGTTCAGGTGAACGCCGCCAGCGACAGCCTGTATGTGAAACAGGTAGAGGGGCTTCCCGAAGACTTCATTATGGGCATGGATGCTTCCTCTGTGCCTTCCCTGGAGGCCAGCGGGGTGCGTTTTTACAGCTTTGATGGAGAAGAGCAGGATGTTTTCCTCACCATGGCACAGGCGGGTATTAATACTATCCGCGTCCGTGTGTGGAATGATCCCTTTGATGAAGCAGGCAACGGCTACGGCGGCGGAAACTGTACCATCGATACCGCTCTGGAGATCGGAAAGAGAGCTACTGCCTATGGCATGGGTCTGCTGGTGGATTTTCACTATTCGGATTTCTGGGCCGATCCTGCCAAGCAAATGGTGCCCAAGGCCTGGGAAGGCATGGACATCGAGAGCAAATCCGAGGCTGTCTATGAGTATACCCGGGGTGCACTGAAAAAGCTGAAGGATGCCGGGGTGGAGGTCCGCATGGTCCAGGTGGGCAATGAGACCAACGGCGCCATGTGCGGTGAGACCAGATGGTTTGAGATCCAGTATCTTATGCAGGCCGGCTCCAAAGCTGTCCGGGAGATCTATCCCGATGCTCTGGTGGCGGTTCACTTCGCCAACCCGGAGAAGGGGGATGCCTACCTGACCTATGCAGAGAAGCTGGATTACTACCAGGTGGATTATGATGTATTTGGCTCTTCCTATTATCCCTACTGGCATGGGACTCTGGAAAATCTGGCTTCCGTTCTGCAGCAGATCAGCACCACCTACGGCAAGAAGGTCATGGTGCTGGAGACATCCTACGCATATACGGCGGAGGATACGGACTTTAACGGCAATACTATCGGAGATGGGGGGACCATCGTTAAGAATTATCCCTTCACTGTCCAGGGACAGGCCAATTCTGTCCGGGATGTCATTGAGACCGTCAACAGCATCGGCGGCATCGGGGTCTGTTACTGGGAAGGCACCTGGATCTCTGTGGGGCAAAACAGCTGGGAGGAGAATTCTCAGAAATGGGAGGCCTTCGGTTCCGGCTGGGCCTCCTCCTATGCTGCCTCCTATGATCCGGAAGATGCGGGAAAATACTACGGTGGCTGCGCCGTGGACAATCAGGCCATGTTCGGGCCTGACGGACATCCATTGGAGTCTCTGAAGGTCTTTGGGCTGGCAGCATCCGGCAGCGTAACAGACCTTCGGGCAGACGCCATTCAGGACACCACTCTCTATGTGGATATCAACGGTACGTTGGAGCTGCCCACCACAGTCAGCGCCATCTTTTCCGATGATTCCAGAAAGGAGATCCCCGTCACCTGGAACCTGGACAAAGCAGGAGAAGAGGTCATGTTCGCCTCCGGTGTGGGAACCTATCCCGTCACCGGTGAAGCAGGGGGACTGGAGGCCATGCTGTATGTGGCTCTCATCGAGTACAATTTCCTTGAGAATTACAGCTTTGAAAATATGGAGCTTGATCCCTGGGTTACCCGGGATGCGGGAGGTGCGGATGAGCTTTATGTGGAGGACAAGGTGACGGATTCTCTGACAGGGACCGGACACATGCATTTCTGGAGCAGTAAGACGGATTCCGTCAACTTCGATCTGGAACAGACTGTCGGTGACCTGCCTGCGGGAACCTACAAGTTTACCATGTCCATCATGGGAGGCGACGCAGGGGAGAGCAATATCTATCTGTATGCCGTGATAAACGGAGAGATAACAGCCACGATGCCCATGGTCATTACTTCTTACGGGAACTGGGATACCCAAACCATCCGGGACATTACAGTGGAGGAGGGACAGTCTCTTACGGTGGGAATTCATGTGGAATGCAGAGGTGAAGGGAACGGAGCCTGGGGAAAAATTGATGACGCACTTCTGAATTCACAATAAACATGCGCTGTTTTTGTTGAAAATGACAAAAATGCGGGAAAGTGTTGGAAATCCGGTCCCCATTCTTGACGAAAAATGAAGTTATTATTAAAATGAATCAGATAAGAGAAAGTACATATAAACTCTCTTTGATTACTCAATTTCTCAGGAGGAGAAAGAAAATGAAAAAGGTACTTGCACTCCTGCTTGTAGCTGCTATGGCTCTGAGCCTGGCCGGCTGCACAGGCAACAAGGGCACTGAGAACAACAACGGCGGAAACGGCGGCACTGCAACCGAAACCACCAGCTCTGACCTGGCAGGAACTTATGACATCGTCATTTGGGTTCCCGATGCAGCAGTTGAGCTCACCAAGACTCAGATTGCCAATTTCAACAGCTCCAATGCTGACGGCATCACCATCAACGCTACCGTTGAGGCTGTTTCCGAAGCTGAAGCTGCTACCAACATGATTACCGACGTTGAAGCAGGTGGAGACATCTACTTCTTCGCTCAGGA
>JABUST010000083.1 GCA_021442595.1 Lachnospiraceae bacterium | reverse complement strand
GTGCCCAGGCGGCAGCAGCCGGCAACAGCGGTATTTCCTACGGAAATGCCATTGGCTCTGTCATCTGCAATACCTCTCTGATCGCTGCTATCACCATGGCTGTGAGACCGGCCCCCATTAAGAAGCAGAGCCTCTTCCTGCCGGTAGGCTATTTCTTCTGTGCAGCTATCGTTTATTCTGTCTTTGCCTATGCGGTAGGCACATTTCCCCGCTGGTTTGGCCTGATCCTTTTGGCTGCCTTCATCGTCTATCTGGTGATCTCCACCATTCAGATGAAGAAGCATCCCGAGGAGGCAGAGGAAGAGGAAGAAGAGGAAGAGGGCAAAGAAAAGAAGCTGTGGCAGGAGCTGCTGCTTCTGGTGATAGGTGCTGCAGCCATCGCTCTGGGCGCCAAATTCCTGGTGGATAACGGTACCATCCTGGCAGAAGCTATGGGTGTTCCCAGCTCCGTCATCGGTCTGACGGTCATTGCGTTGGGTACCTCACTTCCTGAGCTGATCACTGCCATCACATCTCTGGTGAAGGGGCACAGCGCCCTGTCTCTGGGCAATGTCATCGGCGCCAACCTGTTCAACATCATTCTGGTGTCCGGCGCTGCAATCACCATTTCCCCCTTTGCTGTTCCCGCTGAGAAGACTATCATGGGATTGAACTCTTCCCTGATCATTGATATCCCGCTGATGTTTGCGGTGATGCTGATCATGTGCGTCCCCTCTCTGGTGAAGGGAAAGGTGTCCCGCTGGCAGGGAATTCTATTGCTGGCCATTTACGCAGCCTTTAATATCTACCAGTTCCTGCTGTAAGTATGAAAGCCTATTTAGCTGGAGGCTGCTTCTGGTGCATTGCACCTTTGATTAAGCTGGTGGAAGGCGTAAACAGCGTTACAGCCGGCTACTGCGGAGGCGATGAAGACCATCCTGTATATGAGGCAGTGAAGCATCAGGAGACGGGGCACAGAGAGACCATCTGTGTAGACTACGTCCCATCTTTCATTTCCTATCCTGACCTGGTGAAGATATTTCTTCAGAGCGTGGATCCCTTCGATGAAGGGGGACAGTTCATAGACAGGGGTTTTTCCTACACCCTGGCCATCTACTGTGAAACACCGGAGCAGGAAGCGCAGGCCAAAGAGCAGATTCGTGCCCTGGAAGATGCGGAGGGCAGGAAAAGCTTCGTTTCGGTCCTTCCCCTTAAGACCTTCTGGCCTGCGGAGGAGTATCACCAGAATTACAGTGAAAAGAATCCGGAGGAGTTCCTGGAAGAATGGAAAGCCTCCGGCAGAGAAGCCTACTTTGGAGCGTTGCCTGAATAAATGTTAAAAGCAGTTGTTTTCGATATGGACGGGGTTCTGTATGATACGGAATCCATGTCCGTGAGAGTCTGGAAGGAACTCCAGAAGGAACTGGATCTTCCCGGAGACATGGATGAGATCCACAAAAGCTGTGTAGGGGTGAACCTGAACGACGGCCATGTGATCCTGAAGCGGTGGTTCGGTGAGGACTTTGATTGTGACGGTTTCTTTGCAAAGGCCAGAGCGCATATGCTTCGGCTGCAGGAGGAGGAAGGGCTGTCTCTTATGAAGGGTGTCAGGGAGATTCTGGATTACCTGAAAGAGCACCGCATTCCCACTGCCATCTGCAGCTCCACTCAGGTGCCCACTATTTTGGAGCATCTGCGAGATACAGACATGGAGCAGTACTTTGACCGGATCATCGGAGGCAACATGGTGGAGCACTCCAAACCGAAGCCGGATATTTATCTGAAGGCCTGCGAGGCTCTGGGACTCTCCCCGGAGGAATGTATCGGTGTGGAGGATTCGCCTAACGGCATCCGTTCCTGCTCAGCAGCCGGTCTGTTTACGGTCATGGTGCCGGATCTGATCGAGCCCACAGAAGAGATCCTGGGTCTGTGTGACCTGGTTCAGGAGGATCTTCTGGAGCTGCTGGAGTTTGTCAAGACCAATGTTTCCGTATAAGCCATGTTAGGGCTGATACCAAAGAAAGAGGACCTCGGCTATGCCGAGGTCCTCTTTCTTTGGCTGAAAGTGCATTACAGCATGGTTCCGCCGTTATAGCTGAGGAAATCCACTTCCTGAATGCCTTCCACGCTGCGCAGATGGGAAAGGCGTTCCATCTGCTTTTCCGTCAGCTTCATCTCGGCCACCATTTCAAAGCTGTCACCGGACATATTCTTGGACTTCAGCTTGAAACGGGCGGTCTTGCTGAGTGTCTTGATGACAGAGGCATCCAGATCCGCATGGTAGTGGATGACAACCAGGTAGGCGGAGGCAGTGAAACGGGCTCCTGCCAGGGTCAGTGCCAGGAACAGACCTCCGATGAGCAGCGTGGCTATAATGGCCACCGGCACATAGCCGGCTCCGGTGATGATGCCCACGCAGATGGCCCAGAACATGAAGATGGTGTCCATGGGCTCCTTAACTGCCGTTCGAAAACGGACGATGGAAAGTGCGCCTACCATACCCAGTGACAGGACCACGTTGGAGGAGATGGTCAGAATGATGAGGGAGGTGATCATGGAAAGAAGCACCAGACTCAAGGCGAAGCTCTTGCTGAACATGGAGCCTGCATAGGTGATTCTGTAGATTAGCAGAATGAACAGACCAAGCGCAAAGGAAAGCAGGATGGAGGTCAGCAGAGAGCTGAGGGTGATGGAGGAAAATTCTTCCAGTATCTGTAAGGTGATTCCGTCAAATAAGAAGTTCATAGTTCTTTACCTCTTTTATTCCAGGATACTTAAGCAGCGAACAAATTTGGAGATGGCGATCCTTGTTTTGGGTACATCCTGCAGGATCAGGGCCAGATAAGGCGGCAGGAATTCATCATACTTGACTTCCAGAATGCAGGTTCCCGGGTCAAGCACCGGGATCATGGGGCTTTGTCTGTCAAACAGATCCTTTTGAAAAGGTTTTGTCCTCAGATCGCTATCAATGGTAATCCGCACATTCTGTGTTTTCAGGGTGAAGGGAGTGCGGTGATAATCCACCAGAACCGCAGGATGAAGCATGGAGGATTTTTTCAGCGCCCGGTACAGATCCAGCAGGGGAGCAGTCCCTAAGGGAAGCACTTCCCCTCTCATGAGAGCTAAAGCAGTTTCTTTACTGACCTGCATGCCGGTCTTTCGGGTCAGGTCCCCGATCTTTTCCTTATTTTCAAAGACGATGTAGTCTTCATTTTCCTCATAGTACCGAAGACGAAGTTTGCTTCTGTCCCGTATGCCGTCCACCTTGTCACGGTAAGCAGAGTGGTCAGCATCATCAAAGTACAGGCTGTGGATCCGGTAGCCCTCCGGCCCGTGATGGGGGTCCGGCTGCATGACGGTCTTCAGCCTTTCCTGTATGGCGCGCGCGGCAGCTAATGAGATCTCATATTTGATCTCATGCCGCAGTCCGGCTTCATTCATAGGTTTCCTCGTTTCTGCTGGTCATGATATGTCTTTTACGGAGATGTCATCAGGGATATCCCGGATTTCTTAAGGATAACTTCAGGGTTACAGCAGGTCGCCGAAGTAGGACTGCACATCCTGAGAGGAAAGACCGAGATAATCGGCGAAGTCCCATATGACTTCCTCTGCGCGGCCATGGGCAAAATCCTTCAGCTCTCCTATCCGGTAGTACCAGCCGTCCATGGAGCCCTCCCAGGTTTGTCTTTCCCGGGGCATTTCCGGCTCCAGCTCCCGGGTAAGCTCATCGATGCGGGCCAGAACATTCTCATCGGAGAGGGTGGTACCGAGAAGGTAAGCCAGCCTCTTCAGGAAGCGGTCTCTGAACTCGGGGTTCTGCAAGAGTCCCCGGGGGATCATGCTGAACTGTTCCTCCGGATCCAGAGGTGCCATGGTGTAGTGCGTGTACATGGACCAGTCCAGGTCATAGAAGACATAATGCCAGATGTTATCCTGAGTAGACTGCATGTAGCGCACGTTGTTCAGAATATCGCTGTTTGCGCAGTAAGCCTCGAAAATGATCCAGTCTATGGCAGAGTCCACGTCTACCTGAGAAGACACATAGGCATAGGCATCCGGGTCCGACAGGTCATTTCGGTTGGCATAGCGCATGATCTCATATAGGTCCGGACCCTCTTCCAATACATCTATCACCCGTACGCAGCGGCAGGTCTCCTCCGGATAGTCTTTATGTTCAGCATAGAAGGCCTCGGAAAAGGCTTCCTTCAGGGCAAAGATACCATAATACTGTCCGTTCAGATAAAGGATGCAGTACCGGGTATGGGCTGTCATAAGTTCTTCGCTGCAGTCCTGGACCAGGGTGGTCATGAGCTCCTCACGAAAGAAGGACAGGGGATAATCCTGGCTGTTTCTGAGGACCAGGGAAGAGAAAGATTCTACATCACAATCGTCATAGAGATCATAATGCAGACGACTGTCTCCGTACAGGGAGCGAAAGCGGAGCTTGAAGGATTTTTTGTAGTTGGTGAAGCGGCTCAGGGAACCGTACAGAGATACGCCGCAGTCCATGGTGAAGGAGGAGCCGTCCGTGTCCAGAAAGGTGATGTTTCCGTACTTTTCCGATTCGCTTTCCGGGATGGTGATGATGCCGGAGGAGCCGTACAGATCGGCCCGGTCCAGAGTCAGGGATACCACGGGGAGGGTGTGGCCTTCGTTTATGATGTAGGGCAGGGTGACGGTGTTGGAGGGAACACTGCCGGGAGACACGCTGAAGGCCCGGATGATGGTGGTGGCAGTCAGGTCAAGGGGAGCTTCGTACTTGGCAGAAGCAAAGCTTGGCCAGCTGCCGTCGGTGGTGTAGTAGATCTCTGAGCCTTCCGGAGCTGTCAGAGAAACCGTCAGGCCGGTAATGTCATCATATATGCCCGGGTCCGCGGAAGCTTCCGGAGAATCGGACAGGGTATGTTCTCCGCTGCTGTTTTCTTCACCGGGAGTGGGCTCCGGAAAGTAAAAGAAACCATTTCCGGACAGGGAGCGGCCATAGCTGTATCGATAGGGAATGTCCACCAGATGCATGCAGTCCAGAACCTTACCGTTAGCGGAGCAGAGATAGAGCCATTCTTCCTGAGAGTTCAGGGAGAGAAGATCATCCTTGAGCACAATGACCGTGTATTTTCCCGGGGCCAAAGTCTCCTGAGGCAGACTGCAGCGGGTGGGGTCACTGAGAGAGTCCGTCAGATAGAAGGAGCTCAGGTCTACATCGGCGGAGGAGTTGTTGTACAGCTCCACCCAGTCATAGTACTTGTTGTCTCTTTGCTGGAGGTATTGATCGTTCCGGGTCATGACCTCGTTTAGGCAAAGTCCCTCAGGCATGCTCAGAGTCTCCTGGTAACTTATGTATGCTTCCCGGGTATTGGGAAGGCCCGGAGTGGGCATGTGACTGATGGAAATGTTTCCCTCGGGGTCCTTGACGCAGCTGCTGTCCGAAGTCATCTGAGGCAAGGAGAGGCTATCGGCAATGGCGCCGGCGGGGGTGGAGAGTATCAGGGTCTCACCGAAGCTGTCCAGAGAGAAGGAAGCATGGAGCAGACCGTCCTCGGAAGTATTTTTTCCGTCGCAGTAGATCAGCAGGTATCCTCCCGGAGAGATGGTGCAGGAAGGAAGCATCCACTTGAAGGGGCGGGAGGGATCATCGGATATCCACCAGCCTGTAAGGTCGGTTTCTTCCTGAGAGGCATTGTACAGCTCTACCCAATCGCAGAATTCCTCCGCTTCTGTGCGGGTGGTGGCGTTGGAGGACATGACCTCATTGATGGAAACAGTAATGGTGCCGGAGTCCAGGGAAGCCATGTAGGCCTCATAGCCCGCGGCATCGTTGGAATAGCCCGGTGTGACCTGAGAGGTTGCCAGATAGGTTCCGTCCTCTGTGAGGACCCAGGCCGTGTTCTTTTCCAGGGAGGGAATCTCCAGCTCCTGGATGATATCTCCTCCGGGACTTTGCAGGATCAGCGTCTCTCCGGCGGAGGATATGCCGAAGCCTGCCTCCGTGCCGGAGCCGCACCAAAGCACCAGATAGGCACCGGGGCCGAGAACGGTCCCGTCGGGGAAGGAATATTTGATCTTTTCCGGGTCATCGCTGAGGCGGCATCCGGAAATATCCAGATCCTTATCGGAGGTGTTATGAAGCTCCACCATATCGCTGCAGGTACCGTCTTCGGCGGCAAAGAGAGTGTTGGAGGAGATGACCTCGCTGATGCAGAGGGAGAAGCCGGAGGCACTGCGGGAGCGCAGGTAAGCCTCATGCCCTGTCTGGGTGTTGGGGAAGCCGGGGGTGGCATACCCTGCAAGGGTCCAGGTGCTGCCGGACAGGACCATGGACATGTTGGATTTGCAGGGAAGGGTGGAAACCGTGTCTATGATGACATTCTTGCGGTTCATGAGATAGATGACCTCGCCCCCCTCTTTGCTGATGGAGAAGTCGGCGATGCCTTCGTCATTATCTTTCTCACACCAGATGACCAGATATTCCCCGGGACCCAGGATGGTGCCTTCGGGAATCACATAACCGATGCTTTTCTGGTCATCTGTTAATTTGAAGCCGGAGATGTCAATGGGGGCGTCGGCGCTGTTATACAGCTCCAGGAAATCGTGGGTATGCCCCAGAGAGTCGGTATATATGCTGTTGGAAGACAGGATCTCCGTCATGTAGACAGAAAAACTGTGACTGTCATCCTTTTCTGCGTTTTCGGAGATCCCGGAGAACAGGACGCACAGCAGAATCACGGCGGCGGCGCACATAATCAGCACCAGCCATTGCTTTTTCTTGTTTTGATCCATTTTGTTCTCAGTTCCTTGGTTGAGTGTCGTATTTGAGTTTCGTATATGAGCTCATATTTGAGCTTCTCGCTCGTAGGCGGCCAGCTCTTCGCTGAGCAGATCCCATTCCTCCATGAGGTGAAGATTTTCATCATCCAGCTGCTGCATCCGCTGTTCCAGCTCTTTGTAGGCAGAGGCGGAGTTATAGTACTTGGGAAGCAGCATTTTGGCTTTAATCTCATCGATCTCTTCTTCGTTTCGGGTGATGGTGTCTTCCATCTTTCTGGCCCGTGCTTTTTTCTTTCGGAGCTCCGAGGCGGCCATTTTCTGTTCGGCAAAGGAGATCTTGTTTTCCGTGGGACGCTGCTGAGCCATGACCTCCTGTTCTATGCGCCGGTGCTCCGTGAAGAAGTCGTAATTTCCCAGATAGTTCACCACCCGGTCCACTCTGAGCTCCAGGATCCGGGTGGCTACCCGGTTGATGAAATAACGGTCATGAGAGATGAAGAAGAGGGTGCCTTCGTAGGAGCAAAGGTTCTGCTCCAGCACCTCACGGGAAGCAATGTCCAGGTGATTGGTGGGCTCGTCCAGCAGCAGGAAATTACAGTTGGAGAGCATGATCTTGCACAGGGAAACCCGGGCCTTCTCACCGCCGGAAAGGGCGCCGATGTCCTTCAGGACATCGTCTCCGCGGAACAGGAAGCAGCCCAGAATGTTTCTGATCTGGGGGATGTTCAGTTGGGGATAGGCGTCATAGATCTCATAGAGAACGGTCTTGGAGGGGTCCAGATTTTCCTGGGTCTGATCGTAGTAGCCGGGAAAAACATTCACGCCCTTGTGCAGATCACCCTGCAGAGGCAGCAGCTGCCCCATAATGAGCTTGAAGAGGGTGGTCTTGCCGATGCCGTTGGCGCCGATCAGCGCGACCCGCTCCCCCTTGTTGATCTGAAAGTCCATGTTCCGGAACAGATCACGGCCGTCAAAGCCCATGCGGAGCTGGGTGGCTTTCAGGACGATCTCTCCGCTTTCGATGGCGGGGGTGAAGTGAAGGCGCATGGCCTTCTGCTGCTCTATAGGCTTATCCAGGACTTCCATCTTATCCAGGATCTTCTCCCGGGACTGGGCCCTTTTGATGAATTTCTCCTGGCCTCTTCCCCTCAGATCACGTATGATGGCTTCCTGGCGCTTGATCTCAGTCTGCTGGGCCTCGTACTCCCGCAGAGCGATCTTTTTTCTGAAGTCCTTGGCTTCTATGAAGTAGCTGTAATTGCCGTTGTACACCGTGGCCACGCCCCGCTCCAGCTCCATGGTCTTTGTGCAGAGACGGTCCAGAAAATAACGGTCGTGGGAGATGATGATGCAGGCTCCCCGGAAACCGGTCAGATATCCCTCCAGCCAGGTGAGGGACTCGATGTCCAGATGGTTGGTAGGTTCATCCAGCAGAAGAAGATCCGGATTCTGCAGCAGAAGCTTTCCCAGCATGACCCGGGTCTTCTGACCTCCGGAGAGACGGCAGATGGGGATGGTATATTCTTTTTCGTCAAAGCCCAGACCGTTCAGCACGCCCCGGACACGGGAGCGGAAGGAATAGCCCTCTTTCTGCTCAAAGACCCGGGTCAGCTCCGCATAGGCGTCCAACAGCTCCCGGGAGGCATCCTGCTGCATCTGCTGCTCCATCCGGCGCAGCCTGTCTTCCATCTCCATAAGGGGACGGAACACCGTCAGCAGTTCATCCTCCACCAGGTTATCACTTTCATATTCTGCCACCTGGGGAAGGTACCCGACCACTGCATCCTTCCGCAGAAAGACGGAACCTTCGTCGGGATTGATCTTTCCCAGGAGAATGTTGAAGAGGGTGGTCTTGCCGGCTCCGTTCAGGCCGATGAGGGCCATCTTCTCTTTATCTTCCAGATGAAAGGAAACGTCCTTCAGTACTTCATGAGGAAGGAAGCTCTTTTTGATTCCGGAAACGGATAATATCATAGGAGGCTCCTTTTTCTTTTCATATATAACCTCAAAATTATACCATCCTCCTTTATCCTTGACAATGGTATGGCTATCAACTATCATATCGGAATATGGTCTGTTTTCCATGACGAGAAAGTGAACGCTATGAAACATAAATTTTCCGGGAGAGTCATGGGTCTTTTTGTGATACTCCTGATGCTTTGTCTCCCCCTCGGTGCCTACGCCCGGGTGGTGGTTACTGCCGGAGGCACCTCCATATTTGAGGGTCCCTTTACCCAGTCCAAGGGAAGTACCGGAATCATGGTGATCCCGGTCCAGTTTTCCGATACCTGGTTTGAGGATGAAACCGCGGACTCCGACCTGATCAAAGCATTCTTCAGGGACGGAGGAACCGAAGTGCCTTCCCTGCAGCAGTACTATGAGAACGCTTCCTACGGAACGATCTATCCGGACGTCATTGTGCAGCGGGTGGTTACCCTGGAGAATTCCCGGGAGTTTTATCAATACGATACCCGTGTGCTGGTGGAGGAGGCCCTGTGGCAGATCTCCGAGCGAGGCGTTGCTCTGTCTTCCTTCGATGAAAATTATGACGGATATATGGATGCCCTGTATATCGTGGTGGCCGGAGACGAGGGGTATGACGGCTTCTGGGCTCCCCACACGGATCTGTATTATGATACCTATTATATGATCGATACGGGAATCGCCGGCGCTGCTTTTCTGCCCATGAGTGCATTTACATCCGGCGCGGAAGAGGATTCCATGGCTGCCGTCCGGGAGACAGGCTATCTTATGGGCCTGTCGGATCTGAGAGGAAGAGATGCCTCCGGCAAGGTGGTTTCCGGAACCGGCGCTGATACCCTGATGGACCTTTCTGTGGGTGATATCGATTGCTTCTCCAAGCTTCTTCTGGGATGGAATGCGCCGCAGGTGACTTCTTCTTCGGGAAGCTTCCGCATTACCAGCGCTTCCGTTTCGGATCAGGCGCTGATGGTGGTACCGGATGGATGGGATGGCAATATCCTCTCGGAATACTTTATGGTGGAGTATGTGACCCCTCAGGGAAACCAGGCTCAGCTGCCTTTAGGGGAGGAGGGAGCCGTTCGCATCTGGCATGTGAATGCCGGGACGGATACCTTTACCAATGACATTACGCCTCATATGTACCTGGCCTCCAATGATTCGGAGAATAAGCTTCTGACCATGGCGGACCCCCGGGTTCAGTGGTACGGAGCGGGAGACGAGGCGGGCACGGATGTACTGTGCTTCTATGATGGTACCGACAGCGGCTTCCGCATCAAAGTGGCTTCTTTGGACGGAACGGCAGCGGTCATTGAGATCTCCAAGGGGCAGGGTCAGGAGCCGGAGAGTTCCTCAGGGGAAGAGAATGCCTCACAGGAAGCTTCCGAGACTACGGACGAAAGCTCCGGGCAGGAGCAGGAAAAACCCGGCGGAAACGAGGGAACTTCCGGCACAGAGACGGATCCTGCGGAATATGTGGTAAATCGGGCTCCCATCTTCAGCGTCTCCGTGGATGATACCATTCTGGACAATCAGGTCAAAGGAAAGGTGGAGCTTAAAAAGCCCACGGTCTCCATGGTGATCTTTTTCGTGCTGATTCTTGTGGTCTGTTTCCTGCTGCTGAGAGCAGCCAGAAACTACAAACCCAAGACCCGCAGACGCAGATAAGACCTATCTGCACTTACCTATGTATATTCACTTCAGAAAGGTGACAATATGAATAAGATGAAAGAGGCCGTTCTTCTGGCCCTCATGCTGATCGTCATCGGCTGCATTTCAGTAATCGCACTGTTGGATGGAGGCGATATGGGCATCAGCGCCAAGGATATAAGCCTGGGACTGGATCTGGATGGCGGTGTATCTATTACCTATCAGGCAGTGGAGGGCTCCAACCCCACCGTTTCCGAGATGGACGGCGTTCTGGCAGTCATCCAGCACCGTCTGGACACCAAGGGATATACAGAAGCTACTGCATATCTGGACGGCACCGACCGGATCCGGGTGGAGATTCCCGGAGTGGAGGATGCCAGTGTGGCTGTTCAGGAGATCGGACGTACGGCACTGCTGCGTTTTGTGGGATTGGATTATGCTTCCATGCTGGCAGATGAGGATTTTATGGAAGAGTACTACGATATGTACCTGGATGAAGTCCGCGCCAATGACATGAGCGATCAGGGGACTACCCAAGCAAATGAGGACGGTTCCATAAGCCTTGCCATTGCTGATCTGACAGACGAGGAGATCCTTTCCGACGCACAGGTGTACTTCACCCGCTATGCAAGTCAGGCCATATCTCACTATCCTTCCATTCTGGATAAGGCTATGGAAGCCGGCTACGGCTCTCTGGTGCTCACCGGTGCCAATGTGAGCAACGCTACCTTCCAGAAGGGACAGATGAGCCAGAATAGTGTGGGCATCCAGGCCTATGTGAAACTGGAGTTTGACGCCACCGGAAAAGAGCTCTTCGCAGAGGGAACACAGCAATACTACAACAAGTATATTGCCATTTTGCTGGATGACACTGTTATCAGCATGCCCACGGTCAGCGCTGTCATCACCGACGGTACGGCTGTCATTCAGGGCGTGGGCGATGATGACCAGGCTAAGAGCCTTGCGGATGATATTGTGGGAGGCGCCCTGCAGGTGGAGATGGAGGACATCGAACACAACAGCGTGGGAGCCACCCTGGGAAAGAATGCCCTGGACACCAGTATTCTGGCCGGCATCATCGGCTTCGTCATCATCATCCTGTTTATGATCGTATTTTACCGGGTGCCCGGCGTGGTCGCATCCTTTGCCCTTTTGTTCTATGTGTCTGCTGAACTGATGTTCATCAGTATCTTTGACTGGACTCTGACTTTGGCAGGCATTGCGGGCTTCATCCTCTCTGTGGGTATGGCTGTGGATGCCAACA
>JABUST010000074.1 GCA_021442595.1 Lachnospiraceae bacterium | reverse complement strand
CCGAAATGGGGAACCAGATAATTGAAATCCAGATAATGGTCCTTGTTCACCGTATATCCCGTGCGGATCCGGGCATGGGCTCTCTTGCCCTCCAGGGCAAAGCGGCAGCCCAGGTCATTCTCGGCTCCGGAGAAGACGATGTTAATGAGGTCTATGCGTCCCATCTCCTCCACACCGGCGCCGATGTCGTTGATCAGGCGGAAGCTGTCTCCGGTGCGGAAGATCTGGACCAAAGTCAGGTGTGCCTGCTTGCCCAGAGTGATGAGAGTCTCGGCAAAGGCGGTGCCTTCGGCATCAGGTGCCGTGGTGAAGTCCATGATGCAGACCATGCTGCCGCCTTCGGGAACCACCAGACCCAGACGGGATACGGAGGTGGCACCGGCAGGAAGATCAAGGACGGTCTTTACACGGGCGGGAGCGGAGCTGTCTGCGGTAAACACAGGGGCTTCCTGCACTGTGGCCCGCACCAGAGCGGCAGCCTCTTTGCCGCAGCTTCCCTCCAGAGAGGAGAGAGAGGACAGATCTCGGCTGATGGCAGCATTATCTGCGGTGAAGACAGGTTCGTAGGGAAGGGCGCCTTCGGATACGGGGATCCGGCGCTCGTTCATGCGGAGCCAGTACCAGGTCTTGGCAGGAACCGGATTGACGATCATTTGCTTTTCAGTGATCATGGGTCCCTCCTTAACCGATGCTGCCGACCATTTCCAGTCGGATCAGGTTGTTCATTTCTACGGCGTACTCCAGAGGAAGCTCCTTGGAGACATTGTTGGCAAAGCCGCTGACGATCATGGCCCGGGCGCTTTCCTCGTTCATGCCTCTGGACATGAGATAGAAGACAGCCTCATCGGAGATGCGGCCGATCTTGGCTTCATGGCCGATGTCGGCGTCTGCGGTGCGCACATCCATGGCGGGAATGGTGTCGGAGCGGGACTCGTTGTCCAGCATCAGAGACTCACAGTTAGCAGTAGACTTGCTGCCTGTAGCCTTGGGATTGATGACCACAGCGCTGCGGTAGGTGCTGATGCCGCCGGACTTGGAGATGGATTTTGCATTGATGACGGAGGTGGTGTCCGGTGCGTTATGTATCACCTTCATGCCTGTATCCAGATTCTGGGTGGCACCGGCAAAGGTAATGCCGGTGTAGTCCATGTGGGCATTCTTTCCGTTCAGAATGGTCATGGGATACAGGTAGGAAACATGGGATCCGAAGGAACCGCTGACCCATTCCATCTTGCCTCCCTCTTCTATGAGGGCACGCTTAGTGTTCAGGTTGTACATGTTCTTGGACCAGTTTTCGATGGTGGAGTAGCGCAGACGGGCGTCCTTGGACACATAGAGCTCCACGCAGCCGGCATGAAGGTTGGCCACGTTGTACTTGGGAGCAGAACAGCCCTCGATGAAGTGAAGGTCCGCCCCTTCATCGACGATGATGAGGGTGTGCTCAAACTGACCGGCACCGGGAGCATTCAGACGGAAATAGCTCTGCAGAGGGATCTCCACGGTGACCTTGGGAGGCACATAGACGAAGGAACCGCCGGACCAGACGGCGCCGTGAAGGGCGGCAAATTTGTGGTCCGTGGGGGGCACCAGCTTCATAAAATGCTCTTTGATCATGTCTGCGTATGGACCGTGAAGAGCGCTCTCCAGGTCTGTATAGATGACACCCATGGCGGCCACTTCCTCACGGACGTTGTGGTACACCAGCTCGGAGTCGTACTGGGCGCCCACGCCGGCCAGGGATTCCCGCTCGGCCTGGGGGATGCCCAAACGCTCAAAGGTGTTCTTGATGTCGTCGGGAACATCGGACCACTTGGCGCTCATCTGGGTCTTGGGGCGGACATAGGTGACGATGTCGTCCATGTTCAGCCCTTCAATGGAAGGACCCCAGTCCTTCATGGCGGTGCGGTTATATACATCCAGACAATGCAGACGGAATTCCCGCATCCAGTCCGGATCGTTCTTTTCTCTGGATATCTGCTCCACGATGTCCACAGAGAGACCTTCATCCAGTTTGTAGAAGTTCTCTTCTGTTTCTATATCCTTAAAGTCATAGAGACTGCGATTGATATCCTCAAGCTGTACTTTTTCTTTCATGTAGGTTTCCTGCTGCAGCTTTCTCAGTTCTGAAGATATTTTTCGAAGCCGTTTTGATTGATGTCATCGATGATGGAGGCGTCGCCGGTGGCCACCAGCTTTCCGTCCACCAGCACATGGGTATAGTTCACCTTCAGAGCTTCCAGAATGCGGGTGGAGTGGGTAATGATGATGAGGGCACGGCCGCTCTCTTTCATATACTGCTCTACGCCCTGGGACACGGTGCGGACTGCGTCTACATCAAGACCGGAGTCGGTCTCATCCAGGATGGCCAGCTTGGGCTGCAGGGTCAGAAGCTGCAGGATTTCTGCTTTCTTTTTCTCGCCGCCGGAGAAGCCCACATTCAGATCCCGGTCCAGATATGCCTTGTCCATTTGCAGCATTTCCATGTTGCTTTCCAGCTGCTTGCGGAACTTCCACAGGCGCACGTGGTCGCCGGTGATCTCCTCGGAGGCAGTTTTAATGAATGTGCTGAGGGTGATGCCGGGAACCTCGATGGGGTTCTGGAAGCTGAGGAAGAGGCCGGCCTTGGCCCTTTTGTCCGTGCTTTCATGGGTGATATCCTGACCGTTGAATTCAATGGTGCCATCGGTGATGGTGTAGGCGGGATTGCCCATGATGCAGTTGCCCAGGGTGGATTTGCCGGCGCCGTTGGGACCCATGAGCACATGGATCTCGCCGGGCATAATATCAAGGTCGATGCCGTGGAGGATCTGCGTGTCGTCTGCAGTGACGCTGGCGCGCAGTCCGCGGATCTTAAGTAATGCTTGTGACATATAATACCTCCGGGGGTAGATGATCGTTTTGGTGCGGCAAATACAATGCCGCAATCAGATATTATACTGAAAATGCCCCTGTTTTTCAAGGCGAAAAGCAGGGGCGGTGAAGGGATAAAAAACAGAGGTATATTTTATGCAGGCGCCCGAAATTGACGTGGGGCAGTGTCCGGGAGGGAAGAGACCGGGGGGACGATGTCCTTTTACTTTGTTTTTTTCACGGAATATCCGAATGATCCAAGCTTGTCTCCCAGAGTGAAATATTCTCCGTGGGAGTAGGTCAGGAGGTCTGCCTTTGCCAGGTCCAGTTTTCCGTTGGCATCCAGAAGAGCTTCGTCCACATGGACAGCCACCACTTCGGCAAGGAACATATCATGGGTACCCAGAGGGATCACCCGGGTGACTTTGCATTCCAGGTTCACGGGGCTCTCGGAGATGAGAGGGCAGCGGACCTGCTTCGCCTTCAGGGGAGTCAGACCGCAGCGGGCAAACTTGTCTTCATCTTTTCCGGAACGGACTCCGGCGTAATCCACTGCCTCCACAAGCTGACGGGTGGGAAGGTTGATGACAAATTCTCCGCTTTCCTTTATTATAGAATAAGAGTGGCGCTCAGGACGCACGGATATGAAGGCCATGGCCGGAGTGGAGCAGATAGTACCGGTCCAGGCGATGGTGAGAACATTGTAGAGCTTGGGGTCGGTCATTCCGGTCTCCGGATCAAAGCATCCGCAGGAAACCAGAACAGGGGGAACGGGGTACAGCATGTTGCCGCCCCTCCAGGTGAGCTTGGACATAACAGTCGCCTCCTATGATAGACTCGTTTTGTGATCGTGGTGTTCTTAGGTTGATCTACGACTTGACATTGTATCACATCACAGACCCGGGAGATAAGGTTTTTCCTAATTTCCGGTTGCTTTTTCGGGAAGGGGGGAGTATAATACCTTTCGCGTGTCTTGGTCGGAAATCAATCACGCGAAATCCATAAACGAGGTGAATCCAAATGAGAGAAGGAATCCATCCCAAGTACTATGAGTGCAAGGTAAAGTGCCACTGCGGAAACGAGTTCGTTGTTGGTTCTACCGTACCTGAGATCACTGTTGAAATCTGTTCCAAGTGCCATCCGTTCTACACCGGTCAGCAGAAGGCTGTCCAGGCTCGCGGACGTATTGAGAAGTTCAACCGTAAGTACAACATGAATGGCAACAAGTGATTCGGAGCTCATCCGGACCTGACTGCTGAGGCAGTTGCCTGAATGAAACGGACCGGTCAGAGGGAGCTCTGGTCGGTCCTTTCATTTTGCACTGTTACAAGGCTGCCGGCAACGACGTCTGTCCGGACAGATGTTACATGCCTGAGTATGAAAAGAGCATTATTACTTTTAGAGTCCTGATTCTGCAACGGACTCGGAAAGAGAGTTTATGTCCAACCTGACTAAGACCGGACGTCCCCGCATCGGGGGACAGGCGGTTCTTGAGGGCGTTATGATGAACGGAGAGAAGCACTATGCTGTGTCTGTGAGAAAGCCTGACGGAACCATTTCTTCAGAAATTTTTGACTCCCATTCTCTGACCAATAAGGGCGGTATCTGGAAGCTGCCCATCATCAGAGGCATCATCCGCTTTGTGGAGTCCATGATCATCGGAGTGAAGACTTTGGAGTACTCTGCTGATATTTTTATTGAAGATGAGACAGGAACAGAGAAGAAGACTCTGCAGGAAGAGGGAAAAGAAGCGGAAGCATGCAAAGAGAAGAAGGGGGAAGAGGCAGCCAAGCCTAAGAAAACCTCTGCCTTCTGGGAGAAGCATGGGGAGGATATCACTATGGCCTTCACCCTGCTGCTGTCCTTCGCTCTGGCCCTGGGACTCTTTGTTTTCCTTCCCACCTTCCTTGTAAAGCTGCTGTATACCTATGTAATCCGTTCCGAGCACCATTATCTGATGGGTCTTCTGGAAGGCGTGGTGAAGATGATCGTGTTCGTTCTGTACCTGTGGCTGGTCTCCAAAATGAAGGACATTCACAGGACCTTCGAATACCACGGCGCTGAACACAAGGTCATCCAGACCTTCGAGGACGCCGTGCCCCTCACCGTGGAGAACGTGAGACAGCGCAGCCGCTTTAACAAGCGCTGCGGAACCAGCTTTCTGTTTCTGGTTCTGTTCATCAGCATTCTCATTTTTTCCTTTATTCAGATCACCGACCTTGTGCCCAGACTGCTGGCCCACCTGGCCCTGATTCCTTTTATCGGCGGTCTTTCCTATGAAGTTCAGAGAGCCAGCGCAAAGAATGACTCCAAATTTCTGGACCTGATGGTGAAGCCCGGTCTGTGGATCCAGAGGATCACCACGGCGGAGCCGGATGATGAGGAGATCATGGTGGCCATTGCCTCTGTGGTAAAGGTCATGGAAGTGGAGCACCCCGAGTTTCTGGATGCGCCGGAGGAAGAAGCGGAACGGTCATGACCTACGAACAGCTGATCAAGAAAGGCTCCTCTATTCTGAGTGAAAAGGAAGACCGGTTTGATGCGGAAAGCGATGCCTGGTGGCTGTTTTCCCAGGCGGCATCCATGGACCGGAAAGAATTCTTTTTATCCATGAAAAAGGAAGCCCCTGCCCCGGTGGAAGAGAATTTTATGGATCTTATTCGCCGAAGATTCTCCATGGAGCCTGTGGCATACATTCTGGGGGAATGGGAGTTTATGGGCATGCCCTTTTATACCACCCCTGCCACACTGATTCCTCGCCAGGACACGGAGACTCTGGTGGAAACGGCCCTTGCCTATGTGGACCGCCTGGTCAGGAAGCATCCCGGGGAGCATCTGCGTCTCAGAATTCTGGACATGTGCACCGGCTCCGGCTGCATCGCTATCAGTATGGCCGGCTTTCTGAAGGAAAAATACGGAAAGGATGTTCAATACCCGGGTGCCTATGCAGACGAAGGCCGTGAGAATGAACCTCCGCGGCTGGAGGTTCAGGTGACGGCGGTGGACATTTCTCAGGAGGCCTTGAAAGTAGCCAGAAAAAATGCAGACCGCAATGGCGTGGACATACGGTTTCTTCGGGGAGACATGTGGTCTGCCCTGGAGGAAGGGGAGACTTTTGACCTGATCTTATCCAATCCGCCTTATATCGATGAGGTCCAGATGAAGACACTTCCGGAGGATGTGGCGAACTTCGAACCCCGGACCGCCCTGGAAGGAGGAGCGGATGGTCTGGATTTTTATCGGATCCTGACTGCCGGAAGCGGAAGTCATCTGAATCCAGGAGGAAGAGTTTTCTGGGAGATCGGAGATGAACAGCAGGTAAGCGTTCACACCCTCATCAGCAGAACAGATAATTTGCTCTGGTCCGGATGCTACACGGATCTGACAGGCCACGACCGGGTGGTGGAAGCCGAGAAGGTGGGGTAACCTGAAATTTAGAGACAGGAGGGCGGCATGTTTGAGTCATTGAAGGATGTCTTCGACAGATACGAAGAGATGACGGTTCGTCTGGCAGATCCCGGAGTCATGGCAGATGCTGCTGCCTGGCAGCGGCTCATGAAGGACCGGGCGGCTCTGGAGCCTGTGGCACTGGCTTACAGGGAATACAGATCCTGTCTGGATGCCATTCTGGAAATGGAAAGCCTCCTGGAAGCGGCAGCCGATGAGGAGCTGGCAGAGCTGGCCTCGGAAGAACTGGCCCTGGAGCGGGAAAAACAGAAGGAACTGGAGCAGAAGCTGCGCCTTCTGATGATCCCCAAGGACGAAGAGGACGACCGCAACATATATATGGAGATCCGGGGAGCCGTGGGCGGCGAAGAGGCCGCGCTCTTTGCGGGAGACCTGTACCGCATGTATGCCAGATATGCGGAAAGTAAAGGATGGAAGGTCCGGGTGAACTCTCTGTCGGAAAGCGACCTGGGAGGATGCAAGGAAATCGTATTCCGTCTGGAAGGAAACGGCGTTTACGGACGTATGAAATTCGAGAGCGGAGTCCATGTGGTGAAGCGCATTCCCGTCACGGAATCCGGCGGAAGACTCCATACCTCCACGGCCACTGTGGCCGTATTGCCGGAGGCACGGGATGTGGAGGTCAACATTGACCCGGGGGATCTGCGCATTGATGTGTACCGCTCCTCCGGACATGGTGGACAGTCGGTGAATACTACGGACTCGGCGGTGCGGGTGACTCATCTGCCTACGGGACTTGTGGTCATCTGTCAGCAGGAGAAGAGCCAGCTGAAGAACAGAGATCAGGCCATCCGGGAGCTGAAATCCCGGCTGCTGGAGATGGAAAAGGAGAAGGCTCGCAGGGAGCGCTCTGATGACAGAAAACTGCAGGTAGGCACCGCCGCCCGCAGCGAGAAGATCAGGACCTACCATTTCATGGAGAGCAGGGTGACGGATCACAGGATCGGATTTAAGTCCTCCAGGGTCACGGAGATCATCGATGGTGACCTGGATGAGCTGCTGGACCGCCTGATGGAGGAGGAGCAGCAGGAAAAACTGACGGCCATGGGGAATGGCAGTTCAATGTAAATGAGCATCCTGGCCGGAACGGACAGCGAATCAGAAGAAAGCAAAGGCACAGCGTAGTTTTCGGGATGCTGTGCCTTTTTCTGTCAAAAAAACAGCAGGCATTTTGTGCAGTATGGATAAATGGAAGGCTGATTTATAAAAATGTATACAAAAATCAGACAAAGTGGTATACTGAAAAAAGATTTTTCACCCGCGGGAGGAATCCCCGCGAAAACAGGAGGACCTAATTATGAATGTTTATACTACGGACAGCATCCGTAACGTCGTTTTCCTTGGCCACGGCGGTGTTGGCAAGACCACTATGGCAGAGCAGATGGCTCTGACCAGCGGCGCCATCACCCGTGCAGGCAAGGTCACTGATAAGAACACCATCAGTGATTACGATCCTGAGGAGCAGAAGCGCGGATTCTCTCTGAACGCATCTGTCGTTCCCATCGAATGGAAGTCCAGCGGTAAGACCCATAAGATCAATATTCTGGATACCCCCGGTTTCTTTGATTTCGTAGGCGAGGTAGATCAGTGCCTGCGTGCTGCCGATGCAGCCATTATCGTTGTTTCCGCTAAGTCCGGTGTGGAAGTAGGAACCGAGCTGGCATGGGAAAAGTGCGAAGATGCCAAGCTGCCCCGCATTATCTTTGTCAATAACATGGATGATCCCGAAGCAGATCTGCAGAAGGTTCTGTCTGAACTCACCGAGAAATTCGGTACCGGTATTGCTCCTTTCCAGGTCCCCTTTAAGGAGAACGGTAAATTTGCAGGCTTCGTCAATGTGCCCAAGATGGCAGGACGCCGCTTCGTAGGCGATCGTGTAGAAGATTGCCCCATCCCCGCAGGCATGGAGGATGATATCGAGCCGGTTCGCGAGGCCATTATGGAGGCTGCCGCTTCCACCAGCGATGAGCTCATGGAGAAGTATTTCGAAGAGGGAGAGCTGTCCGAGGATGAGATCCTGGATGCACTTCAGGTAGGTATCAAGGACGGTACCGTTGTTCCCGTTATGTGCGGAAGCGCTGTTTCCGGCATGGGAATCGGCGTTCTCATGAGCTCCATCTGCTCTTACCTTCCCAATCCTGCTCAGGCCAACCAGGCTGTGGAGACCGCAGACGGCGGCGAGCTCACTCTGACTGAAGACGGATCTACTGTAGCCCTTGTGTTCAAGACCAGTGTTGATCCCTTCTTCGGAAAGATCAGCTATATGAAGATCATGTCCGGCACCCTTAAGGGCGGTGCTACCCTCTACAACGCAGCCACAGAGACGGAAGTCCGTACCGGTAAGTGCTTCGTCCTTCGCGGCAAGGAGCAGATCGAGGTTCCCGAGCTGAAGGCCGGTGACATCGGCGCCATGACCAAGCTGAATGATATTAAGACCGGTGACACCCTGTCCACCAAGGATGCTCCCGTGGTGCTTCCCGTGGTCACCTACGATCCTTCTCAGATGTGCATGGCTGTTCAGCCCAAGCAGAAGGGTGATGATGACAAGATGAATGCAGGTCTCTCCAAGATCATGGAAGAGGATCCCACCATCCGTATCGTCAACGATCCCGAGATGAAGCAGGAGCTGATCTACGGTAAGGGCCAGCAGCATCTAGAGGTTACCATTGCCAAGCTCAAGAATAAGTTCAAGACGGAAGTTGAGCTGGTAGAGCCCAAGGTTTCCTACCGTGAGACCATTCGCGGACGTTATGAGATCCGCAGCAAGTATAAGAAGCAGTCCGGCGGACACGGCCAGTACGGTGATGTCAACATCGTATTCGAGCCCTCCGGAGATCAGTCCAAGCCTTACGTGTTCGAAGAGCAGGTCTTCGGCGGCAGCGTTCCCAAGAACTACTTCCCCGCAGTTGAGAAGGGTATTCAGGAGAGCGTAGTGGAAGGCGTTCTGGCAGGCTATCCCATGGTTGGTCTGAAGGCCACCCTGACCGATGGCTCCTACCATCCCGTTGACTCCTCCGAAATGGCATTTAAGACCGCTACCTCCATGGCTTATAAGGACGGCGTTCCCAAGGCTAAACCCGTTATTCTGGAGCCCATTGCCAATGTTAAGGTGTTTGTTCCCGAATCCTACATGGGCGATATCATGGGTGACATGAACAAGCGCCGGGGCCGTGTGCTGGGTATGGAGCATCAGGGCAAGAAGCAGATGATCGAGTGCGAAGTGCCCATGTCCGAGATGTTCACCTACACTGCCGATCTCCGTTCCATGACTCAGGGCCGCGGAACCTACACCGCAGAGTTCGTCCGTTACGAGGAGACCACCCCCGACGTACAGGCCAAAATCATTGAGGAAGCCAACAAAGCAAAGGCTTAACACCTGAAAAAATATGACTCTCCCCGTTGATGCATCTTCGAGGAGAGTCTTTTTTTGCAAATGCATTCCTGCGGAAACTCCGCAGAGAGTAAATTGTATGTTGAAAGGTCGTTTATTCTATGGAATTTTCCGGAAAATTCCTGAATCTCCTCCTGGGATTCAGGCGTGAGAAGGATCCCGGAGATGAGGAGCGGCTGGAGGATCTGTATAAAAAAGCTCTCAGCATTGCCTGGCCTGCTGCTCTGGAGGGCCTTTTGATGACCCTGATGAATTCCTTTGATACCATGATGGTGGGAAAGCTGGGAAGCGCTGCCATCACTTCCGTGGGTCTCTGTGCCCAGCCCAGAATGATCATGCTGCTGCTGGCTCAGTCTCTCTGTGTGGGGACCACCGCTGTGGTGGCCAGACGTAAAGGGGAGGACGATCAGGACGCAGCTCTTTCCTGTCTGAAGCAGTCATTGGCTCTCATCACTGGACTGGGGATCCTGATGACAGTGCTGGGGTATTTTCTGGCTTCACCGCTGCTGCAGCTGGCGGGAGCGGGGGAGGACACATTGCCGGATGGCATCCTGTATTTCCGTGCCATTTCCATGGCCTTCATTCCCAATTGCTGGGCTCTGTGCATCTGCGCCGCCATGAGAGGCATCGGTAAAACCAAGGTGACCATGGTAGTCAACATGACCGCCAATGTGGTCAATGTGCTGATGAATTACTGTCTCATCGGAGGGCATCTGGGATTTCCGGCCTGGGGCGTTCGGGGAGCGGGCATTGCTACGGCCATCGGTACCTGTACCTCCTGCATCATTGCTCTGTACATGGTGTTGAAGAAGGGCGGTTATCTGTCGTTGGTTCCCTTTACCGGGTTCAGTTTTGACAAAAAGACCATGAAGTCCCTGGTGAGCGTGGGTTCCGGCAGCATTGCGGAGTCTGTCTTTATGCGGGTGGGATTTCTGCTGAACGGAAAGCTGATTGCAGGAATTTCCACTGCAGCCTATGCCACCACACAGATCGTGCAGCAGGTGAGCTCTCTGACCTTCTGCCTGGGAGATGGTGTATCCTCCGCCTGTACCTCTCTGGTGGGACAGTCCCTGGGTGCCAGACAGCCTAAGAAAGCTATGACCTATGTGAAGGTGGGTGAGAGGATCTCCATCTTTATGTCGGTTTTCATCATGCTCTTTGCTTTCTTCGGCCGGTTCTGGCTGCCTACTCTTTTCTCTGAAGAGAAAGAAGTCATTCAGTCGGCTGCCGTCTGTTTCCTGGTGCTGCTGGCAGGCATTTACCCACAGAATATGCGGGTGATGATTGCAGGATGTCTCCGGGGAGCAGGGGATGTGAAGTATGTGGCATTGGTTTCCTTAATTTCGGTGGCCATCATGAGACCGCTGCTTACCTGGTTCTTCAGTTATCCCATGAACAGCTGGCTTCCCGGGTTGATGTTCGGATACATCGGTGCATGGATCAGCTTCGATGTGGATGCAGTGCTGCGCTGGGTTCTGCTGCAGATCCGCTGCAACAAGGGAGAGTGGGTCAATATAAAGCTGTAAAATATAAGGCAATAGTAAGAATCAGTGAGAATATTGTCAGATAAGGATGAAACAATAAAGAGCCGTCCCCCGGTCGGGGGACGGCTCTTGCTGTTTCCGGTCAGGGGACGGCTCTTGATGTTTCCGGCGATAAAGTCAAAGAACAAGCTGTAAGTTATAGACCGGGGCCTGTTGGCGAAACTCCTTCACATCCCTCGTTAAAGGGCTGAGGGTGGAAAGCTTTATTTCTTTTCTGCAAACTGAGAGTTGACCTTCTGGATGCACCGAGGGAGAGCATCGCGGGAGTTCTTCCAGGGCTCCTTGGCAAAGCGGTAGTCAAACTTCTTGGTGAACCACTCCACATCATCCTCCAGCTCTGTGAGTCTGGCGTCCTCCAGGGAAGCTAATTTGCTCCGGAAGGTTTCGGCTTCTTCCTTGCTCAGTTTATCTCCGGCCATGTCGTAGATCAGCATAAAATGGTCCAGACAGTAGCCTTTGTTATTCAGGACCTGCTCCCGGAACTCCGGTTCCTTCTTGTAAAGGCTGAAAAATGCGTCCAGATAGCGCTCAAAGGTGGCATCCTCCCGGGCACAGACATAACAGCTTTTCCGGAACTCCCGGCGGTAAGTCTCCAGCTCGCTGAGGTCTG
>JABUST010000029.1 GCA_021442595.1 Lachnospiraceae bacterium | reverse complement strand
TTGGTCATAGTCCAGACCGTAGCCCAGCACAAACTCATCTTCAATCTCAAAGCAGCTGTAATCCGCTTTCATGGGCACCACTCTCCGGGCAGGCTTGTCCAGCATGGTACACACCCTGACGGAAGCTGCGCCCTTCTGCAGCAGGTAATCTGTCAGAAAAAGCAGCGTCCTGCCCGTGTCCACGATGTCCTCCACGATGAGCACATCCCTGCCGGTGATATCATCGTCCAGATCCTTCTTGACCCGCACTTCACCGCTGGAGATGCGAGCGTTCCCGTAACTGGAGACCACCATGAACTCCTGGGTCATCCGCACATCGATACTCTTACACAGCTGGGTCATGAACATGGCCCCGCCCTTCAGCACGCACACCATGACCAGCTCTTTTCCTTTGTAGTCGCTGCTGATCTGCCTTCCCACGGCATCGATGCGCTCTTCCAGTGTAATTCTGTCGATCATGACTCTGATCCGCGATTCATCTATCATAGCTGCCTCCCGGTAAACCGGTCACTCCTTTTCCCTGTATATGTGCAGGACCCGTTCGGTATCCGGCCCGATTTTGACGTCGTCGCTCATACGGACTCCGGGTATCCAGAGGATCCGGCTGCCGCTGGCCAGAAGCCGGGTACGGGGCCGTTCCTCTCTGGGAATCTTTTTGTTGATGAAGAGGTCCTGAAGCTTCTGTTTTCCCAACCGCTCCCCGGCAGACTCTTCTTCGGTTCCTTCTTTGACCGCAGACCTTCGGAGAATCATCAGATAATCTCCCTCCCGGCGGGTCCGCCAGGTAAGGTCCTCCCCCGCCCGGTCCGCATCCATCCAGACTTCTGCGGCAGTGCCGGGGATCCCTTCCGGATATCTGTTTCTGACCTCGCAGACAGGAAGGATCTCACTGTGAAAGCCTTCTCCGGAAGTTACTTCCTTCTGCGTGGGGGCAAAAAAGTTGAAGAAAAGTATATCATAGGACCGTGAAACCGTCAACCCGCGGGGAAGGCTCAATCTGCGCCCCACAGGGCCCAGAGCCAGGTCCACCAAAGCTCTCACATGGGTCTCTTCCAGGTCCTTCAATGCTCCGTTTGCCTCCAGAAAGCTTCGTATCTTCCGGCGCTGCAGGGCTGGATGCATTTGTGCAAACCCTGTCAGATCAAAGCTGCAGCCGGGCTTTTCCTCGGATTCCGTCAGTTGCTGCAGCAGGTCCTCATCCTCCTGAAGCAGGAAGGCAGTGCGGACAAGGTCCTTAACCAGTGCGGGATTGTACTGCGTCTCCAGCAGGGGGATCAGACTATGACGGATGCGGTTTCTGGTGTAGGTGAGATCTCCATTGGTCTCATCCTCCGCATGGGGCAGCCCTTTTTCCTCCAGATAGACTTCAATCTGCTCCGGCATGACTCTAAGTAGGGGACGGAGGATATGGCCTCTTCGCTCCCGGATGCCTCCCAGTCCTTTGAGGCCGCTTCCTCTGAGCAGATGCATCAGCACCGTTTCTGCCTGGTCCAGGGCATGGTGAGCGGTCAGGAGGAAGACTTCTCTTGCTTCTCTTGCTTCTTTCTCTCCCTTATTCTCTTCCTTTACTTCTATTATTGGCTCTGTTCCTATGGAAGACTCATCCCTTGCGATGTTCTCTTTTTCTTTTATTTTATCAAAGGAAAACCCGAGCCTGTCGGCTTCTTCTTCAAAGGCCTCATAGCGCAGTCTTCTGGCGGCATCCTCCAGACTGATGCCCTCTGCCTTCGCCTTTTCCGGGGCATTCACATGGCGGACGGCACAGGGAATCTGCAGGCTTTCGCACAGAACCTCACAGAACCGGGCATCCTCCCGGGATGTCTCCCGGATGCCGTGCTCCACATGGATAGCCGCCAGGTCAAAGCCCAGCTCTTCCCGAAGCTCATACAGTACATGAAGGAGGCACACCGAGTCTTTCCCGCCGGAGAGTCCTACCAGAAGAAGAGAACCCTCTATGCCTTCGGTTTGCTGCAGAAAGCTTTTGACCATTCCTTTTACATCGCGGCTTGCCGGTCCCGTGACCACTTCATCTAAACGTTTTCCCCGCCCTGCTAACATGGTTTTCTCTCCTCCCTTCGGAATTTTACCTTCACCGATTTCAAAGATCCTATCGGAGTCCTCTCCTGATCATTTCCATATATATTTCCGTTATTCCGGAATCATATCCATAAAAAACAACAAGGCCCCCGGACCACTGGGTCCGGACGCCTTAATTCTCGATTACCTGGATCAGGACTTCTCCTCGAAAGATCATCCTGAAGCGATTGCGGGCCATAAGCTCTCTGTATTCATCAGAGTTGTAATAGGCCTTATCTACTTTGTAGAGGACCACCTTGGCCTGCTCGGCGGTGATCTGCTCCTGAATGCTGTCGCAGGTGGCCTGCAATTCAGCCTCTTCCTGCTTCAGTGCGTTGTATTCATATACGCAGGCGCCGCTGAAGGCCAGCAAAAAGATGGCCGTAAGCAGTGCTCTCAGAAAGCGAAAGCCCTTATAATCTTTGTTGCTTGCTGTCTCAGACACGGTGCTCCTCCTTTCCTTTTCAATATCTGCAGGATGTAGTATCAATATCAGTCGGTCTGTTCTTCAGATACTGCATCTGAATCCGATGCCTTCTCTTCCTTCACCTGAGGAAGAAGAGTATACATGGAGGAGGCGTCCTCCTTTCGTGTACTCTCCGCCAAACTCATCACCTTCACGGTGATGGGATTACTGCCGAATTGTACCCGGATCACATCTCCCACCTTGACCTCGGTTCCGGCCTTTGCCACTTTGTCGTTGATGAGCACACGGCCGGCATCGCATGCTTCATTGGCTACTGTCCTGCGTTTGATGATGCGGGACACCTTCAGATATTTATCCAGTCTCATGGGAAACCTCAATATTTGCGGAAAATGAATATCCCGGCACACGTAGGGTGTGCCGGGAATGATATTCAGGTCAAACTTATGCGTTGACAGCATCCTTGAGCTGACGGCCGGCCTTGAACTTGGGAGCCTTGGTAGCGGCGATTTCGATGGTCTCCTTGGTCTGGGGATTGATACCGGTGCGAGCAGCGCGGGTGGAGGTCTCGAAGGTACCGAAGCCTACCAGCTGAACCTTCTCGCCGTTAGCAAGAGCCTCAGTTACAACATTCTCAAATGCGGCAAGAACTGCCTCTGCGTTCTTCCTGGAAACATTTGCCTTCTCTGCCATTGCAGCAACAAGCTGTGCTTTGTTCATTTTTATTTCCTCCTAAAATTTAATGTTCAGGTCGTTCCTGATCTGTCCGATGATGGATCTGTGCCTGGGGGAGCACGGAAAAGGTCATTCGGGCAACGGACAATATATTACTTGCCCATAGCCCATTTGTCAATCATTTTTCCAAAAAACCGCATAAATCAAGGCTTTTCAGAGTATTTTTGTAAAAAATCAGCAAAACTCCAGAGAGTAGGCGGCCTCAAAGGTCTCTCCCGGACCTAAGGTCTGAATGCCGTCCTTGGCGCTGATCTCTCCGAAGAAATCATCATAATCTGCAAGTCCGAACCAGGGTTCTATGCAGGCATAGGGTGCGCCGGGCTTGGACCACAGTCCCACATAGGGGAAGCCGGCCAGATCCATGATGACTCCGTGGCGGGTATTTTTGTTGATCAGGGAGATCCTGGTGAACTCGAAATCGTGGAACACCAGCGCATCGGAATCGAAGATGTGAGGTGTGACGGCGATGGGTTCGCCCCCTTTCACATAGTCTTTATCAATTTCTCTGCTGAACAGACCTGCCTGGAGGTTCAGGGTCAGACGGTCCAGATCCTCCTGAGAATTGAACTCGAAGATCTGATTCTCCAGGGGGCCGTCGAAGAGAAAGCCCGGATGGCCTCCGATGGAAAAGAACAGAGGAGAATCCGCGTCATCATTGACCACTTTCCAACCCACAGTGAGCTCCCTGCCTGCCAGAGAGTAGATGACGGTGAGGGTCCAGTCAAAGGGAAAACGGATGCGCTTCTCCTCATCGGAGCGAAGGGTGAAGACGGCAGTAGACTCCGAGGTTTTCAGAGCCTCGAAGGCATACTCCTTGGCGAAGCCGTGCTGGGGCATGGCATAGGTCTGCCCCCGGTAGCGGTACTCTTTGCCGCGGCAGGAGCCTACTACAGGGAACAGCAGCGGCGCGTGCCTGCCCCAGATGGCGGGGTCGGCGGTCCACAGACACTCCCGGTTCAGCTCCTTGTCCAGGATGGATGTGAGCTCAGCGCCCATCTCGGCGATGGTGACCTTAAGCTGCGGGTTTTCCAGAATGATCATGAGGGATTCCTCCTTATTCAGTTATTTCAGGGTGATCAGTTCGTAGTCACGGCTGCCGATGCCCAGCTTCTGTGCATGCTCCAGGGTTTCCTTCCAGCGCACGTTAGGATTGGAGTCCGTGAAGTGATCATGGTGGTGATGCCACTCCTCCTTGGCCAGGTTGTCACCCAGCTGAGAGTTGCGGATGGGGATTGCTGCCTGACACAGGTCCACACAGGCCTGATCCAGAGCCACCGGATCATAGGAGGCCAGCATGCCGATGTTGGGTAGGATGGGGGCATCGTTTTCAGAATGGCAGTCGCAGTTGGGAGACACGTCCACAATGAGACTCACATGAAAATGGGGACGACCCTCCAGCACGGCCTTGGTGTATTCCGCCATCTTGCAGCCCAGAACCTCGTTGGCGTTGTCGTTGGGGTTATAGATGGCGTCGAAGCCGCAGGCGCCGATGCACCGGCCGCAGCCCTTGCACAGCTCCGGGTCAATGAAGGCTTTACCCTCTCTGAACAGGATGGCGTCGGAGCCGCACTCCCTGGCGCAGCGGTGACACCCCCGGCACTGGTCTATGCTCACCACGGGCTTGCCCTGATTGTGCTGATGCATCTTGCCGGCCCGGCTGCCGCAGCCCATGCCGATATTCTTAATGGCGCCTCCGAAACCGGTGGCCTCGTGTCCCTTAAAATGGTTCAGGGAGATAAACACGTCTGCATCCATGACGGCCCGGCCGATGTATGCCTCACTGCAGTACTGTCCTCCGTTTACGGGAATGATGATGTCGTCCGTGCCCCTAAGTCCATCGGCGATGATAACATGGCAGCCTGTGGTGGCTTCGTTGAAGCCGTTCTCCTGGGCGCAGTCCAGATGATCCAGAGCATTCTTTCTGGAGCCGGGATACAGAGTGTTGCAGTCCGTCAGGAAGGGCTTTCCTCCCGCTTCCTTCACCAGGTCGGCCACAGCCTTGGCATAGTTGGGTCGCAGGTAGGCGATGTTCCCCAGCTCTCCGAAATGGATTTTAATGGCGACGAACTTTCCCTCCATGTCCATATCCATCATGCCGGCAGCACGGCACAGCTTCTTCAGCTTGGTGGGAAGACCCACTCCCAGTGAAGTGCGAAAATCTGTGAAGAATACCTTTGATTTATCCATTATGTGTTTTCCTTTCTACAATACCAGCTTTCGGAAGGCGGTGGGCAGCATGACCTCCTCCGGTGGGGCCAGGATATATTCCGGTACCTCTGTCTCCGCCGCTGCGGGGTCAAAGAGTTCTTTCGGGCCCGCATGGTTCATAGCTGCATGAGCCGAAATCTCCCCATCCTGCTCTCCGGGCTCTTGGAGGGCTGCCTCTATTGTATACGAATACAGGCGCATATGCCATGTGATATGGGTGAAAATGTGTTTTTCATCCCGGAGATAAGTAAACTCATCCTCCGGAAGGTCAAGTCCGTACTTGCAGCGGAAGGTCTCCCCGGGAAGCACATTGGGCAGCTCCCACAGTCCTCCCAGCACTCCGCCCTCCGGCCGGCGAAACAGCAGCATTCCCCGGGGCGTATGCAAAAGCAGCACCCTGAGCTCTTCCGTTCTTCGCCTGGTTTTGGGGACCCTCAGGGGAAGCTCCTCCTCTCTGCCTGCCATTCGAGCTTTACAATGCTCCTGCACAGGGCAGAGGCTGCATCTTGGGGCAGAAGGCAGGCAGATGACTTCTCCCAGTTCCATAAGGCCCTGGACAAAGTGGCCGCTGCGGTAGGTGATCTCCCCGGTCTCCGGATCCGTGTCGAAGGGATAGCAATCCTTCAGAATACCCTTCACCTTCTTTCGGGAAGACTCTTGCAGCACATTCTCCTCCAAAAGCTCCAGCCTGGATACCACCCGCATCACATTGCCGTCCACCGCCGTCTCCGGAAGTCCGAAGGCAATGGCGGCGATGGCTCCGGCTGTATAATCTCCGATGCCCGGGAGAGCCCGGATGTCCTGATAGGTTTCCGGGAAGCTTCCTCTCTCGCATATGAGTTTTGCGGCTTTATGCAGATTTCTGGCTCTGGAATAATAGCCCAGCCCTTCCCAGAGCTTCAGCACCCGGTCTTCCGGAGCCCGGGCCAGATCCTCCACTGCAGGGAAGACTTCCATAAAGCGGGCGTAGTAGCCCATGACCGCTTCAATGCGGGTCTGCTGCAGCATGATCTCCGAAACCCATACATGGTAGGGATCAGTGTCCTCTCTCCATGGAAGGGTTCTCCCCTCCTGCCGGAACCATTCTGCTAAAGAAGCGGCCCAGGCCCTTGCCCGAACCGCCTCTGAATAGGCTGTTGCCCTGGCGTGTGTTTCTGCATATGCCGATACACTCACCTTATTTTCATTCCTTGTAGCTTCTGTCATATCCTTTTGATTTTCAGCCCCGTGCAGCGGCCACGTTCCGGGTGGCGATGAGATCCGTCCCTGTCTCCGCCACATTTTTAAGGATCGCATCCCCCACCTTCAGGGGAGCCTTAGCCTGAGCTTTGGCTGCAGCCTCCAGCACCTGAGGGATCCTTTCCTTGGGCACGGGAGCTGCCGTCTTCATGGACACCATCTTCATGTCCCCCCCCTCTACATACAGAGAGGTGGTGACGGTCCGCATGGGCATGGTCATCTCCTCCGTGGCGTATCGAATGCCCCGGGGGCAGAAGTTTCCGCTGACCTTGATGGTTTTCTTCCCCTCTTCCATGACCTTCTCAGCCGTGAGATGGCAGCCTCGGGGGCAAAGAATGCATGTATATTCCATGGCTTCCTCCTATCAGTCCAGACAGGTCTCCAGGGTCAGTTCCCCGGCTCCCGTGCTCAGGATCTTCTCCAGTTCGGCCTTTCTGACGGGAATCTCTTCCATTTCAGAAGGTACGGCTTTAATGAACTTCTTCTCCAGAATGACCTGATCTCCGGCCTTCACCAGGAATTTACCGGAGCTCACCGGGTAAGCCACCCGGCAGAAAATGCTGAAGGGCTCCTCCAGAGAGGCCATCTGAGGAACCGTGTACCGGACGGCGCCGGCTGCCTTCAGGGTCACCTGCTCTGCGCCGCTTTGACTTTGCAGGTTGTAAGCGGCTGCGCTCTTTCCGGCAATGGTGCTTTCCTTACTTACGAAGTCCACGATGTCATGGACATGGAGCACATTGCCGCAGGCATAAACACCGGGAATGGAGGTCTGGCGGTTTTCATCCACCCGGGGACCGCCGGTGACGGGATCCATTTCCACTCCCAGGGCTCTGCTGAGTTCATTCTCCGGCAGCAATCCTACAGACAGCAGCAGGGTGTCACACTCCACATACTGCTCTGTGCCCGGAATGGGATTTCTCTTCTCATCCACCCGGGCAATGGTCACGCCCTCCAGGCGGTCCCTGCCGTGAATGTTGACGATGGTGGTGGACAGATGCAGGGGTATATTCAGATCGATAAGACACTGCTGGATGTTTCTGGCCAGTCCGGCGGAATAGGGCATGATCTCGCAGACCATCTTCACCTCAGCGCCCTCCCAGGTCATGCGGCGAGCCATGATGAGACCGATGTCACCGCTTCCCAGGATGACCACTTTCTTTCCGGGCATAACTCCTTCCAGATTTACCAGACGCTGGGCCAGTCCCGCAGAATAGATGCCCACAGGTCTGGTGCCCGGAGTCTTCAGGTTTCCTCTGACTCTTTCCCGGCAGCCCATGGACAGGATGACGCTCCGGCACCGAAGCTCCAGCACGCCCTCCGATGGGGAAAGGCAGAACACCGTTTTATCATAGGGTGCGTTCTGAGGATCCTGCCGGATCTCCAGCACCATGGTACCGGTGACGGATTCGATCTGTCTCTCCTCCGCCTGGTCTATGAATCTCTGGGCATATTCCGGTCCTGTCAGCTCTTCTTTGAACCACTGGAGACCGAAGCCGTTGTGGATGCACTGCTGCAGAATGCCTCCCAAATGCACATCTCTTTCCACAATGAGGAGGCTCCGTTCCCCGGCATCAAAGGCTGCCACTGCGGCGCTGAGGCCTGCGGGGCCGCCGCCCACGATGACCGTGTTCAATGTTCGGATCATCAAACTGCTCCTCCTTTCAGTGTTCCTCTGGCAATGGCGGTGCCTTCTTTGGACTTGCAGATCCTGTCAAAGGGAATGCCGCTCTCCTCTTCTATAATCTGCATGACCACGGGTGTGCAGAAGCTGCCCTGACACCGGCCCATACCTGCCCGGCAGCGGCGCTTCACGCCATCGATGGTATATACGGGAATGGGAGATTTGAGAGCCTTACGGATCTGTCCTTCCGTGACTGTCTCGCAGCGGCACACGATGCGGCCGTAGGCTGCGTCTTTTTGGCAAAGCTCTGCCCGTTTCTCCCAGTCCATGTCCCGTACGCAGGGAATGCCTTCCCGTTCTTCGGTCCATTCCTTCTTCTTTTCTTCTTTGCATCCGGCTGCCTTCAGGGCCATAAGGGCTGCATCCACAGCGATGGCCGGGGCGCTGGTGAGACCCGGAGAGCAGATGCCTGCCACCTGGATCAGTCCGGGAACCTTCTCATCCGCTTCGATGATGAAATCGCTTCCGAAGGAGGCTCTCACTCCTGCAAATCCGGTGATGGCTCCTCCGAAGGGAAGCTGAGGACAGGTCTTTCTGCCCTCCCGGAAGATCTGAGCCTGTCCCTCGGGAGTGGTGGCGGTGTCCCCCCTCTCCTCTCCCCGGAGCAGGATACTGTTGGGTCCCAGCAGCATGTTTCCTTCTGCGGTGGGAGTCACCAGGATACCCTTGCCGTTCTCATTGGGGCACTGGAACATGACATGGCTCACAAAGCCGCCCAGATTTCTGTCGTACAGGGTGTATTCGCCCTTCTTTTCCGTGATCTGAATGTCCCGGCCGCCGGCCATGGCGCTGATCTCTCCTGCAAAGCGCCCTGCAGCGTTTACCACACAGGCAGCCTCATAGGTGGCCTTGTCGGTGGTCACCAGGAAGCCGCTCTCTCTCTTTTCAATGGCGGTGACCTTCTCTGCCAGCCGGAAGCTGACACCGTTGACTGCCGCATTCTCCGCAAAGGCGATGGTAGCCTCATAGGGGGATACGATGCCTGCGCTTTTAGCGAAGAGCGCTCCCTCCACCTGATCCGAAAGGGCCGGATCCATCTCTCTGGCCCGGTCACCGGAGATGATCTCCATATCCGGAACGCCGTTAGTCAGTCCCCTTTCATACAGAGCCTGTACATGGGCCATTTCTTCCTTGCTGAAGGCCAGCACGAAGGAGCCGCACTTCTTGTAGGGAAAGTTCAGCTTTTGGGAAAGCTCCTCGTACATGCCGCAGCCGGCTACGTTATATTTGGCCATGAGAGTGCCGGGCTCCGGGTCATAGCCTGCATGGACGATGCCGGAATTGGCTCCGGAGGCGCCTCTGGCCAGATCCTCTCTGGCTTCAATGAGCAGGGTCTTTGCCTCGTAGCGGGACAGCTCTCTGGCAATGGCTGCGCCTATGACGCCGCCTCCGATGATCAGGATATCTGTTTTCATGGACATCCGCTCCTTTGCTTGTGTGCTTAGCATTTTATATGATGCTTCGCAATTTGAATGTGAGATGCGCTGTGAGATCCGTCTCCGGCTCATGCAGGCAATGCTTTATTCTTCGTCGTCATAATCATCTGAAGAATCACTGTCCTGGCTGTGATCCTTTTGTGTGTAGGCGGAGGGGTCGTATCCGTCCACCAGATCCTCCACACTGACGGGCTTGGGCTCCGGTGTGCGCAGGGGGCAGCGGGTCTTCAGGAACTCCAGGATCACCTTGCCCATGGCCTCGGCGGACTTGGACTGGTTCACCTGCTCCGTGACCCTCTCCAGATCGTATTCGTAGGTCAGGTAGCCCATATAGATAGTGCAAGAGATCATGTCCGTGTTCAAAACAGCCGTGTTCTGCACCTCGGGAAATCTGGACCACATACCGAAGCCGTCGGCGCAGGCGTCCATGAGCTGTTCTGCCAGGTCCGCGCTGAGCTTGTCCCGGACGGTTTCCTCGTCTGTCCACTCCGGCTCCTTTTCATCCTCGTTGTGCCACTCGGCCTTCCACTCGGCGGCCCGGTCGTAGGACACGCCGATGGTGCCTCCCAGCTCCTCCTCGGAGCCGTTGCAGCACAGGGTGATCATCATATCTGCCTGGTGGGATGTGGCGGAGGCCACCCGGGCTCCGTCTGTCATGGCGGTATCCGCATCTCTGGTCAGATAAAAGTAGTACTTGCCGTCGTTATGCTCGTTCAGGTACTGGAGCAGGGCCTTGCCCACCTCCAGAGTTATATCCTTTTCATACACGTTGCCGGCAGTGTGCCCCTTGTCGGTACCGCCCCGGGCCGGGTTGATGGCCACGATGTAGCTGTACAAGGTGGGATCGTAGCCCGCCAGAGGGTCGTTCTCGTACATGTAGTTGGTCATGGAGGTCTTCACATTATCCAGGTTAGAGACCAGCATGGCGGACATGTAGGTGGAAAGCTGGGCGTTGATGCCCTCAAGAGTAATGGAGGATACACTGCGAATGGTGCCCTGGCTCTCCTGCTGATAGTTGTCGATGGAGAAGGTCTCAATGCGTCCGCTGCCGGTCTGAGACTCCTCGGCGGTTGCCTCTTCCCCCTTGCTGCCCTTGCATTTGGTCAAAATGAAAACAGCAATGATGATGATCACAAGAATCTCCAGAAAGCGGAAAAGCTTGTTGGGGTTTGTCAGTTTATATTTCATCTGGCCCGCTCCTCCGGCTTATCTACATCCCGGATACTGGTAAGTCCGCTGATAAAGATCAGGTTTCTCAGCAGCGGATGGTACATAAAGGGGGATTTGAAGGTCTTCAGGGCAATGCTGACTTTAAGAGGCAGCAAAGCCGTCAGATAGCGTCCCCGGATCATCTCCGCATGGGAATATTCTTTGTTCTTGTTTTTCTTTTTCAGGTAGTTCAGAGCCTGGGCCAGCTTGACGCCGCTGCGAAGGGCGAAGCTGATGCCCTCGGAGCTGCTGGGACTGATGATGGCAGCGGCTTCTCCGCAAAGAAACACTCTTCCTTCTCCGGTCCACACGCTGCCCCAGGCTTTGGGTCTCAGATTCACTGCCCCCATCCGCCCCACGGGTTTGGACAGGTCCATTCCCATTTCCGTCAGGTCCAGCTTAAGCTGTTTAAAGCGCTCATGGGCATCCTTTTTGGCCAGTCCCTTCTGGGGCATGGCAGCTCCCACCAGAATCTGGGGACCATTAGGGCCTTCCTTGGGAATCACCCAGCCGTAGTAGTCCGTGACCTTCCGGTCAAACAGAGCCATATAGTAGGGAAGATGCCGGTCTGCATCATACCACTCCTGGAGACTCACATAGACAGCGGGATCCCTCAGAGGCTTCTTGCCGCTTTCCTTGATGAGTCTGCGGCGCACCAAAGACTGGGCTCCGTCCGCACCCACCAGATAGCGGGTCATGACCACTTCCACAGCGCCTTCCTCTGTTTTCAGCGCCACCGCCACGGAATCCTTGGACTCTGTGAAATCCGTGCACAGAGTGCCTTCCATGATGTCTACATTTGCACGGGAGGCGGCTTTCTGAAGCAGCATCCTGTCGAACTTCGGTCGATCGATATTGAGATAATTTCTGGCGTAGCGGCGCTGTCTGCGGCTCACGCAATCCACGGCCCGGACACTGAATATCTGGGGCGTGGTAATGACCCCTTCGTCCAGAGCCAGCTTCATACGGGACAGGGTCTTCTGGGCCGTGTCGTCCAGAATACCCCCGCAGCATTTGACATTGTCATATAAGCGGGTCTCGTCCAGAATATGGCGTTTCTCCACCACAAGAATGCGAAGGGACTCCTCCGCATACATTGCCACGGCAGAATTGTATCTGTAATATGGTACACCCTTAAAGTAAATGAGCAGTGCGGAGATTACTACGCAAAGAGCAACCAAACCCCAAACTAAATAGTTTCTTTTTTTCGTGCCGGTTTTTTCTTTTTTGTCATTATTGATGATTAAAACTACATTCATTATGTGTTATTCCTTTATCAGGCATATTTTGTCCTTGATTATACCAAAAAATCTCCCATTTGGCTATAAAAAAATCTCCGTAATTACGGAGA
>JABUST010000046.1 GCA_021442595.1 Lachnospiraceae bacterium | reverse complement strand
CTTCTTTCTCGCGACCTAGTCGCTCGGAAGAAGGGTCGAAGGCTGTTTTTTGTTTTGGGAATAGTTCAGGCATTCACTGACTTTGATGCACACGAAGGGATGGAGCAACACGACTTTGTCCCCGAGATTTCGCCGCAGAAAAAAGAGTCAGAGGCTGCTTATGTGTTTCGAAAATTCATGCGAAGTCCCTGACCCTTCTCTTGAATGACTTTTGCCGTCATGAGAGAGAAGACGGTCAGGGACTTCGCTGAAATATACTTTCGAAATCATACGTGCATCTCGATCTCTTTTTTCAGCTCCATCACGATGGCGGAGATCGCATGGTCATCATTGGACACGGTGATGCGGTCCGCGACGGCCTTGGTCTTCTCGGAGGCGTTAGCTACGGCGTATCCGATATCTGCTTCCTGAAGAAGAGAATTGTCATTCTCGTAGTCTCCCACGCCGATGACCGTATGAATCCGGTCCCCCAGCAGCTGCCGGAGCTTGCGGACGCAGGGACCTTTGCCTCCTTCCCGGGGCAGCAGCTCCAGCCCTGTGGACCAGCTCCGGACGATGTTTTCTTCCGGGAAGCGCTCATGCAGAAGCTTTTCTGCCTTTTCCGTCTGTTCCGGGGAATCAAAACAGAAATTGATCTTATGCCAGGGCTCCGGGTCGGGAGCGTACAGGCTCTCGGGATCTGTGGGGGTGTCCCCTCTTCCCGCTTCCTTCAGCCTCCGGGACTGTTCCTCAGTCCGGCACCAGGCAAGAGAATGATTCAGGTGGTCTGCATAAATGAGATTGCACAGATGATTGTCAATGACAAAGGACAGGAGCTCTCTTGGGGGCTCCATGGTCACTTCATAAATGACGGCGTGGTGGTCTACATCGTACAGGGTGGTGCCGTTGGCCATGACCTGATAGGTGTTGGGCCTAAAGTCCTTCAGAAAGTTGTCGATATACTTGGGAAAGCGTCCGGTGGCAAAGGTGAAAAGGCCGCCCTCCTGCTGAAAATAGTTGATTGCTTCCGCATCCTTTCGGTGGAGCACCCCATGGCGGTCTGTCATGGTGCCGTCACAGTCGGAACAGATGAGATATCCATCAAAAATCCCCATATTATTTCTCCTTGCTCTTTCTTACAGTCACTTGCGGCCTCTCTTACAGTCTCTCCAGAATGCGGCCAAGGCCCCATTCCCAGAAGGCCCATTCGTGGCTTCCGGGATGCTCTTCATATTCATGGGGGATCCCCATGCTCTCCAGAGCCCGGTGCAGGTTCACAGAGAGAGGTCTCAGAGGATCCTGCTCCCCGCAGGCCAGATAGACCCGGGGCAGGGTCGTTCCTGCTTCCAGGGCTTTCCGGAACATGAGCTCCACATCCTCTTTGGGATCGGTCTTTGCTTTCTGAAAATCTCCGAAGATCACCTGCAGCACTTCATCGCTGTTATAAAAGCTTGTTCTGGCTTCGTCCGCATAACGGGTGATGAGGGCATTGGACAGGCCTCCTGCGAAGCCGAAGGTCTCCGGATACAGCAGGGCCGTTCTCAAGGCGCCGTAGCCTCCCATGGACAGACCGGCAATAGCCGTATCCTCCCGAAGACGGCTCAGAGGCAGCAGATTTCTGGTAAGCTCCACCAGCTCTTCCCCAAAGAAGCGCTGATAGTCATGCTTGTGGGCGAAAGGCACCTGCCATACAGGATCCTCCCCATGGGGAATCTGATGGTAAAACCCGTTTCCGGCGCTGGGAATGATGATGGCCAGGCGCTTCCCCTGCTTCTCTGCGCTTCCGTTTTTAGAGGAGTCTACGCAGGTGGCATTGTGAGAAGCGGTCATTCGGAACAGATTGGTAGCCGTAAGCCAATTCATGTAGCTTCCCTGGACGCCGTGAAGCAGATACAGGGTTTTGCAGGTCTCCCCTTCCTTCAGGGCTTCTGAGGGCACGTATGCAGATAGGGTCACAGTACGTCCCATGGCTGCGGATTCTATATCCATATGAAGAATGGCCATATCAGCGGCCCTCCTTTTCTTCCGGCATCAGGAAAGCCAGCACATCCCGGATATGTCCGTCCCAGAAATCCCAGTTATGGGCTCCGGGGTGCTCCTCATATACATGGTCCACCCCTTCTTTTTCCAGGAAAGTATGGAATCTTCGGTTGATATGCAGCAGGGGATCCTCTTCTCCGATGGACAGAAAGAGCCGGGCCATCTCGTAAGGGGGCTCCTTCTGCTTTCCCTCTTCGTAGGCCGCATAGATGTCGCTCCCATGACCTACCATGCGGGCCTCTGCCTGGACAGTGAGACCGGAGGAAAGCCCGGCTGCCTTGCTGAACACATCTCCTCGGCGAAGTCCCATGCGGATGGCGGCGCCGCCCCCCATGGACAGACCGGCGATGAAGGTGTCTTCCCGCTTATCGGAAAGGGGGAAGGTGCAGCCCATGAGTTCCGGCAGCTCTTTGGCTATGAATTCCTCGTAGTACTCCCCCCTTTCGGGGAAGTTCAGATAATAGCTGTTATCTCCGTCCGGAAGGATGACGGCCAAAGGGTAGGGCCTGACATACCGGGCGATGTTGCTGTAGTTCAGCCAGTCCGTGTGATTGCCTCCGTTTCCGTGAAGCAGGATCAGGGTCTTCAGCTTTTCCCCCTTCTTCACATCCTCCGGCAGAAGGATCTGAGCTGTGGTCCAGCGCTGAAGGGCGCCGGACATAAAATCCATTTGAATGACCGCCATATTCTCTCCTGATAAACTGCCCCGGTCTCAGGACCGGGGCAGTATCTTATGTTTATATTTTCTTAGCTTTGTCCGGGAGTCCCCCGCCGTACCGGACCTGCTGGTAACTATCCACCAGCTGCAGAACCTCCGGCAGCTTTTCTCCCACCTCCACCGGTGTATCGCTGCGGCTGACGGTTTTATCCATCTGTTTTCGCACCGCCTTATAGTAGGCTCTGCGGATGAGATTCTCCGGACTGCGGTCAAAGATACTGAGCCGTCCGCTCTTCTCTCTCTGGGGTTTGGCCTTGGAGTAGAAGGTCTTATATTCCTCGTAGCCCTCTTCCCTGTATACCGCATTGCGGTGGAAGCTCCTGAACAGGCGGATCAGCAGGATCACCAGGCAGGCAATGAGAAATCCGGTGAAGACCACCACCAGGATCTGCTGCAGGATCTGCCAGAAAAGGCTGGTCTGAGCAGGGACAGGAAGCCCCATCTCATCTCCTCCGCCGGAGGAGATGACGCCCTCTCCGGTGCTCTCCACCTCGGGGATTTCATACTCCTTGGAAAAGAGGCCCACAATGGCCCGAATGATGGTCAGAAGCAGTCTGCCCACCAGCTGGACCAGGTTTCCCAGACCGGCAAAGTAAGCTGCCGCAAACACCCCTACACCCACCAGAAGATATCCGTTGAACACATTTGTGTTGAACCGGATCACCCGTTTGGTGGACATATTTCCCTGCTTATCCATGGCCTTCAGGGCCGTGCGCACCTGGGCCTGGTGATCGTACCAGAGGTAGACCACAGCGATGCCGAAGCCCTGCATCAGCAGGGAAAACTCATATTCCAGGTGTCCCCGGAAGACCATGATCACATAGATCAGCAGCATCACCAGCACCAGGGTCAGCAAAACAAAGCCGCTCATATCCTTTTCCGCCTCGTGGGAAACGGAGCGGGCAACGCCGTAGATAAAGAGTGCCCCTGTGAAGATGACCATCATGGTGGCCATGATGAGGTTTTCCGCCGGGATCACCCAGGCGAACATGATCAAACCGGCCAGCACATAAAGGATCAGAGATTTTAAGGTCCTCCTGAGAATGGTGGACAAAACCGGCATCAGCATCAGCGCCGTCACCGGATACCAGACCCGGCTGTAACCTCCGTTGGTGTCATAGGAAGCATACACCATGAGCAGCGTCGGCACGGCCGCCAGGATCCACACCTTCATACACTCCATCCACACCGGATATTTGGGGATCTTGTAATAGTATTTGTCGGGCATGCGCTCGTCGTCATAATATCCGCTCATGGCTGCCCTCCTTAAAGCTTATAGTAGAAGAAGTTGGGGACAGACTTCTCCAGTCTGGCCTCCTCCTCCTTCATGGCCGTGATGGCCCGGTAAGTCACCGGCGCGATGTACATGCAGGCGGTGGTGTACTCCGCCAGCTCCTGATAGGCTTCCATCAGCACCTTGCTGTGCTCGGGACAAATGATGACGTAGTATTCGTCCGCGCTCCGCTGATCTATGAGACGGCGGATCATATCCTGTCCCTTCTCCCCTGTCCGGGTGAGGTCCAGACGGGCCAGGGCCTCCAGCACCGCATCCGTATGGTTCTGAGAGCATCCCTCCGGCACAAAGGGCTGTTTGTTTTCCAGAGCGTCCAGGGCATTGCTCTCCAGAATGACCGGCACCCCCTCTTCCTCCAGCCGTCCGGTCAGGGTGGCTGCGTAGCTGAGGGCCGCCTCATACTCCTGCTCCTCCGCATAAAGGAAGGACCTGTCTGCCAGCAGCAGGATCCTCACCTTCTGATCCAGAGTGTATTCGTGGGTATTGACCAGCCACTCCCCGCTGCGGGCAGAGGCCTTGAAATTAATATTCTTAAAACTGTCTCCCTGCTGATATTGACGGATGCCCTTGAACAGGAAGGGATCCTCCAGAGTATATCGGCGGGTGGCAATGTCACCGGTAAGCTTCTCATAGGGCACATCCAGGTCCGACTCCGGCAGTTTCTGGGGAAACACCGTAACGGAGGTCCGGTTGGGATAGTGCTTATAGAGCTTGCCGGAGATAAAAAGATCCGAGGAAAACAGGCTCACCTGGCTGATCTGGTAGATGCCCCGCTTTTCCAGAGTTATCTTGCTCTTTCTGACGATCTGCTGGTGAAACAGGATGTTGAACAGCTCAGCCCGGAACAGGTTATCGGTCTTTCCGTTCCGCAGGATCTCAAACTTCATCTGGACCCAGGGAAGGGGCAATATCTTGGCATTGGTCATGCGCTCCGTGATCTCTGTCTCACATCCTGCAGACAGTGTGTGATCCCGGAAGGCTGCTTCTGCGTCCAGATTTCGGCTCCAGAACCGTTCATAGACCCACTTCTGCAGATAGATCAGCAGGCCGACGATGATGGGTATGATGATGACCGGCATGGGATCTTATGCCTCCCTGACGGTATTCTTCCATTCCTCGGTGGGAACCTGTACTTCAGACAGGATCTCCTCAATCAGTGTTTCGATCTGGGTGGAGCGGTTTCTCTGGGAGCCCCTCAGGATGATGCGGTGACCCAGAACCGGCAGGGCCAGTTCCTTAATGTCATCGGGAGAGACGAATTCTCTGCCCCGGATGGCGGCCAGGGCCTGAGCGGCCTTGAGAAGGGCCAGGTTGCCTCGGGGACTGACGCCCAGCTGGATCTCCTCTCTGGTGCGGGTCTTTTCCACAATGTCCACGGTGTAGGCTGCCAGATCGGGATGGATCTTCACCTGCTGCACACTCTCCTGCATCTCCAGAAGCTGTTCCTGGGTGCACACAGGCCCCAGATCCTCTGCAGGGGTGTGATTCACAAAGCGCTCCAGGATCCTGACGGCCTCGTCACGATTGGTATAGCCCATGGAGAGACGGATCAGGAAACGGTCCAGCTGGGCTTCCGGAAGGGGGAAGGTACCCTGGGTCTCCACCGGGTTCTCCGTGGCAATGACGAAGAAGGGCTTAGCCAGCATATAGGTCTTGCCATCTACAGTAATCTGCTTCTCTTCCATGCTCTCCAGCAGGGAGGACTGGGTACGGGGTGTGGCGCGGTTGATCTCATCGGCCAGCAGTATGTTGGTGAAGAGGGCGCCCTCACGAAAGACGAACTCCCCCTCCTTCTGGTTATAGTAGTTGATACCGATCAGGTCGGAGGGCAGCAGGTCCGGGGTGAACTGGATCCGCTTGAATCCGGTGTCAATGGATCTGGAAAGGGACTTGGCCAGAACCGTCTTTCCTGTTCCGGGAACGTCCTCCAGCAGCACATGGCTCTTGGCCAGCAGTGCGGCAAGGATCAGATCGATCTTGTCTGATTTGCCCACGATGACCTTTTCCATATTTTCTTTGATCTTTGCGGCTAAAGCCTGAACTTCGCTGATCTGCATGATAACCTCCAGACCCCGGGCACAGAAGCTTTCCTTCTGCCATAGGTCTTGACCTGTGATAACCGGTCATCCTTTCTCTACGGATATATAGATATAATTATAGCACCTATACAAAAGTGAGGGAACAAAGAGAAATTAACAGTTTGTAAAATAGCTTTCTCTCCGCGGAATCGAACTTTTCCGGCTTTTGCAACAAATCCTGCATTTTGCCCCGTCTTTCTCTTGCATTCCCGAATTGTAGTGCTACAATGGGTGAGTATTTTCGGCACTGCAGGAAATCAGGGCTGCGGGTTTGCATCGCCATGGTCTATCCATTTAAAAGAATGCGCCGCAGGTTTCCGGAAGAGATTTCCCCGCTGCCACCTAGGAGGCACCCATGAAGGGATTTTCCAAATCTGAGATCAAGTCCTACATTACCACCCTGCTTATGCTGTTGGTGGGAAGCATTATTTATGCTCTTGGCGTAGATCTGTTCTACTCCAGAGCCCAATTGCTGTCCGGCGGTGTGACGGGTATCGCCCTGCTTTTGAACTACACCTTCGGATGCTCCACCTCTTTGCTGATCATCTGCATCAATATTCCTCTGTTTGTTCTGGGCTGGTTCTTCGTCAATAAAAAGTTCGTTGTGTTCAGCGCCTGCGGCATGGCTATGCTTTCCGGTTTTCTGGAGCTGTTCAAGAACATCTCCCTCCCCTATGAATCTCCTCTGGTATCCATCGTACTGGGCGGCGTAGTCGTGGGTGTGGGTCTGGGCATCGTGCTGCGCTCCGGTGCCACCATGGGCGGATCCGACATTGTGGGAAAGATTTTCTATAAGTATTTCTCTCTGAACATGGCTGTCTTTGATCTGCTCATCAACGCAGTCATCCTGGTGCTGGTATCCATCTGGAACAGCATCGATCAGGCCGTTCTGACCATCTGCGCCATGTACATTGCCACCCAGGTCACTTCCTTCTGCATCGACGGCATCGATCACCGCCGGGCTCTGCTGATCATCACCGATAAAGAAGAGGAGCTTTCTGCCGCCCTTATGGAAAAGGTGGGCCGGGGCGTCACCGTGCTGCACTCCATGGGCGCCTACACTCACAAAGAAAATTCCGTTCTTTACATTGTCATTCAGAAGCAGCAGCTGGCCACCCTGAAGCGGGTCATCCGGGAGACAGACCCCCACGCCTTCTTCACCATTCTGGTGACCACCGGTGTCTACGGTCACGGCAAGAGCTTTGTTCCTCTGGAAGACATCGACAAGTGATCCCAAAGGTCAACATTGGTAAAAAAATACACATAACAGTTGCATGCCGAAAAGCCCCTAAAATCAAGTGTTTTCCTTGATTTTGAGGGCTTTTTGATGTATAATTAACCGAATATGCCAAGAACATTTTGAAATGTCAAATTCCGGTCTGAAACTGCCGGATATTTGTGCATTTTTGATCAATAGGAGGTACCTATAGTGAGCGATCAGGAAAACCTTAAGGGTATGGATCCGGCAATGGATCAGGCCGATCTGGAAGCCCGTGCCCTTCTGGAGTCTGTTAAGAACAGTCCGGATCAGATGGATCTCTCCGCTTCGGAGGACTACCATCATGAGAGCACGGAGGGCGCTGCCGATCTGACCGTTACCGGTGAATATACCGCCAATCAGATCCAGATCCTGGAGGGTCTGGAGGCTGTCAGACGCCGTCCCGGCATGTATATCGGATCCACATCCTCCAGCGGTCTGCACCATCTGGTCTACGAGATCGTAGACAACTCCGTGGATGAGGCCCTGGCAGGTTACTGCACCCGGATCGATGTGGCCATCAACGAGGATAATTCCATCACCGTCAAGGACAATGGCCGCGGCATTCCCGTGGACATCCAGCCCCAGGCAGGCATCAGCGGCGTAGAAGTTGTTTATACCGTGCTCCATGCCGGCGGAAAGTTCGGCGGCGGGGGATACAAGGTCTCCGGCGGTCTTCACGGCGTAGGCGCCAGCGTGGTCAATGCCCTTTCCTATCATGTAACCGTGCAGGTCCACAGCGGCGGCAAGGTCCATGAGATCACCTTTGAGCGGGGCAAGACCGTGTCTCCCCTCCAGGTGGTAGGCACCACGGACCATACCGGCACCACCGTCACCTTCCATCCGGACCCCGAGATCTTCGAGACCACGGTATACGATTATGATATTCTCTCCCACAGACTCCAGGAGACGGCCTTCCTGACCAGGGGCATCACCATCACCCTGACGGACAATCGCCCCGGACAGGAACAGAACGTCACCTACCACTACGAGGGCGGCATCCGGGAGTTCGTGGCCCATATAAATGAAAATAAAGACCCGGTATATGACAAGATCATGTACTGCGAGGGCATGAAGGATGATGTGTATGTGGAAGTTGCGCTGCAGCACAACAGCGGCTATTCCGACAGCACCTACACCTACGTGAACAATGTCACCACCCCCGAGGGCGGCACCCATCTGGAGGGCTTCCGCACGGCCTTTACCCGTATTCTGAACGACTACGGCCGCAAGAACAATCTGATCAAAGAGAAGGAATCCAATCTCTCCGGTGAGGATGTCCGTGAAGGTCTCGCCTGCGTCATCAGTGTGAAGATCAGCGAGCCCCAGTTCGAGGGTCAGACCAAACAGAAGCTGGGCAATTCCGAGGCCAGAGCCGCTGTGGCAGCCGTTCTGACCGACGGTCTCACCTTCTTCCTGGAGCAGAATCCCGCCATTGCCAAGACCATCATCAACAAGTCTCTGCTGGCCAGCCACGCCAGAGAAGCTGCCAGAAAGGCCCGGGAGACCACCCGCCGCAAGACGGCCCTGGAATCCTCCACCCTGCCCGGCAAGCTGGCAGACTGCTCCGACAGAGATCCCCGCAACTGCGAGATCTACATCGTTGAGGGAGATTCTGCAGGCGGCTCTGCCAAGAATGCCCGCACCCGTACCACCCAGGCCATCCTGCCCCTTCGAGGCAAGATCCTGAATGTGGAGAAGGCCAATCCCCACCACATCCTGGAAAATGCGGAGATCCAGGCCATGATCACCGCTTTCGGTACCGGTATCCTGGATGAGTTCAACATCGATAAGCTCCGCTATCACAAGATCATCATCATGACCGATGCGGATGTGGACGGCGCCCATATCCGCACTCTGATGCTCACCTTCTTCTTCCGCTTTATGCCCCGGCTCATTGAGGAGGGCAAGGTCTACATTGCCCAGCCACCCCTGTTCCGGGTGGAGAAGGCCAAGAAGGAGATCTACTACGCCTACAGTGATGCAGAGCTGTCCGAGATCATGGATAAGGTAGGCCGTGAGGACAACAGCGTGGAAGTCCAGCGCTACAAGGGTCTGGGCGAGATGGATGCCGGCCAGCTGTGGGAGACCACCATGGATCCTGCCAACCGCATCCTGCTCCGGGTGGAGCTGGAGGATGCTGCTGCTGCCGATGCCATCTTCACCATGCTCATGGGAGATAAGGTTGAGCCCCGCCGGGAGTTCATTGAAAAGAACGCTAAGTACGTAACCAATCTTGATGCATAAGGAGGCTTTCACACATGAGTGATATGGAAAACAAAACACCCGATCTGACGGCCCCTGCGCAGCATGACCGCATTGAGCCCGTTAATCTGGAAAAACTCATGAAGGACAGCTACATCGATTACGCCATGAGCGTCATCGTGTCCCGTGCCCTTCCCGATGTCAGGGACGGTCTGAAGCCTGTTCAGCGCCGTATCCTGTACTCCATGGCCGAGCTGGGTGTCACCCCGGATAAGCCTTACCGTAAATCTGCCCGTATCGTGGGCGACACCATGGGTAAGTATCATCCCCACGGTGACTCCTCCATCTACGAGGCCATGGTCCATCTGGCCCAGGATTTCTCCACCAGGTATATGCTGGTGGACGGCCACGGAAACTTCGGTTCCATAGACGGTGACGGCGCAGCCGCCATGCGTTACACAGAGGCCCGCATGTCCAAGATCGCCACGGAGATGCTGGCCGATATAAACAAGGACACTGTAGACTTCGTTCCCAACTTTGATGAATCCCTGAAGGAGCCCTCTGTCCTGCCCGCCCGTTACCCCAATCTGCTGGTGAACGGTACCGGCGGTATCGCCGTTGGTATGGCCACCTCCATCCCTCCCCACAACCTGGGTGAGGTCATTGATGCCACCGTCAAGATCATTGACAACCGCATTCTGAAGGAGCGGGATACAGCCATTGAAGAGCTGATGAACATCGTTAAGGGCCCCGACTTCCCCACCGGCGCCACCATCTACGGCGTCCGTGATATGGAGCAGGCTTACCGCACCGGCCGCGGCAAGTGCGTGGTCCGGGCCAACATGGAGGTGGAGGAGTACGGCTCCAACCATCGCCGCATCGTGGTCACCGAGATCCCCTATCAGGTGAACAAGGCCCGTCTGGTGGAACGCATTGCCGACCTGGTGAAGGAAAAGAAGCTGGAAGGCATTTCCGACCTGCGGGACGAATCGGACCGCAGCGGTATGCGCATCGTCATTGAGCTGCGCAGAGATGCCAATGCCCGGGTGCTCATGAACCAGCTGTACAAGAACACTCCTCTCCAGAGCAATTTCAACTTCAACATGCTGGCTCTGGTAAACAACCAGCCCAAGGTACTGAACCTGAAGCAGATGCTGGTCTATTACCTGGATCACCAGCGGGAGGTGGTCACCCGCCGCACCCGCTACGATCTGGACAAAGCCCAGGCCAGAGCTCACATTCTGGAAGGCCTCCTGAAGGCCCTGGATCACATCGATGAGATCATCTCCATCATCCGTGGTTCCAAGACCGTGGCAGAGGCCAAGGAAAACCTCATTGCCCGCTTCGACTTTACGGACATTCAGGCCCAGGCCATCGTGGACATGCGTCTGAGAGCCCTCACCGGTCTGGAACGGGACCGTCTGCAGGGGGAATTTGATGAACTGGAAGCAAAGATCCAGGAATATCAGGCCCTGCTGGCTAATGAGAACATCCTGCTGGCCAAGATCAAGGAAGAGCTGCTGATCACCAAGTCCAAGTATGCCGATCCCCGGAAGACCTATGTAACCTACGAGCAGACCGAGATCAACATCGAGGATCTGATCAAGGACGAGCAGTGTGTGGTCACCCTGACGGATCTGGGCTATGTGAAGCGCACCACTTTGGATATGTACCGCTCCCAGAACAGAGGCGGCAAGGGCATCAAGGGTCTGGAGACCCGCAAGGATGATTTCGTCAAGGATCTCTTTGTCTGCTCCACCCATGACTATCTGCTGTTCTTCACAAATCTGGGCCGCGTCTACCGCATGAGAGCCTATGAGATCCCCGAGGCCGGCCGCACCGCCAAGGGTACCGCCATCGTGAATCTGCTGCCTCTGGAGAAGGGCGAGACCATCTCCGCGGTTATCAGCACGAAGGAATTCCCCGAAGACGAGTTCCTGATGTTCGCCACCGAGCAGGGCATGTGCAAGAAGACCGCCATGAACCTCTATGACCGCACGCGTCGCGACGGTCTGATCGCCATCAATCTGAAGGAAAATGACCGCCTGATCAGCGTCAAGCGCGTGGCGCCTGGCGACAAGGTCATCCTGGTCAGCGACGCCGGCAAGGCCATCATGTGGGATGAGGCCGAAGCCCGCGCCATGGGTCGCGATACCACGGGTGTCCGCGGCATGACGCTGGAAGACGATGCGAAGGTCCTCGGCATGGAGATCGCCACCGATGATGACCAGCTGCTGGTTATCACGGAGAAGGGCTTCGGCAAGCGTACTCCTATCGATGACTACCCCGAGCACCATCGCGGTGGCAAGGGTGTCTATACCATTGTGATGACCATGAAGAAGGGCCTGCTGGCCGCGATGAAGATCGTGGGCGAGGGCGACGAGATCATGATCATCTCCGAGGAAGGCGTTGTGGTTCGCACGCCGGTCGACGGTATCAGCCAGCAGGGTCGTTCCACCCAGGGCGTCTCCATTATGAAGACCCAGGGCAAGGACCGCGTCACTGCTATCGCCATCAGCTCCTCTGGCTCCAAGAAGGGCAAGAACAAGTCGCTGAGCGATAACGATATCGACGACGATGACAGCGCAGAATCTGAGGCTGGCGAGGAGGTCAAGCCCGCCCAGTAGCGTTCGATGACTCCAGTATCGCCCCGTGAGACGCGGGGCGATACCCTGTCTCGGAGCGGGGAATATGCCCCTTGGAGTGCGCCGTGAGAGTAAGGAAAAAGTTCAAAACATTTTGAAAATTTTCCTTGACGCGGGTATAGGGCAGACGTATTATATTCCTCGCACTTTGTGGGCCTGTAGCTCAGTTGGTTAGAGCGCACGCCTGATAAGCGTGAGGTCGCTGGTTCAAGTCCATTC
>JABUST010000209.1 GCA_021442595.1 Lachnospiraceae bacterium | reverse complement strand
CGTTTTGCTTTTCCTTCCGGTGCCGCGGCGAGTTTTGGGACTCGGCGGAACCGGAGGGAAACACTTTTTTTCACTTCCCTCCGGTGCCATAATGAGAAGTGTCAGAAAAATATACCTGAAGCTGATGCGTTTTGCTTTTCCCTCCGGTGCCGCGGCGTGTATTTGGGCTCGGCGGCACCGGAGGGAAACACTTTTTTTCGCTTCCTTCAGGTGCACCAAACCAATATAATCCGAACTGTGTCTTCTTGATAGGAGACGGGTTCGGATTATTTGTTTATTTTGAGAGCTTTGAAAAACACACTTCCGAAACGGAATGCCGAAATTGGAAACGAGCAAACCGAGGGAGCATTGGACGAGGAAGAAAACATAATGATTTCAGCTACTGCTCGCAATCTGACGCGTAGATAGATAGCACCAAAGCAATACGCACTGCTTATCCAAACATGATTCTTTCTCAATACTAAGTATCATTATAGCCTGCTTCCCCTTTGCTTCTTGGAAACAGTATAGCTCTCAATATGTCTAATATTTCGGACAGCTACTATATTTTGAGACTAGCTGTCTTAAGTCGATAAGCATTTTATATATTAAAATCCTTGTTTGTGGTATTCACAGTCACATCGCCTTGAGCATGGAGTCAATGCCATCGAGCTGCTCGGGAGTCATCCGCCCGCCGAACAAGTCTGCCAACTCGCGTAGGCTTTTATCGATATACTGTTTCGGTACAGTGCCAAGCATGGGGAGCTTTTCCCGTATTTCGGGGACAGAACGTAGCTCACGAATGTTGGAATATGTACTGTAAGCAGGCTTTAAGGTAGTATCTGACTCGTAGCTGAATTTATGAGTTCCGGGGCAGAGATATATGAGGTCGGTTGCGTCCTTGGCATGGGGCAGTGCAAGGGTTGCTGTGCAGCCAAAGGGCACTGTAATACTAATCTCTACATGCCGAGAGTCAATAAGCCTCCATGCGCTGCGGTATTCTCCGGCCGGTGAGTCATATACCGTTTCCTGTTCGCGCAGGGCCCAGTTTAGGCTCGGCGCAATGTCAAGATGGCGGCAACCGGGATGTTTCTCACTGATGTTTAAGCCTGCAACGTGGCGGTACAGCCACTCAATAATTGAGCCGTAGGCATAGTGATTCATACTGTTCATGCTTGTGCCTGAAATTGTTCCGTCATCAAGAAGGCCGTTCCAGCGTTCCCATACCGTTGTGGCTCCGAGCTTGATTTCGTGGAGCCAGCCGGGGTAGTCTTCGTTGAGAAGTAGTTTCCATGCAATGTCTTCCATTCCGTTTTCGGAAAGTATATTGCAAATTAGAGGCGTTCCCACAAAGCCTGTCTTGAGTTTGAAGTCTGAGTCCCTAAAGAGTTGGTGAAGTTGCTTCTTTGTTAACTCCGTGTTGTCTGATAATCCGTATTTAAGCGTCAGAAGCAATGCTGTCTGCGTTTTTACGCAGCAGCGTCCTGTTTTGCTGTAATACTCATCCCTGACATAGCCAAATTGTTCCGCACTTAGGGTCCGATAGCCTTTTTCTTCCTCCTCAAGCCCGAGAACAGCGGCGGCATTGGCAACAATCTCAGCGCTTACCGCATAGTATAGATTTGCGAGAAAGCCTACATCAGTCGCGCCCATTATGGCTTCAGGGTCATTGTCTATGTTATCCAGAGCCAGCCAGTCCCCGTAGTGAAAGACCTCACGCCAATGGTGGTCGTCTCCGTCAACCGCGCGGACATAGTCCACCCATGCCTTCATGCTTTCAAACTGGTCCTCCAAAATAGCTTTATCTCCATAGAAGGTGTAGATGTTCCATGGTAAAATGCAGGCCATATCCCCCCACACGCAGGCAGTACTATACACTCCGAAGGACGGAATCACATCCGGAACCTTTCCACCCAATTCCTGTTGCTCTTGCCAACAGTCATAGAGGTACTTGGCATAGAAACTGTAACAGTCCTGCAAATACATTGCTGTGGGTGAAAAGACCTGTGTGTCTCCGGTCCAGCCCATGCGTTCGTCACGCTGGGGGCAGTCGGTGGGTACATCAAGAAAATTATCTTTCAGACCCCAGCGAACATTGGAGAGAAGCTTATTTACAAGCTTATGCCCGGTGCGCATTGTGCTGCGCTCGGGAATGTGGCTATACAGGACAAGGGCGGTGAAATCCTCTTTTCTAATCTTCGGCAAACCCTCTATTTTTACATATCTGAAGCCGTAAAACGTGAAGTGCGGGATAAGTGTGATTTCCCTGCCGTCGGAGACATATATATATTCACTCTTCGCCGTGCGCAGGTTCGCATTATAAAAGTTTCCCTGCTGCAATATTTCGCATGTCTGAAGGTGTACGGTTTGCCCTTTTGGGGCATTCACCTTTAGAGAAAAGATTCCGGTAATCTCCTGCCCCATGTCCAACACAGTCTCACCCCTGGGGGTGATAATGAGTTCAATAGGCTGCAAGATTTCGTGAACGGTGACGGGCGTACTCATTCTGTCAGTGAGTCTTCCCATCGGCATATCACAGAACCGAGCCTGTTCAAGGGGCAGCTCCGGCAGAGTATCATCCCTATGCTCACCGTCGTAGATGTTGGAGAATGTAATGTTCGATCTGTGCACAGTCCAGCTATCGTCCGTGCCTATCACTTCCTCCGAACCATCGCTGTAACTTATGCGCAACTCCGCTATCAACTTCCATTCCTGACCGTAGAAGCCTTTTTCCTCGAGAGCCGAAAAGCCGAAGCGCCCCTTGTACCAACCATTACCCAGTAGGATGGAGAGCGTTCCTTCACGGTGCAGTGCATCGGTCATATCAAAGGTCTGCACCTGAACCCAACGATTGTAGTTATTGGAATAGGGCGTGAAGAATTCGTCACCGATGCGCTCGTCCCGATAATAAATCTCGTACAGACCCAGCCCGCAGACATAGAGCCTTGCGCTTTTCACTTTGCCCTTGAGCTCAATGGCCTTTTCAAACAAAGGGTGGCGCCTTTCAGAGCTTTCACAGCTTATCCAGTGTGCGCTCCATGGCTCATCCATCTTACCGGTCTCAAAGTAGTTGACCTCGCTCTCGGCTTCTTCCCCTGCATCGGAGCGGACAGCCACGGTCCAAAATAGGCGTGTACGCGACCGAAGCGAAAGCTCAATCACGCTGCCCAGAGAGTCAAGAGCACTGTCCCAGCCGGTGTCAGCCAAGATAGTCTCCATCCCGGGATCCTCGGCAATACGTATGCGGGCAGAGCTCTGGCTCTTACCGGAAGACTCGCGAACCTTCCACGAGAAAGAGAGCCTCGGAAGACGGTACCCGATAGGTTTTTCAAGATGATTCAGCTGACAGTCGGTGATGCGCATAGCTTATTCCTCCTCGAATAGTTTCTCGGCAATTAATCCACTAAAAGCAAAGCTGTCTTGCCATGCGAACAATGCGTGATACATTCTCCTCAAGCATTTCCCGGGTGAGAGTACCGTCTTTAAAAGCCGCTGACATTTCCCTGTAATCTGATAGCGAGCCCGGCATAAACAGGTCTCCCCCTGCTGCAGCCACATTCGGCGCATGTGCCACAGGATACTTAGCATCCGGGCAGTTTCCGTAGTTGGCTACAACCCAGTCGGTCATGATAATGCCACGGAAGCCGAACTCCGAGCGGAGAATATCCCGAATCAGCCCCGGATGCTCGGAGGTGTGTCTGCCGTTGAGCAGATTGTAGGATGTCATGACAGCCATTGGCTGCGACTCCCGCACACAGATTCCATAGCCTCGCAGATATATTTCCCGCATGGTTCGTTCCGACACCATGCTGTTGGATTGGTATCGATTGGTCTCTTGATTGTTGGCGCAGTAATGCTTGACGGTGACACCGCAGCCCGGGTGCTGCTGAACGCCTGCGGTCACAGCTGCGGCCATCCGACCGGATATCAGCGGATCCTCGGAATAGTATTCAAAATTTCTGCCACACAGAACGGAACGGTGAATGTTCATAGCGGGGGCAAGCCAAAGCTGCACACCGAACATTGCCATTTCGCTGCCGACAATATCTCCGCAGCCTCGTGCAAAATCTGTATTGAAGCTTTGAGCGATGGCTGTTCCAATCGGCAGCGCAGTGGCATAATGATAGCGCACTATATCCTTCTTCCCGGGCTTTGGCTGCAGAAGCTTCTCCAGCAAGCGAAGAGCGGGTGGCAGGTTCTCCATAATGGACTCCGGAATCCCGGAATTAAGAGCATGTACGCCTTTATTATTTTCATAATAGGCAGGGCTGATTCGAAGGCCCGCCGGGCCGTCTGCCATGACCATGGAGGGAATGCCGTAGGCATTTGCCGACAGAGAGGTCTGCCCTGCCGCACCGGCAACGCTGAAGGCCGCATTGCCAATCATGGACTGAACCCCGCCTTTGGGGTCAAAGGAGCCGAGACAGAGCTTGATGAGCTCCTCATCCGGCAGCGTTTTGACGGCCTCATCTATGCTCTCCGGGGTAGCATTTGTCGCGTCCTGCATCGGGAACATAGCTGCATCCAGTAGAATACGGGAAACGCCGCTCACATCCTCAGGTTCTCGTGCTTCCGGGCGGAAATCTTCAAAGTCCGTTTTCCCGAGAACATTTATTGTCTTTCGGGTGATTACCGTTTCGCCAAGCTCCAAAACGGCTGCAGCAAATGTATTTCTGCTGGAATTGCCAACACGAACAATATAATCTCCCTTTTCCAGAATCCAGCATTCAGACTTTTCATCGAAGGAAGCTGAATCGGACAGATCAAAACTCAGCTCCAGAAGCTGTGATTCTCCGGGATCGAGAAGATTCGTTTTGCCAAAGGCAGTCATGGTCTGATAGGGTTGATCCAATTTTCCGGCGGGGACGGAAATATAGACCTGTACAACCTCTTTGCCCGGGTATCTGCCTGTATTCTTTACATCCGCCCTAACGAAAACGGATTTTCCTTCAACCCGAACCTCCGGCGGGGATATGGCAAATTCCGTAAAGGACAGTCCAAAACCAAATGGGTACAGAGGGGTCTCTCCCACTGAGTCGAAATAACGGTAACCCACATAGATGCCTTCGCGGTAGCGGGTGTCATCCAGTTCACCAAAGGTTCCGACCGAAGGGTATTGCTCCCAAGCGCACCATGTGGATGCCAGCTTTCCTGAGGGATATGCTTTTCCCAACAAAATATCCGCCAGCACATTTCCGCTCTCTACTCCCAGCTGGGACATAAGCAGAATGTTTTTTACCCCGGAAACCGGTGAAAGATCCACAACACCGCCCACATTCAGCACCAGCATAAAATGTGCGTACCGTTCGTTGCAGGCGAGAATATCCCGAATCTCCGTTTCCGTCAGTTTCACATCCCCGGGAACCGACCGACGGTCACTGCCTTCACCGGAAATGCGGGAGAGTACATAGACTGCCGTATCTCCCGGGGCATCCACAGGAAGCTCGTACTCCGGCTCCGGAATCGTACGCCCCATGCCAAGAATCACTGCTTGCGTGTGCTTCTGCCTTGCTTCCTGACGCAGTGCCTTTTTGAATTCATCCTTTGCCCACGCCTTTTCCCGGTCATAGCCGTCGAGCCACTGCCCGGAGGTGATTGAAAATCCCGCATTCTCAAGCCCCTGCTCTACTGTAACAAAATAGCGGGAATTAACCTCGCCGGAGCCGATTCCTCCTTTGACTGTGTGCCGCACACCGCTTCCATAGACAGCGATTTTCCCTGGAGCCGAAAGCGGAAAGCCTCCATCCTTCTTTAGCAGAACCGTACATTCAGCAGCGTTTTCCCGCAGATAACTGCTGTGTATGCGCTCATATTCCTGTAATTCCACGAAACATTCCTCCTTTGCGTCAATTATACTTCATCCTGCGCATCCGCGTATTCCGAACGGATGTTTCCGGAAATATTGGATGCAAATACCATCATTTCCTTTGCGGATGCAATGGGATTTGGGAACCAGCTTCCAGGGTATCCGATCCCCGGGAGCAATTCTTTCATAAATGGATAGAGCTTTTTCAGTCGGATTTTGAAATTCTTGAAATTCTTTTGTCCTTCGGCTGTCCATAGCGCTTCTGCCTTTGCGGCATATCTCGGCCATGCGGTTCTTTCCAAAGAAACCCCGTCCCGAATGTACTCTGTCCAGCACAGGCATTCGCCGCCTATTACCTGCGTAAGTACCTCTTTCGGTATATCCTCACATTTCTGCGGAATCATGTCCCATGTATAGATGTTCTTAAGTGTAACGTATGAATACGGATAGTCGCAGTAGCTCGAAAGCATATTTGACAAGAGTACCTCGTGACCCTTGCGAAGCATTCTCGAGCCGATCCCCTGATTTGGACTTGTAGGCTTTCCGTTTTCGTCTTTCTGACGACTGAGTGCGCGCAGTGAAGGATCCTTTGGATCGTCGTTCCACAACTGGATAATGATATCCGTATCCAGATTATCGCCTAAAGCTGCCTCGTTCCATACTATGGTTCTTTTTCCTCTGCTGCGAAGATGGGCAGCCAGACGATTAGTCAGATATCCCTGCAGGGCTCGGCTGTCCGCCAGACTCTCCGCAGCCATTCTTTGCCTGCAGTCAGGACAGGCATTCCATCTGGTTTTCGGGGTTTCATCCCCTCCAAGATGAAAGAATTTTCCCGGAAAGAGCGTACAAAGTTCATCAAGCAGTTCAAACAGGAAGGCAAAAACATCCTCCTTGCCTGCGCATAGAATATCGGGGAAAATGCCGGCCGAGGTGGCAACCTCAAGTTGCTTTCCGGTGCAGCTTAAGTGCGGGTATGCCGCAAGAATAGCTGTAACATGACCCGGGATATCAATCTCCGGTACGATTTCTATATGACGCTCGTCACAATAGTGTACAAGCTCTTTGACCTCTTCCTGCGTATAATACAGGTGTTCGGTCCGGTTATTCTTCGTTTTCCCAAAAAAGTCCCCATCTCGTTTTGCACCCAGCTCATGCAGAAGCGGATAAGCCATGCTCTCGATGCGCCAGCCCTGATCATCTGAAAAGTGCCAGTGAAAGTGATTGAGCTTAAATGCGGCAGCAGCGTTAATCATTCGTTTAAGTTCATCCAGCGGGAAATAATGCCTTGCCGTATCAATATGAAAGCTTCTGTAGGGATAAGCGGGTGCATCCTCTATTTTCATGCAGGGTATTCCATTGGGATATATGCATCTGAGCTGCTCCAGCGTTTTCTGCCCATAGAAGAAGCCTGCTTTGCCGGATGCCTGGATGATAACACCTTTCTTCGTAATCTGTACTATATACCCCTCGTTTGGAAGATCTGCATCCTCCTGCCAGGACAGCGGATTATCGTTTCCGCAGACTCCGTCACAGACTGTAATCTTTTGCGGCATCGGCACAATGGGAACAATCTTCTTCATGTGAGTTCTCAACCTCCTGTTTATAGAATATTGGGGGTATGCCTCTGCAAGGGCGCTTTACTCACAGTAGAACGGCCGATGCTCAGCATGCCCCCAATGTGCGGTAATTATGAGGCTGTACTAAAGCCTTAATTATTGTGCCAAATACTCGAACAGCTGATACTCCAGCTCCGGGCACCACCACAGCAGATACCCTGCCTTCGTCGGATGAATCTCGTCGTTCATATACAGAGCTCTATCCTCATCTGAAATATCATTAAAATCGCTGTTGTTCCACAAATCCAGAACACCTATACCCCATTTATCCGCCAGCTCATAGGTACGGGCTACCATTGCATCGTACTCTGCGCTGTCATAATGTGCCCCTGTAAAGAACACCACAGGACATCCCCATGTTTGCTCTGCGTAGGAAATGATTTCTTCCATAGCCCCGGTAACGGTAGATGTATCAAACCCCGAGGTTTCTGCGGATAGTGTTCCCAGCGGATTTTTTACAGTTGCATCGTTTGTAGACAGCTGACAGACAAGAAGATCTATACTTGCATTTTTATCAATATTGTTCTTCAGACGCTGAACATAGGAGTTACTGCCATTGTCGACCAGCGTAGTTCCGGATACCGCCTCTTTGATAACGGTACAGCCGGTTCTCTGAGAAAAATACTCGGGCAGGGAATAATGCATGGCTGCAGATCCGAAGGTAACAGAGGAACCCAGGAAACACACGGTTTTCCCGGTAAGCGGAGTTTCTTCGAGTGTCTGTACTTGCGAGAAATCATAGGAATCGCCGTTTCCCGGCATCTTTGCCACTTTTCTGTCGTTAATGAAGCTGAGCGGTCCCATTCCCCAGGAGCCCAGAATACACAGTGCCGAAACTGCCAGCACACACAGAACGCCCCCTGCTATGATTAAAACAATCTTTCCTTTGCTCATATAAAACCTCACTCTATGTTACTGGCTGTCAGCAGTACGTATAGCTTCAAGCTTATTCTCAAGCTTTGAAAAGGCCAGGCACGCAAGGCCTATAAGCAGGGAGAGTATCATGGGTATGACCGAAAAATCGACTCTGATCATCATCAGCGCAGATGCAGGCTGTTCTACGACTTCTCCTGCTACAGAGGAGATATATCCTCCGAGCATAAGCATAATGCCGGTTATCCATGAACCGATTGCACCTCCGGACTTGGTGGCAAAGCCTGCAACAATGCCGGAGCAGCTTTCCATTCTGGGAAGTCCGATTGACTCATTGTACTCACAGATGTCCATAATAAACAAAGCACCGAAATACATGACCGGCATAATTCCGAGATTTCCGAGTACCTGCCCCAGCATAAGCAATACCAGATTATCGTTTGCAAAGAAGCAAATTGCAAAGCCTATAACACTGATCCATGAAAGCACAAATACCATTTTCCCCATGGATCCGAATTTTTTGATCAGTGCGGGGAATATGAGCATAATCGGCAGAATCACAATGGAAACAACCGGCAATAATCCCGCCTTACTGATGTCACCGATGATATATGTAAAGTAGTATGAGCCTACGGCAAGATTTGTGATAATATTATATGCAAGGCAAATAAAGCCGTAAATCCAGACATATTTGTTGTTTTTAAACAATGACATAATCTCAGGCAGGGATACTTTTTTCACTGTATCGGCACTATCCTCCACCTCTTCCTTACAGAAAATAAAGCGCAGAACGCCGATTAATGTGGCCGGAACCATGAATATCAGAACAAGCTTTGTCCATCCGGCTTCACCGGTTGCAAGTTTCCCCATGAGGATAGGGAACAAAACCGATGCCGCAATGGAAAACACCATAACAAAAACGCCGCCGTAAGATGCCTGTTTTTCAATGAGAGTGCGGTTATACTTGAAGTGCCGCAGAGTGTAGACATTTTGAGCCGTGCTGCGCAGAGTTGAGAATATGCTGTAGACAAGCATATACATAAAGGATACCCAAAGAATTTTGGTGAGATTACTCCATTGTGCACTGCCGGAGAACAAAAGCACAGTGCAGATGGTCATACCCACAATGCAAATTTCATAGGGACGTCCTTTACCAAGCTTGGTACGGGTGTTGTCGATCAGAATTCCTGCAAATACGTCGGTAACAGCATCAATAATCTTGCTGACAAGCAGAATTGTGCCGACAAGACCGACGTTTAGACCAAGGGTATCACTGGCATAGATAGACAGATAGCTCAGTATAATCAGGTTTACCCATGCTGCCGATACCTCAGAACTTTTCCAGACCATAAAGTGCCCGAGGCCCAGGCGGTTCTCATTATTTGCTTTTGTTTTCATAAGATGTCGTCTCCTTTACTGTTTTTCGGTTGCGGTTGCTCCCCTGACAGTAATTATACCGACATTTCTCCTGCGCCGTTATAACAAATCACGGATAAATATAAAATATCACCACTTTTGCAATCACGAAAAATAGTGCGTTACTTTGTTGCAATTTTAGTTATTTTGTTGTATATCAGGAAACAAGATCAGGTATTCGTATTTCTTCGTTTTTCTGATTCAAATCATCGGAGGAGAATAAGCCGTGATATCATTAATTGAAAAAATGCAGGTTGTTGTGGAAATGCTGGATAGTGCCGGAGGTATATACTTATGGCAATTTGACGGAAACGGTATGCTGATAAGAAGCTCAGCAACTGACACCATCATACAGTCCCTCTTCATGAAAAACGGAGGTTCAGAAAAGATCTTATGGGAAAGCGCGTGTGAAACCCGGTACCCCACTATAATTACAGATGATTTTTTTCTGACATGGTTAATAGTACCGCATCGAATTGAGAATAATCTGCTTGGCGTGTGGATTGCGGGACCGGTTTTCTCATCACATTTCTCCGAAAGCTATCTTCTGGGCGCGCTTCGCAAAAAGAATCTTGCTGACGACCGGCAGTTTGTTCCGATTTCTTTCATAGAACAGATTCCTGTTATCCCGCATCAGATTCTCATACATTATGCAATGTTGATATATCGGCTGCTGTATGGTGAAAATATCGCCTGGAGCGATATCCTGCTTGAATCGCATAAAGAAGAGACCGAGCCTTCTGCAGAAGGAAAATTATATTCGGAATTGGATGAGTACTATATTTTGGAAAGGGAAATCCTAAACGCAGTCGAACAAGGAAATATTCACTATGTGCATCCAAAATCCACTCTGGCGGTAAAAGTCAGCAAAATCAGTAACGAAGGCTCTTTACGGCAGGTTAAAAATACTATGATCTCATCAATTACGCTGGTCACTCGAGCCGCTATAAAAGGCGGGATGACAGTGGGTGCTGCGTATTCTCTGTGCGACTATTACATTCTAGCATCTGAGAGCTGCGGCAATGCTACGGAGGTATACAGTAACTGGCGCTTCTGCCTGCAGGATTTTACACAGCGAGTCCATGATATACGCCGTCAAAACCATAGTGATTTAGTGAATCGATGTATTTCGTATGTACAGTTCCATATCTATGAGCCGCTTACGGTTATGGGAATAGCTGAGCAAATTGGCTACAGCAAAAATTATCTGGGAAGCTGCTTCCATAATGAAACGGGAAAAAACCTGACACAGTATATTATGGAGCAGAAACTGGAACTGGCAGCACTCCGACTTAAGCATTCTTCCAAAAGCATCAGCGATATAGCTCATGAATTTGGGTTTGAATCCGACAGTTATTTTGCCGCGCAGTTTCGGAAGCATTATGGTGTTACACCCAGCGAGTACCGCAGATAATCCAGATACCGACAGCCTCTCTATCATCGCTCCCGAGGTCTCAGCCTATCAGCTATGCCTGCCCGACAAGGAGATTCTGCGGGATAAGCTGCGTGAGCTGACCGAATTGGCGTTGGAGGCCGGTCCGAAGGAGGATAATTGAACCCTAACCATCGACAGTAAACATATTATCGATTTGGAGTGTGAAAAATGAAAGCAGTCATCTACGCCCGCTATTCCTCGGACAATCAGCGTGAGGAATCCATTGAGGGGCAGATTAGAGAGTGCACCGCCTTCGCGGAGAAAAACGGCATCACCGTCCTGCGCCACTATATTGGCCGCGCCCTCTCTGCCAAGACCGATAACCGCCCCGAGTTTCAGAACATGATATGGGACAGCGGCAAGCATCTTTTTGATATGATTATTGTCTAGAAGCTTGACCGTTTTGCCCGTAACCGCTACGACAGCGCCAGATATAAGGCTCAGCTTAAGAAGAACGGCGTCAAGGTCGTATCCGTCACCGAGGTCATCTCCGACGGCGCGGAGGGCATTATTCTGGAATCTGTCCTTGAGGGTTATGCGGAATACTACTCCGCCGATCTTGCAGAGAAGGTCACAAGAGGCATGACGGAAAATGCGCTGAAAGTAAAGTTCAACGGCGGCACGCTTCCGATAGGATATGTCATCGACGAGGAGCAGCATTTTCAGATCAACCCTCTGACCGCGCCGTTTGTGCTTGAAGCTTACAAGAAGCACGATGAAGGCTGGACGATGACGCAGATTCGCGACTGGCTCAATGAGCAGGGCGTGACGTCCACGCTCGGCAAAAAGGTCAGCTACAACACCTTGCAGCATTTACTGCAAAACCGGCGATACATCGGCGAGTTTCGATTCAAGGAAATTGTAAACCCGGAGGGCATCCCGCCCATCGTCCCGAAAGACCTGTTCGACCGGGTGTAGGAGAAGATAGCCAAAAAACAAAAAAGCCCCGGCCCGTCACAAGGCCGAGGACGATTATCTGCTGACCACCAAGCTGTTCTGGGGGTACTGCGGAGCCTACCTCTGCGGCGAGAGCGGCACCAGCAGGACGGGCACGGTCCACCACTATTACAAGTGCGTGACCGTCATAATGAGAAGTGTCAAAAAAAACACCTGAAGCTGACGCGTTTTGCATTTCCCTCAGGTGCCGCGGCGAGTATTTGGGCTCGGCGGCACCGGAGGGAAACACTTTTTTCGCTTCCCTCCGGTGCCATAATGAGAAGTGTCAGAAAAAAACACCTGAAGCTGAAGCGTTTTGCATTTCCCTCAGGTGCCGCGGCGAGTATTTGGACTCGGCGGCACCGGAGGGAGACACTTTTTTCGCTTCCTTCAGGTGCCATAATGAAAAGTGTCAGAAAAAAACACCTGAGGCTGACGCGTTTTGCATTTTCCTCCGGTGCCGCGGCGAGTATTTGAGCTCGGCGGCACCGGAGGGAAACACTTTTTTCG
>JABUST010000084.1 GCA_021442595.1 Lachnospiraceae bacterium | reverse complement strand
CTTCTATCTCCCGGACCATCTCTGCCAGGGCATCCATCTTGCCTTCCGCAGACAGACATAAGCGCTGTGCCTCCTCCATCCACTGGGACGTCCTCTCCAGTTCTCCCAGCTGGTGGGAGGATACGCTCCCAAAGGCTTTGTGAGGTTCTTCTCCCTCTCCCACTGCCGTTTCATGAGCTGCAGCCTCCGTCTTCATGCTTTGAAGGATCAGCAGAATGTCATCATAAGAAGGATCCTCCTCCAGAAGACCGTTGACAAAGTAAAACTCCCGGGTACCATCATTGCGAAGGCCTTCCATGTCCGTGACCAGAGAGGCATAGACCGTCTGAATGTCTACCAAAGCTGCGGATCCTGCTACCCCGCCTGTGGCTTCGGACACTTCCGCTGTCGCCTCCGCCCCTTCCACGGCCTCCTTCAGAAGCTCTGTGACTTCCTCCATGAGAGAGAGCCATCCCCGCTCTTCCATGAGTCCCGTGATCTGCTTTTCCAGCTGATTAGGGTCTCCCAGGGTCTCCTCCCCCACCACGAAGATATCGGAATAGGTATAATCTCCGGAGGGGTGGATTCCGGTCTCCTTCAGATAGAATTCGAATCCGCCGGTCAGACGGCTTTCCGGGATCATGTACAATCCGTACTCCCGGGCCCATTCCTTCTGATACTCTGCCCGGACTCCGAAGGCTGCCAGATCCAGATCCTTTCTTACCTGAGTCTCCATGATTCTGGCCCTTCCTAAAGACAGCAGTGCCAGCATCAGTCCTATGGCCGCAGAAAAAACAGCTGCATAAAAAACTGTGAGAGATCCCTGTTCCCGCTTATTCATCCACATATTCCTCTAATATCTCCGCCACCAGATCCACCCGGTTTCTAAAGGTCACCGGATCCATTCTTCGAGTCGTTATGTCCTGCTGCCACCCGGCCGCTGTCAGTATGTTGTAGGAGGCGTCAATATGCAGAGAGAAGGATTCCTCCAGGAATCCTTCTTCTTTGGTCCATTGCCAGTCTGCCTCCAGACCGCTTACGCTGCCCAGGGTCTCCCAGAGCCTTGCATCTCCGGCTTCCATGCCTGTCTGGGAGCTGCAGCCCTTTTCCAGGGCCTGCTCCAGCAGCATGACTGCCTGATGGCCCATGAGACAGGTATACAGCTTTACCGTCAGCGTGATTGCGCTCTGCAGCAAAAGCATCATACACAGAAAAGTCAGAGGAAACAGGATCGCCATCTCCACCGTAGCGGAGCCCTCTGCCTGTCTTTTCATGTTACGGTACGATGGATGCCGGGTCGAAGGACGATCCCTGACTGGAGATTCCATCCAGAATACCTTCCACAAACTCTACGATGGTGTCCTTGAACATGAGTGCCAGCGCCACCAGGATGGCGATGAGCAGTACGGTTTCCAGTGTGGCCATTCCGCTCTCCTTCTGCAGCTTTTCTCTGACACGGGTCGTGAACACTGCCAGCATGGCCGCCAGTCTGGTTCCTAATGCTTCCATTGTCTTTTTCCTCCTTTTTGATCTTCCCTCTCCTTTAGAATTTCATACTGATGATGGCCGGAGAGATGACCATGATCAATATCACCACGAGCATCATCATCAAAGGGAGCATCAGCTTGGTATCCACTTCCTCCGATCGTTCTCTCGCAAGCTTCTTTCTTGCTTCCCATGAGCCGTCCGCCATTTCCTTCAGACGGACCAGCAGATAGGAATCTCCCCGCTTCATATCCTGGATCAGCAGGGTCGTGAACCTGCGGATCTCTCTGACGGGAATTCTGGCCGCAAAGGCTGTCAGAGCCGCCTTAATGGAAGCCCCTTCCTCCAGTTCCAAAGCAGTCTTTTCCACTTCATCCAGCAGCATGGAGGACCTGTCTGTACCCTTTCTTCTTTCCCGGTAATCCTTCCCCAGCCTGATCCAGGCGGAACGGAGGGAGGCACCGGCCCCCATAAGGATCACCAGATCCCCCAGAAACTCGGGATACCCGCTGCGAATCTGGGCCAGGCGTTTTTCTGAAAGCTGTTTATAATCCGAATCCTGTTTGGCGATTACCAAGGCAGGCACCAGTACAAACAGCAGGGCCCAGAGAAAACTGTTGTCCTCCGGAGCGTAGCGCCAGGTGATGGTTTCCCCTTCTTCCGTTTCCGAAGGGAGATAAATCCCTGTTTCTCCGGTGTATGCCCCCTTTTCCACCAGCTCTGCGACGGTCTCTGCCTTCATGTCCGGGGTTGCCGGCACATCGGACTGAATGGTGATGTTCAGCAGCACCTCTTTCGTTCTTCCTTCCAGGGCAACGGTGGCCAGCAGGCAGGCATGAACCGGTTCCTCTCCCGGCTCCCCTGTCAGTTCTCCCGAGGACCGGATGCTGTCCGTATTCAAGCTTCGATAGGTGATGGCCGCAGAACCGTGAGCAGTCTTTATGAGGGGCGTCAGAAAAAGATCCTGATTTGTCACAATCCCCTGATAATAGGTCTCCAGCAGGGTAACGGCCTCCGCCAATCCTTCCTGGGCCGCCTCCTCGGAGATGACCTGCTCCGGTATCTTAAGATTGAAGCTGCTGCTTCCCGTTCCTTCCGCCGTGGACACCACCAGCTCCAGCCTTGTCTTCAGATCTCCCTGACCGTATTCCGGTCTGAGAAGTTCTCCGCTTAAGCTCCTGTCCTGTCCTGCGGACCAGGTTCTGGTGATACAGAAGAAGGTCAGTAATATCCAAAGAGCAGCCAGACTGCCGCCCCATCTTCTTGCCCGGTAGAGTCTGAATTGCCTTTCTCCTTCTTCTCTGCCGGAGATGTCTCTCAGCAGCTGATGTATCTCTTCTTTTTCTGTAAGGCCCTGCTGCTTCAGCAGACCTCCGCCCTTTCCTCCCAGCAGCCTGTCCATGACGGCTCCCAGGGGAATCACCAGACAGAAGGGGAATTTACTTTCCTCTGCCGATAGCCTGCTTCCTCTCCTTCTTCTGAGAAAAAAAGCCAGAAGGAACAGGGCCAGTATCAGAATATCCAGCCCCCACAGAAGAAGCAGCCGGGTCCATTCTTCCTTCATAGATCGATCCTTACCATCTTTCTGGACAGCAGCACGCTGAACACGGTGATGACTCCGCAGACTGCCATGATCAGATATCCTCTCACAGAGGTATACAGGGGCGCCAGATAGTCCGGAGACATGAGGATCAGCATCCCCAGAATGACAAAGGGCATGACGGTCATGATGCGCTGCTCCAGTTTTTTCTTAGCCAGCAGCACCTTGAGCTCTGCCCTCAATTCCATTCTGTCCTGCAGCATCCGCACCGTGTTTTCCATGATGAGGGCAATGTTTCCCTCTGACCTTTTACACACCTCTACGCTGCGGGCAAAGGTTTCCATCTCTTCCATGCCGCTGCGCTCCGCCAGATCCTGCAGACACTGCTCCACCGGAATTCCCAGACGGATCTGTCCTCCGATCCTGGTCCATTCCTCGTACAGAAGGGGCATGAGCCAGGGATCCATATCCTCCGCAGCCGACAGAAAGGCTCCTTCCAGAGACCTGCCGCTGCGCAGGCCCACCATCAGGTCATACAGGGCCTCCTGAAATTCTTCACTGAGACCGGTCTTTTGTCTTTCCAGCAGTTCCTCCCGGATCAATCCGGGGCAGAGGATCCCGCCCAGTACAGCCCCCGCCGTCAGCATGGGCCATGACCTGTAAAACAGCATCATGACCACCAGCCCGGCCGCTCCTCCTGCCAGAACTCCCAGGAGCCACTGCCAGGGCTTCAGCCGGTAGACCCGGTAATCCTTTCTTCCGGATTCCAGATGACCTTGCCCTCTTTTCTTTCCACAACGGGCCATAATCTGACTGCGCCTCCTTCTGCCTCCCCCACTCTGACGATCTCCAGGATCCTCCGCTTTCCGTCCCGGCCCTTCTCCACAAAGACCATCAGATCCAGGGCCGATGCGATCTGCTGCCGGATAGCCTCCAGCGGTATCTGGGCTCCCATCCACACCATGGTCTCTATGCGCCGCAGCATATCCCGGCAGGAATTGGCATGACCGGTGGACATACCCGAATGACCGGTATTCAGCCCGCTGAGCATGTCCAGCGCTTCAGCTCCCCGGATCTCACCCACGATGATCCGATCCGGATTCATACGGAGACTGGTCTTAATGAGATCCCTCATGGTGATGGCTCCGGCTCCGGAGGCATTGGCATTTCTGGTTTCCAAAGTAACCAGATTCTTCAGCCCCCGCAGCTGCAGCTCTGCGGAATCCTCAATGGTGATCACCCTCTCCCGGGGATCGATATAGGAAGACAGGATATTCAGCAGGGTGGTTTTCCCCGAGGATGTTCCCCCGCACACAAATATGTTGGCCCTGTCTCTGACTGCCTGTTTTAAATATTCCGCCATTTCCTCTGTGGCGGTCCCTCCCCGCACCAGCTCCTCCATGGTAATGGGATCCTTCCGGAATTTACGAAGGGAAAGGATCGGCCCGTTCTTGGCCGCCGGAGGCAGTACCACGTTCACTCTGGACCCATCCGCCTCCAGTCTGGCATCCACAATGGGGGAGGCCTCGTTGACGGAACGGTTCACGCTGCCCACGATTTGCTGGATCAGGTCCTCCAGCCGCTGCGCACTGTCAAACCTGTCCCGGTACTCCAGCATGCATCCGTCCTTCACATAGAAAATATATTTATGGCCGTTCACCATGATATCCGTGATGTTTTCATCCTTAATGAGAGGCTCCAGCACGTCCATGCGGCAAAGAGAATTAAAGATCCTTCTCCCCGCCCAGGCCTGCAGCCTCAGATCGGGCCCGATCTCCTCTGCCCGGCTCTCCTCCCGGACAACTCTCAAGATCAGCTTCCTGAGGGCCTCTTCCCGGAAGATTTCCCGGTCTCTGGCCTTCTCCAGAACCTTCTCCTTGCACTCTCTGTAAAAATCATATCGATCCATCATTCCATGCGGCCTACCGCCTCCCGGATGACACGCCCGTAGGCATCCTCAACCGCCGATGGCATCCGGTGATCCCGCCGGTCACTTCCCGTTTCTCTCTCCGGCAGAATAAACACATCCGACCCCGGGTCCTTCAGGGCTGTATTTCTCCCTTTCCCTTCTTTTCCCCGGTTTTGGAGAAACAGGTACACCTCCGGTCCTTCCATCTTCATGACCCGCTGATCCTTTCGAAAATCCCGGTCTGTGCCGCTGACCAGGCATCCCACCGCCCCCTCTTCCTTCCAGCTGAGGCTCATGGGATTCCATCCTCTTCCCCCGTCAATGATGACGTAGTCAAAATGAGACCGTATGATCTGTGTCAGAGCTCTTCCTTCCTCCGGACGAAGGGTCCACAGGTCCCGGGGATCCTCTGCCGGACGCAGCCCCCAGATGCCGTCATCCTGCTGCTGACAAAACTCTTCCACCCTGTCCTCCAGAACTTCCTTCGGTTCTGCAAGAAAACTGTATATAAGTTCGGAAAGACCACCTTCCTCCTCCCCGGTACCCGACCAGGAGGAGGGGCTGCAGAGATCCAGCAGCAGGGTTCGGCCATAGGTACCGAATACCTTCGCCAGCTCTGCAGCCAAGGTGGTAACACCGAGACCACCCGCTGCACCGGATACAAGGTAGGCTCTGCCCTTGTATTCCTGTTTTATCTGTTCTTCTTCCGTTTTTTTCTCTGTCACTGACAGCCAATCCGGAGAACGGTCTTCAAAATCCTCCGGCAAAGTCTGCCGGGCCGCCAGTTCTCTGGCCCTTTCAGCCCGGATGATTCCGGAAAAAACAGCCTTGGCAATGCCATGCCCCGACTGATACAGATCCAGTTCCTCTCCCTGTTCCATCGTCAGAACAGGAAAATACTTCTCCTCCAGCTTTCTCCGCTCCTCTTCCCCGGGAACTCTGTCCGTGAAATAGGCAACGGTAACCATCTCTTCTGCTCCGTCCCTCTCTCCGCTTATCTCCTCTCCGGGTCCCCATACACACAGCGATTCTCCGTAGTGCCGGTTCAGAAATTCCTTTAGCCGATCCCTATGAAGGGAGTCCGACAATTCCATGACCACATATCGCTTCATGCATACCCTCCTGCGGAAGAATCGTCCGGGACACAGCGGCCGGCTTCGGAACGGAAATTTGGCCTTTTTTTGTCCCGGACTTTTATTTCGGAGCAGACCCTCCGAAGCCATCTGTCCCGCCCGGCAGAATCCTTAACTGCCGGCGCGCTCTTCACGAAGACACTGCTTGCACCCCTTGAGATTTGGTGCGGTCTCCTGACATGCCCGATTATGGCAGACAGGGTGAAGAAAAACGATTTTTGTCATTATTGTCCGCAGCCGGGCAGAACTTTACACAAGCTGCCGATCTTCGAAAAGTCTCTGTTTATGCCTTTCGGAGACCGGAAAGAAAAAATGTGTCACAGGGACGCTTCCCCACCCTGTTTCTGTGGGCAGTTATCTTCTGCCTTGTGAAAAACGCCGAACAAATCGGACCGAAGGCCCTGTTCTTTCGCAGTAAAATCAGATTGACGCCAAAATTGCATAATGATAGAATATTCGGTAATTCTATTTTCAGACCGATACGCAACTACACCAGCTAAAGGAGAACCCATGGCCTACTATTATCCGGAACCGTCCCACACTTTCAGCGAATATCTGCTCGTTCCGGGATACAGCTCACCTGACTGCATTCCCTCCAACGTCAGCCTTAAGACACCTCTTGTCAAATACCGCAAGGGGCAGGAGGAATGCCCCATCTCCATCAATATCCCTCTGGTCTCCGCCATCATGCAGTCCGTTTCCGGCGAGAAGCTGGCTGTTGCCCTGGCTAAGGAGGGCGGCATCTCCTTTATTTACGGTTCTCAGACCATTGAAAGTGAAGCTGCCATGGTGGCCCGGGTCAAAGGTACCAAGGCCGGATTTGTAAACAGCGACTCCAACCTTACCCCGGACATGACTCTGGCCGATGTACTGGCCATCAAAGAAGAAACCGGTCACAATACCATGGCTGTAACTGCCGACGGTTCTCCCAACGGCAAGCTGCTGGGCATCGTATCCAGCCGTGACTACCGTGTGTCCCGCATGGATCTGAGCACCAGGGTCTCCGAGTTCATGACGCCTCTGGAAAAGCTTATTACCGCTGAAGAAGGCACCTCTTTGAAGGTGGCTAACGATATCATCTGGGATCACAAGCTGAATTCTCTTCCCATCGTGGACAAGAACGGCAACCTGAAGTCTTTCGTTTTCCGCAAGGACTACGACCAGCACAAGGAGCAGCCTCTGGAGCTGCTGGATACCCAGAAACGCTATATGGTAGGCGCCGGCGTCAACACCCGTGACTATGAGGACCGCATCCCCGCCCTGCTGGCTGCAGGCGCAGACGTGCTGTGCATCGACTCCTCCGAGGGCTATTCCTGCTGGCAGGCCCAGACCCTCAAATGGGTACGTGAAAAGTACGGCGACACCGTCAAGATCGGCGCAGGTAACGTGGTGGACGGTGAAGGCTTCCGCTTCCTGGCAGAGGCAGGGGCAGACTTTGTAAAGATCGGTATCGGGGGCGGCTCCATCTGCATCACCCGTGAGCAGAAGGGTATCGGCCGGGGTCAGGCCAGCGCTGTCATCGATGTGGCTAAGGCCCGTGACGAATATTTCAAGGAAACCGGTATCTACGTCCCCATCTGCTCCGACGGCGGCATCGTTTACGATTATCATATGACTCTCGCTCTGGCCATGGGTTCCGATTTCATCATGCTGGGTCGATATTTTGCCCGCTTCGATGAGTCACCCACCAACCTGGTCATGGTGAACGGCTCCTATATGAAGGAGTACTGGGGCGAGGGCTCCAACCGTGCCCGAAACTGGCAGCGCTACGACATGGGCGGCAACAAGAAGCTGGCCTTTGAGGAGGGCGTAGACTCTTATGTTCCCTATGCCGGCTCTCTTAAGGACAATGTGAATCTGTCCCTGAGCAAGGTCCGCCACACCATGTGCAACTGCGGCGCTCTCACCATTGAAGAGCTGCAGCAGAAGGCCAAGATGACGCTGGTCTCCGCTACTTCCATCGTGGAGGGCGGTTATCACGATGTCCTGCTGCACCAGCACGACACCAAGAAATAAAACATTCCGAGAAAGGAGAGGACCATGGAATGCATTTTGATCCGCGATCTGTATAAGGATCCCGCCAAATATACGGCCGGTACCATTACTGTCACCGGCTGGGTCCGCAGCATCCGCGATTCCAAAGCACTGGGATTCATCGTTCTGCACGATGGCACCTGCTTCAACACCCTGCAGATTATTTACGAGGCTTCCAACGTCAATAATTTTGACGAGATCAGCCATGCACCCGTGGGCTCTTCTATGATCATAGAAGGTACCCTGCTGCTGACCCCCGAGGCCAAACAGCCCTTCGAGCTCCATGCCTCCAAGGTTACCATCGAAGGCCTTTCCACCAGCGATTATCCCCTGCAGAAAAAGCGCCACACCATGGAATACCTGCGCACCATCGGACACCTGCGGCCCCGCACCAACACCTTCCAGGCCGTATTTCGCGTCCGTTCCCTGGCTGCCTTTGCCATTCACAAGTTCTTCCAGGAGGAGCGGAACTTTGTATATGTAAACACCCCCATCATCACCGGCAGCGATGCCGAGGGTGCCGGCGAGATGTTCCAGCTCAGCACTCTGGATATGAACAAGCTTCCTCTGACGGAGGAAGGCAAGGTCAACTACAGCGAGGATTTCTTCGGCAAAATGGCATCTCTCACTGTCAGCGGTCAGCTGAATGCCGAGACCTACGCCACGGCTTTCCGCAATGTATACACCTTCGGTCCCACCTTCCGGGCCGAGAATTCCAACACGCCCCGTCATGCAGCTGAATTCTGGATGATGGAGCCTGAGATCTGCTTTGCGGATCTGGCAGATGTGTGCCAGCTGGAGGAGGATATGCTGAAGTATGTGGTGGGCTACCTGATGGAGCACGCCAAGGATGAGCTGAACTTCTTCAACAGCTTTGTGGATAAGGGCCTTCTGGACAGACTTAGCAACATTCTGGCCAAGGATTTTGTCCGCTGCACCTATACCCATGCCATCGAACTGCTGCAGGCCAGCGGTCAGGAGTTTGAGTACAGGCCCGAGTGGGGCATTGATCTGCAGACGGAGCATGAGCGCTATCTGACAGAGGTGGCTTTTGAGGGTACTCCCGTGTTTGTTACCGATTATCCCAAGGAAATCAAGGCTTTCTACATGCGGCTCAATGATGACGGCAAGACCGTGGCTGCCGCTGATCTTCTGGTGCCCGGCGTAGGCGAGCTCTGCGGCGGCAGCCAGAGAGAGGAGCGCCTGGAGCTTCTGGAGAAAATGATCCGGGACCGTGGCATGAAGGAGGAAGACTACTGGTGGTATCTGGACCTTCGCCGCTACGGCACCGTGAAGCACGGCGGCTTCGGCCTTGGCTTTGAGCGCCTGATCATGTATGTGACAGGCATGAGCAACATCCGTGATGTGATTCCTTTCCCCAGAACGGTGGGAAATCTGGATTTCTGATGGATAAAAGTCACTGACTGAGATTTATGCAAATAAAAGACAGGCACTGACCAATGAAGCGCCTAAATAACAAGAACAGGCACTGACCCTTCTTTCTCATAGCAATTAAAGCCATTCGAAAGAAGGGTCAGTGCCTGTTTGGGTTTTGGAATATGTTAGTCACTGTAAACTTCGAATCATTCATATTCAGTGACTCTATTGATATGACACTTCACCACACAAAATTGGAACGAAGCATTTCGCCGTTGTCGATGAGAAGATTCTCTCCGGTCATGGAATGGTTGACCACAGCCAGAAAGTATATCCACTCTGCAATCTCCTCCGGCCGGGCCCAGCGGTGCAGCAGAGACTCATCCAGCACCTGCTTGTACAGGGCTTCATCCTCCAGGATGTGACGATTCAGGTCCGTGATGACCCCTCCGGGGCAGATACTGTTGGCGGTGGCGCCGTAGGAGGCCAGCCGCAGGGCGATATTTCGGGTATATGCGTTGAGTCCTCCCTTGCTGGCAGCGTAATGGGGAAACTCCGATCCGCTGATGGCGGAGGCGGAAGACACGTTCACCACAGCCCGGATACCTACGTGAAAAGCGTAGAATTCCGTCAGGGCAATGGTGGAGGTCAGATTCACTTCGATGTCCCTCTCATCCATCTGCTGCTGTCCTGCATTATTCACCAGGATCTCAATGCCCTCCAGGGCAGGATAATTTCTGTCTGAAATATCATGCTGCACATGCTCGTAGGCAGGGTGCTGAATGGATGAGGGAGCCTTATCCATGCCCACCACCTGATGACCTCTTCCCAGAAACAACTCACAGACCGCCTTGCCGATGCCGGCAGCGCTGCCGGTTACCAGAACTTTGCTCATGACAGATACCTCTCTATATACTCACTTCCCACATTCTCCGCATCCCACTTTTTCGCAACCCGGTAACCAATGGGAGAAAAGATCACCTCACACAGAAGCTCCAGAATGGCACCCGTAAAAGCGCAGCCGATGCACTGGGTCAGGGTCCAGCCGAAAAAGTTCAGGGATACTATAAGGGCAAAGGTGAGATTGTCCACAAACTGGGAAACAAAGGTGGAAATGAAGGACCGCATGGCAAAATGCCGATACTTTTCTTCCTGAAGAGAAGCCTTCATTTCGTTCTTATTCTCAGCCTCTGATAGATTCCCGTTTACGACAAGATTTGTATTCTTTGCTTTCGCTTCTAAGCTTCCCCTGCGCAGCTGCAGAATGGCCCAGTTCAGAGCGTTGTTCACCACGGCAGAGAGCATGAAGGCCACAGAGGAGCCCAGCAGCACATACCAGGTGCCCCCGAAGGTACGGTTCAGGGCCCCATTGATCAGATCTTCCGCTCCGTCCACATAAGCTTCCCCCCACATTCCCGGGATCTGCCCGGCCAGAAACAGCATCAGCACCAACCCCAGGTTGATCAGCAGGGCCATGAAAGACGTTAGAGTAGCTGCCCGGGGACCGAAGCGCTTCACCATCATGTCCATGAGCAGGAAAACGATCCACGAAAAAAGTATCCCTGTGTCCACGGCCACATATTCGGAGGCAATGTTGACGCTCTTGTTGGCCAGAAGGTTCATAGCCACCAGAGACACGGAAAACATGGCCATGACCATGGAAGGGATACTACGCTGAAGGACCTTGATCTCCAGGATCAGGTCCTTGATCTTGTTTTGGATAGAACTCATTGTCGTACTCTCCTTGTTTTGGATACGGGTGGTTATGCAAGGCGAACACCCGCGGGCCCTGTGCAGATTTGGTCCCTGTGCCTCCCGCTTTCTTTTCGGGGCGGAAGAACCCGATCATTATACCTTAATGGTGGAGGCATAATCAACCTTCATCAGGCAAAGCCCCTTGGCCTCCGCCGTAAAGCCGGCCTGTCTTCTGTCCCGAGCCTCCAAAAGCTCCGTCATGCTCTCGGGCTCCCTCTCGTGAAAGCCCGTCTCCAGCAGGGTTCCCGTGAGGATGCGCACCATATACTGCAGAAAACCTTTTCCGTGGAAAGTCAGATTCAGGTAGGAGCCGGACAGATCAATGTCGATTCGGTCCACCACTCTGACGGTGGATTTTTTCATTTTGGGATTCCCGCAGAAGGAGCGAAAATCGTGCTCTCCCACCAGCAGCTCTGCTGCCCGACGCATGGCCTCCACATCCGGCACCCGCTCCAGCACGCAGGCAAAGCGGCGGTTGAAAACAGGCTTTGCACTGCCCACATAGCAGGTGTAGCAGTAGGTCTTTCCCATGGCATTGTAACGGGCATGGAAGCGGTCTGATACCTGCTTCACCTCCATGATGCCGATATCCTCCGGCAGATAACGGTTCATATAGGCGCAGATCTCCTCTTCCGTCATGGACGTCTCCATGTGGGCATTGGCCACCATGCCTTTGGCATGGACTCCCGCATCGGTGCGGCCTGCGCCGATGACCTCCACCTCAGCTCCGGTCATGCGCAGCAGCACATTTTCCATCTTGCCCTGGATGGTCATGTCCGTACCCGGCTGGTGCTCCCAGCCCTGGTAGCGGGTTCCGTCGAACTGAATCAGAAAACGATAATTCTTCATGGCATTCACCTGCAGGCGGTATATCTGATGTCAGATCTGATGGCGGACGATCTTGTATTCGTCCCCGGGCTCATAGAAGGGGCAGCTGCGCATCTGACCCCGCAGAAAACCCTCCATTTCATCCTCGTCCAGCTCCATTTCGCAGACATAGAAGCCCATTTCGTCATCATAGTAATAATGCATGCACTCCTCGCAGTTCACCACGGGGAGCGCTTTCTTACTGCTCAGCATGCTGCGCTCCTTTACGATAGCATTGTTATGATAGCTCTGTCCCGACTTATTATTTATGATAGGGCTCTCCGGAGGAGATCCGGCAGGCCCGGTAGATCTGCTCCAGCAGGATGACCTTCATGAGCTGATGGGGGAAGGTCATGGGGGAGAAGCTGAGCTTCCAGTCGGCTCTTTGGGAGACCTCCGGGGCTAAGCCCAGGGAACCTCCGATGATCAGGCACAGATGGCTCTCCCCCTTCAGGGCCAGCGAGTCCATGCGCCTGGAGAGACCCACGGAGTCCACCATTTCCCCTTTGATCTCCAGGGTGATGACATAGCTTCCGGCGGGGATCTTGTGCAGGATGCGCTCTCCTTCCGTGCGGAGGATGCGCTCCTCTACTGCGGCCGGCGCCCCGTCCG
>JABUST010000155.1 GCA_021442595.1 Lachnospiraceae bacterium | reverse complement strand
ACCATACATCTGTGTCCAGTTTCTACCCCTTCTGTGTCCAGTTTTAGTTTACCACTTCATTTTCGTTGACAAAATTTCGGGGGGGGGTATAATTAATCTGTACAAGTTGAAATAGCCGTTTTGAATGACTTTAGTATTAATAACTAAAGGCTCGCGGATTAAAGGCGAATCTATATGTGTTGTGTATAGAAACGGCAGGAGTTATGGCCAGACAGGCTGTAAAGGAGAAAACATGTTGAAACGATTTTGGGCTTGGTTTCTTGTATTTACCATGGTGCTTTCCATGGTTCCAACGACAGTACTGGCAGAGAATTCCCCAGCAGCGAATGTTGCCAAGGTGGACGATGTCGAGTATGCCACATTGGATGAAGCCATTGAAGCAGCTGGAGAAAACGGCACCGTGGTCATCATTGCTGATGGAACCTACACGCTCCCGGCGTATACGACCTCGGAGCCACTTAGTAATATTACCATTAAGGCCGGCACCGATGTGACAGCAGTAGTGGATTATTCTGCCCAAACCGGAGGGCTTGGAACGTTTGTTAATGTCATTTTTGATGGTTTGACCTTTGCGTTCCCTGTTGCCAATTATACCGGTTTCCAGCATAGCGGTCTGATTACTTTCAATAATTGTACCTTGAATGGACTGTTTTTCAGCTATGGAGACATGGTCTTTAATACCTGTACATTCAATGCTCCCGGATCGGATGTGTACGGTGGAAGTGTGGATTATTCCATGTGGTGCTATGCAGGTAACCTTACCTACAACAGTTGTACCTTCAATGGAGCGGGTAAGTTCTTAAACGTATATAACGAGGGAAACACTGAAACTCCTTGGGAAATCAAGGTGGATGGATGTGAGTTCATTAGTACAAAGGCAAGCAAAGCTGCTCTGAACGTTAAGGAGACCTGTGGAGCAAAGATGCTTCGTTATGATGTGGAGATTGCAAACTCTACTGCCATCGGCGAGTTTCCTGCTCCTTCTACTGGGTCTACCACGATTGTTTATAGTGCACTCCTTCAGGTGGATGCCAGAAGCGCTGACCAGCCCACAGAGTTAAACATCAAGGTAGAAGAAGAACTGGTTTATTCTCGAACTGTTGCTGCTGTTGGTGATGATCTGTTTGATTCTTTGGATGCTGCTATTAGCGCTGCACATAGCGGTGAGACGATTAAGCTACTGCAGGATGTGGACGTGACCTCCACTCTGACGATTCCTCAGGGGTTGTCTGTCACTTTGGATCTGGCAGGACATACGGTGTCCGGAGTATTTACTGCTGCAGGAACTACTGCACTTATTGTTAATAAGGGTACGCTTACCATTAAGGATAGTGTTGGAGAAGGATTGATTACCAGCATTGCTACAAATCCTGATGATGATGGACCTATTCCTTACTATGCCAATAATACGATTACGAATCTAGGTTCCCTTATTCTCAATAGTGGAACTATCGAAAATAAGAATGCTACTGGCGCATGCTATCCTGTGGACAACAACTCCAATGGCGTTAATGCATCAATGGTCGTTAATGGTGGAACGATTATCAGCCATGGAAACATTGCTGTTCGTCAGTTTGTAAACAGTAAAACTAACACCAACGATGTTACGGTTCACGGCGGTGAGCTTATCGGAAGAAGAGCCATCTGGCTTCAGCTTCCCGGCAGCGCTCACGAAACCAGACCTGCTACCATCACTGTGGATGGAGGTACCCTTACCTCTACCGATGATGGTGAAGATGGATTCTATTTGGCCATTTATTCCTATTCCTTTGGAAACAATTTTGACGGCGTTGAGATTAATATCTCCGGAGGAACGATTAACGGTGGAGTGGCTGTAGGTGGAGGCTATGAATACGGCGGAACCGGAAATGAGAATGTTGATATTTCCGATGGATATATTGATTGGGTCTACGCATATACTAAGACCAATAATATATCCATTACCGGTGGTATCTTCGGTGATGATGTCATGGCATATGGCTACTGTAAAGATGGTTTTGCCACCTTTGCTCAGGGGACTGAACCGGAGACTTACGCTGTCGATGATGCTGTCACCGTGACTTGGATTATTGATGGTACTGAAACCACTGAGTATGTGCATAAAGATGAGCCAATCGGCGAGTTTGAAAACCCCACAAAGGATGGGTATCACTTTGTTGAATGGCAGATGAATGGTACTGCTTTTGACATTGACACCCCCGTTGCGGAAGATATTGAACTTACTGCAGTATTTGAGGCACATACTGAAGTCGTTGATGCAGCAGTAGCACCCACATGCACAGAGACAGGACTGACAGAAGGAAAGCACTGCTCTGAATGTGGAGAGGTTCTTGTAGCACAGGAGGAGATTCCCGTCCTTGAGACCGTAGCAAAGATTGGGGACGTACCTTATGCATCTCTTGCAGCAGCATACGCAGCAGCTGGTGAAGGGGCAACAATTGTCCTTCAGGGCGATGTAGCAAACGGTGATGGTCTCATCATCAACAAGAGTGTGACCATCGATCTGAATGGACATACCTATACCGTAACGCAGAATCTTGCAGGATCCAGCGGAACAAAGAGTCAGTGCATCCAGATTCTGAGTGGAGCTGGAGATGTAACCATTAAGAATGGAACTCTGGCAGCCGGAACAGGATCCGGAGCCAAGATAATCATCCAGAACTATGCGAACACAACGCTGGAGAATGTAACAGTAAAGGGCAGCGGAGTTAGCTATGCAATGTCCAACAATTGTGGAAATGTAAGCATTGAGGGCACAACCACAATTGAAGGAAAGATGGATGTAAGTTACTGGCCGAGTGCATATCCTGAAGGAACAAGTGTCAATGTAAATACCAGCGGACGCATTGATGAGATTGAAGTAGGCTTCTATGGAGCAAACGGAAGTATTACAAAGCCGTCCAAGAGTGTACTTACGCTGACCGCAGGAACCGTAGGAGAAATCAGTGTCTATGCACCTACGACGGGAACCTATGGATTTACGAATGTAACAGAAGCAGAGCTTCTGAGCGCAGGACAGATCAAGAATGATGGCGGCGAGGTAGAGAATATTCCTGCAGGCTATAGCTGGTATGCAGGAAAGCTTGTCCCCATGCTGAAGGTAGTAGCGACAATCGGAGACGTACCTTATGCAACGCTGGCCGATGCAGTGAAGGCAGCAAAGAGCGGAGAGACAATCACCCTGGTCGCAAATGCAGTTGTCAGTGCACCCATCCGAGTAGGAGTAGCATTAACGCTTGAGATAGGAGAGTATAGAATAACCGCAGATCCCGCAGGAAACTGGGATAACAGTAATAACTTCATGGTGTTCAATCTTACCGGGGCACGAGCAAACATGACGGTGAATGCGAGCACAGGAGGAGTATACTGTTCAGATGCAGGGCTCTATGCGTTCCACATGGTAGGACCTTCCCTCATGGGACAGGCTAAGCTGACGATTAATGGAGGAAACTATCAGGCAGACACCACAGTAGTGAATCTGCAGGTTAGATCTGCAGCAGTCATCAATGGGGGAAGCTTTGCCGTAATTGGCGGAAGTAACTATCTGCTGAACATCATTGACTCAAATCGAGCAAACTGCAAGATCACAGTCAATGGAGGAACGTTCTATAATTTCGATCCTGCAAACAACATGGCAGAGGGGGAAGGAACCGACTTCACGGCAGAAGACAAGTGTTCTTACTATACTAATGGAAAATATGAAGTAAAGGCACACACCGAAGAAGAGCTTGCTGCAGAAGAAGCAACCTGTACTGAGACGGGACATACCGCGGGAGTACAGTGCTCTAACTGTGGAGCAGTTCTGGTTGAGCCTGAAGAAACTTCAGCAAACGGACATAGGGAAGTCGTTGATGCAGCAGAAGCACCCACATGTACAGAGACAGGACTGACAGAAGGAAAGCATTGCTCTGAATGTGGAGAAGTACTGGTAGAGCAGGAAGAAGTACCTGCAAAGGGCCATACCTACAGTGACTGGGTTGAAAACGGTGCGAATGAACACAAGAAGATTTGTCTCTGTGGTGATGTGATTACAGAAGCGCATGTTTATAGAGACGATCGAATTTGTGATGTTTGCGAATACGATAGGAGTCTGAATCTTCCTGCTGTTATCACAGCAGACGCAATCCTGTATGGTGACGCTGCTCGAAACGAAAAGCAGTATGGTATTATCGCAGAGGGAATGGAGGTTATTGTTGTAGACACTAACGGAAGCTTCGTTCAGCTATCTGATGATAAATGGGTTGAAAGTAAGTATGTGTATATTTACAATACTCCCTATCCTGCAATTGCAGACAAACTTGGACAGGGTACAACTGTAGCAAGAGTTAGTTATTATGAGTATCCTACAGTAAGTAGTGATAAGCTCGGTGAAATCGCTGCAGATGTCATCAGAAACCTTTATGATCAGAGTGGTAACTGGTACATGGCCTACGTAAGTGGACGATATGTATGGATGCGAGCAGATGGATTCAACTTCACGAAAGCAAACACCAATGCAAGAATAACCACAGGTATTATCACAGCAACCACTAGCCTCTATGTAGGACCCGGAAGAGAGTTCATCACATGCGGAACAGTAAGTGAAGGTCGAGAGATTAACATTTACGAAATCCGTGATGGGTGGTATAAAGTCTACTCCGGAGGAAAGTACGTATGGGTAGATGGAAATTATCTGTATGACAACGCAACCGGAATCCCTGCGATGGCAGATAAGATTGGTGAGGGAACATCAACCAAGAAAATTACCATCTATAGTCTACCCAGCGAAGGATCCGAAGCGCTTGGTACCATAGGAGCGGATAAGATTCGTAACTTGTATGCACAAAGCGGCAATTGGTATCAAATCTATTCATCCATCAATGGCGTGAGCCGCTATTGTTGGGTAAGATGTGATGGATTTGATTTCACAAAGGCCAATACCAATGCATCTTATGCAACGGTTGATGTATCGATCGATACCGATACATTCTATGGTCACGGATTAGACTACGAGACTGCCGTGAGACTTGGTGTAGGCGCAAGAGCAAATGTGTACAAACAGTGGGAAGACTGGTATCTGGTTTACAGAACGGGTAAGTATCTGTGGATTAAGTCAGATAAGGTAGTTAACTACACACTGAAATAATAGTGGTTTCTGTAGTTCAGGGTAAAAATCGAAAAGGACTTGGGGTCGTTAAAGATTCCAAGTCCTCTCAGAAAACAGATAAAGCCGTCCTCTGAAAGATCAGTTCAGAGGACGGCTTTGTCGTAAGCGCCAAGGTAAGCAGTAAAAAACACGTACCTGTTGCCGCGACTTGAGATTTAGGATAATAGACTTGAAGAAATCGTACGATAAATTCAAATCTTCAACTCAAGAGGTGCAAGTATGGATCAACTCGTAACCGATGTCAGAGCCGCTCAATGGGCCCAGATCATTGCCGAATGTAATGCCAGCAGTCAATCAAGAACTGTTTGGTGTCAGGGCACGATATCAGTATTCATGCCTTCTACTAATGGCAGAGGCGTCTCAGAAAAAATGTTTGAAACCATTCAGGAAAGAAAACTGCCGGCTGTTTCGTTTGCTGAGCTTCCTGCTCCGCAAGAAGAAAGTGTTAAACAAAAGATTCATATAAAAACCAGAGACATGTCTATAGACCTTGAGGGAGACATCACCTTCGGTGTCCTTGATCTTGTCAAGGAGCTTCTTGGTAAGCGGCACCTGAGAGAAGACGATTTTTTGCCAGCCTCAGGTGCCCGGAAGAGAAATGTCAAAAAAAACACCTGAGGCTGAGACGATTTAGCGTTCTCTCAGGTGTCAGATTGAATAATGATGTAATTTCCCGGCTTACCTTCTCACCTCGATATTCTCCATCATGTCATTCCCCTGCACATCGGGGCCCACGGTGGAGCGGTAGAGACCGAAGAGGCGGCAGTCGCCGTATCCTTCTTCCAGAACCCGGAAATTCCATTCATGCTGGGAGAAGTGATAGTCGTAGCCCCGGGTGGCCACCTCCAGGGCGGTCATGCCGTCAAAGGCAGACAGAGGCTGGTGCCAATCCATGACCAGCTGATTTTCGGAGTAGAGGTGAATGTACATTTTCGGTACATCCCAGGTGCCGTACAGCTCCAGACTTTCATCGCCGTAGGTATCGTCGTTGGCCAAATACACTGCTTCCTCCATGGAATAGGTGTACAGTATGTGGGCGCCGTGGCCGTACTCACCGGCCTCGTCATGACACACGATGACAGAGGGCTTGTACTGTCTCAAGAGCCAAACCTCACGGAACAGAAGCTCGTCATAATCGTAGATGGAAAGGGCATCCTCCAGATCATCGGCATAAACGTCGTAGCAGGGGCCGATGTACGGATAATACTTGACGCCGCAGGTCCACAGGCCGTTCAGCAGCTCGTGGGGACGGGGCTGGTCGTGGTAAACCATGTAGGCCACCTGGACCTTCAGATCCTGCTGACCTGCGTAGGTGGGCAGTACGCCGCCGAAGAAAATCTCTTCGTCGTCAGAGTGGGTGGGGAAGACCATCATGTCGGCCTGACCATCCAGCATCTGCCAGTTTTGGACCCAGCGGGGCAGCTCGCCCTCGCCGATGACAAAGATATCACAAATGCTTACGTAATCGTAAAAGTAAAGATCCGCGGTGCGGCTGGGACTGTCCAGAGGCACATACTCATGGATGATGCCCCGCTGCCCGCAGGTCTGGGTGCTGCCGCCGGCAGTCAGATTCCACTCACCGGGGCCGTAGTTGAAAATGATCCAGATGCCCTGAATGGTCTTTTCGTTGGCCAGATGGATGTGGATGCCCTCGTCGAAATCGGCGTAGGTCTGGTAGTCCGCGTCCATCATGTAGTACCAATCCCAGTAAATCTCGCTGGAGAAGTAGGTGGTGCGGGTCAGGTCGTTGGGGGATTCCTCGAACCAGGCATACTTGTAGCCCCGGACGTTCTCCTTCAGATAGACCAGCTTACTGTCGTTATTGATATATTCATCGTCTTCGGAGTCATCCCCGGAGTCGGAGCCATGGCCGGAGCCTCCGGAGAAGCTCTTGTCTCCCTGAATTTCAGCTACCTCGGTGCCCGTATAACCGTTCCCTCCGGGCGATGTTGACCCGGGATTTGCGCCGGAATCTGTTTCTGCGGAGCCGGGAGCAGTTCCGCTGTTTCCCGGTTCTGCGGTTTCAGAAGCTGCGGTTCCTGATTTGCCGGAGGAAGTCCCGGTATACGAATCACTGCGGACGATGCTGATTATGATGATTATGAGGGCCACGATGATGCCTGCGCCCAGCAGGCTCAGAATCATCAGGGGGAGCATCTTCCTGTCGATTTTCTTCATGCCTGAGGTTTCCTCCTTTCCGGTGGGAATATTATTAGTTCAATCAAACTTGCAGAATCCTTCAATAAGAGATGTCAGTCTTGAGTCTCAAATACAGATTCTTTCAATAGGTTTTGTCAGTCTGTTCTGAGTTGCAGAATCCTTCACCGGATTCTGTCAGTTCTATATCTGGATGACAGAATCCTTCAAAAAAACGATTCTCTCCCTTGAAAAGGTCGTTTAGCACTGTTTGAACCTGCGAGTTCGTTTTCTGTTTTATAGACAGAAAAACAACATATTTTAGCATGAGAGGGAGGGATTTGCAAATTCACGCAGTTCCCGGCCTTCCTGTTGCTTTTTGCCGACAATGATTATAGAATTTGAGAATAAATGTGTTATTCGGGAAGCCCTTTATGAAGGCTTCAGAATAAGCATGTTATCGAGAGCCCCTTTCTGGTGCTCTCAGAATTTACGTATTTCCGGGAGGCTCCTCATGGTGCTGTCACTTATATTCAATCTGATCATCGGATGCCTGATGATCTTCTCCACGATCTCTGCCATCGTGGGCTTTGACTTCATGAAGACGGGATGGGAGTCCAATCCGCCCAACTGGTGGATCTTTAAGTTCTTCACGGTGCTGTCCAACATCTGGGCCGGACTGTGCGCTCTGGTCATGGCCGGTGCGGAGATATGCATGCTGGCAGCAGGGACAGCCGCTTCAAATGCAGCAGCTTCCTTCCCCACCTGGGCCTGGGCCCTGAAGCTCAGCGGTGCCTCCGCCGTCATGCTGACCTTTGTGGTGACGGTGTGCTACCTGGCTCCCCAGGAGCCTAAGGGCTACTTTGCTCTTTTCACCAACTGGGACTTGTTCTACCATGCTGTGATTCCGCTGCTGTGCATCATATCCTTTATGTTCATTGACAAACCCGCTGCTCTTGGCATGTATGTGGCTGCCTCTTCGGATGGTGCAGCCCTCGCCGGGACTGCATCCGCTGCGGTTAGTGCCGCTTCTTCAGGCTCCGCAGCAGCCGTCAGCGCAGCCGCTGCGTCTGCATTGGCAGGGGGCGAGGTGTTTAATCCCGGGTTCGTCTACACTCTGGCAGGTGTAGTGCCCACCGCCCTTTACGCCGTTTTCTACACCATCAACGTGGTGAAGCACCTGGGACCCAATAAGGAGGTGGACCGCAAGTACGACTGGTACAATTTCCTCATGGGCAATTACCGGCTGATTCCGGTGGTGGTGCCCCTCATCTGCGGCGTGTCCTACGGCTTCAGCTGTCTGCTGTGGGCCGTAAACCGCATCTGAGGAGGGCGTATGCTGGCATACATTTCCGCAAATCTGAACTGGTATGAGGTCCTGCTGATCCTCGCCTCCGGACTGCTGACCCTGCTGTTTTTTCTGCCTCGCCGGGACAAGTGGCTGCCCTACACCCTTTACTGGACGTTTATTCCTATATATATCACCGTCATCCGCCGCCTCCTGGGCCTGGTGAAGGAGAATGACGTGACGGGAAGCATGTGGGCTCACAATCTGTTGAACGTGGCCCTGTTCATCCCCTTCGGCGTGGCCGGGGTGATGTTGACCTGCGGCCTGATCCGGCGGAAGCTGGGTTTGGACGCGGTGTTTGACGAGAGAGGAGAGGCGGCTGAGAGAAAAGATGCCTCGAATGAGAGCTTCGGTGCCGCCGAGGGCAAGGCTGCTGCAGCTGCGGCTAATGACAAGCCTGCTGCGAAGGGCTTGACGGAAGAAATCCTACTATCTCGGCCTTTTATCCTAAGAGCCATTGCCATGACCACCCTTGCAGGTGGAATCCTCAGCTGTCTCATCGAATCCACTCAATTTTTGCTGAGCTGCGGTCAGGCGGATATAGTGGATGTGGTGACCAATGGAGTTGGGGCCCTCATGGGCGCAGGAGGCATGGTGCTGGTCCAGCGGTGGTGGAACAGGAAGAGAAGATAGTATCGGTTCGAGGGTCTTGAATAGATTTATTGCTTATCATTTAGAGGAGAATTTACATGGAAAACACACTCATGAAGCTTTATATTGATGAAGACATTGAGCAGAAAGCCAATGCTATTTTCTCCACTTTGGGATTGGACCTGTCCGGTGCAGTCAACTTGTTCCTTCGTGAGTGCGTCCATCGAGGAGAAATTCCGTTTTCGCTTGAAGTTCCTCGGTACAGCGAGCAGACCCTTGAAGCAATGGCAGAGGCCCGTCAAATATCTCATGATTCACTGGTGCAGGGTTTCACCAGCATGAATGAACTGAAATCAGCCCCGGAAGCTGATGTGTAAAGAAAAATGAAAATCAAAACCAAACATAGATCCTGCGAGGAGGTCATGGAACTGCCCCGGCCTGCTCACCGAAAGCCCATGAAGCCCAGCCGGCTGCTGGCCGCCGCGGTGCGCCTGGTGTCGGCCCCGGACCTGAAGGATGTGGGCTTCACCTACCTGAAAAAGAACATGGAGCGTGCGGGGGAGGGCCCCTGGCTGATTCTCATGAACCACTCCAGCTTTTTGGACCTGGAGATGGTCTCCGAGATGCTGAAGGACCGGCCCTACAACATTGTCTGCACCTCCGACGGCCTGGTGGGCAAGGAAGCCATCATGCGCCGCCTGGGCTGCATCCCCACTCAGAAATTCGTCACGGACCCCACCCTTATCGCCGATCTGCAGCACGCTCTGAATGTCAATAAGACCAGCGTCCTCATGTACCCCGAGGCAAGCTATTCCTTCGACGGAACCACCACACCCCTGCCGCGCCGCCTGGGTATCCTGCTGCGGAAGCTGAAGGTGCCGGTGGTCATGATCAAAACCTTTGGGTCCTTTACCCGGGATCCGCTGTACAACAACCTGCAGAAGCGTAAAGTGACATGCTGCGCCACCATGGAGTGCCTTCTCACCCCTGAGGAAATCATGACGAAGTCGGTTCCCGAGATGGATGCTATCCTGGACAAGGCCTTCGATATAGACTACTTCCGGTGGCAGAAGGAGAAGAACATCAGAGTCACGGAGCCTTTCCGGGCGGACGGTCTGAACCGTATTCTGTTCAAGTGTCCCTGCTGCCTGTCGGAAGGGCAGACGGAGGGAAGAGGCACTCGTCTTACCTGCCGCGCCTGCGGCGCTGAGTTTGAGATGGATGAGCTGGGGCAGTTGAGTTGGGTAAGTGAATCTAATTCAGTTGCTCAATCTTCGACAATTCCTTTCAACCTCTCCCACATCCCCTCCTGGTATGCTTGGGAAAGGGAATGCGTACGTCAGGATATTCTGGAGGGGCGGTACCTGTTGGACACGGAGGTGGATATCGGACTTCTGGTGGACTACAAGGCGCTTTACCTAGTGGGCTCCGGAAGGCTGAGGCACGATAAAAATGGCTTTTTGCTGGAGGGCTGCGAGGGCAAGCTCCGGTACAGTCAGCCGCCCACAGCCTGTTACAGCCTGTACTCCGATTACTTCTGGTATGAGATCGGGGACGTGGTCTGCATCGGCAATAAGGACTGCCTCTACTATTGCTTCCCGAAGCAGAAGGATGTGGTGGCCAAGACCCGCATGGCCCAGGAAGAGATCTTTAAGATTCTGAAGGAACAGAAGCGAGAGAGAAGGCTGCAGGGAAACTCTGAAGCAGAAACAACCTGAAGATAGGTATAGAAGAGAAAGAACAGAAGCCTGAAGTACAGGAGAAGATGCTCAGGTTTTTCTGTCAGAAGATATCTTTTATATAAAGCCTGAAGCAGCGATAGGTGAAAAAGCTCTAAAGAAAGGATCGAAGCTTGAGATACCGGAAGCTGCAGGAGAGTTCTTCCATAGGAGCTTCCGGAAAGTTTTTTATTTTAAACCCCAATAAGCAAAGGAAAGCGAAAAAATGGACAAGCAGACTAAGCTCAACATGTGGATGTTCCCTCTGGGAACCGTTGGCCGGGACATGATGTATCAGCTGTTCACCGGATTCATCCTGACCTACATTATGTTTACCCGTCAGCTGACTCCCGGGCAGCTGGGAGCCATTACTGTCATCATGGTGGCGGCGCGGATCTTCGATGGATTTAATGATCCCATCATGGGCAACATCATCGACCGGACCCGCACCAAATGGGGAAAGTTCAAGCCCTGGCTGCTCATCGGCATCCTGACCACCTCCGTGGTGATCTATGCGGCTTTCAACAGCACCCTGCAGGGAGATGCCTTCATCTGGTTCTTCGGTGTGATCTATTTCCTGTACTCCATCACCTACACCATGCACGACATTTCTTTCTGGGGAATGATTCCTTCCCTGGGCAAGGATGGGGGCGTTAGGGACACCATTTCTTCCCGCACCGCTCTGTTTGCAGGCGTCGGTGGAACCGCTGCGTCTGTATTTATCCCGCTGCTGACTGCGGGGGGCATGACCATCGGCGGCAACACGGCCTACGCCTACGGGAAGGTGGCTCTGGTGATCGCTTTGCTGGGCCCTGTTTTCATGTGCGCCACCTTGTTCGGGGTGAAGGAGGACCGCTCCTATGAGAAGGAGCAGGTGCCCCCGGTGAGCTTTAAGAAGATCATCAGCGTGGTGACCCATAATGACCAGCTGCGTTGGATCGCCCTGGCGCTTCTTCTGCAGCAGGTGGGCCAGAACATCATTCTGAATGGTCTGGGCTCCATGTACATTTACTTTGAGTTCGGCTACGAGGGCGGCCTGTGGTCTCTGTTCACAACCATTGGCATGATGGCGACGGCCTTTTTGATGATCTTCTATCCGAATATCAGTCGGAAGATCCACCGGAAGCCCTTCATGTGGCAGATGCTGCTGGTGGCCGGAGCCGGTTATCTGCTGATGTTCGGAGCCGGCGCGTTGATGCCCACGAACATGGTGAAGTTCTGGGTGATGACCATCGGCTATATGCTGTCCAACTTCGGTTTCTATGCCTTTTACCTGATTATGATGATTTCCGTCATGAATACGGTGGAGTATAATGAGTGGAAGAACGGAGAGAGAAACGATGCCATCATTACTTCCCTCCGTCCCTTTATCACCAAGCTGGCCAGCGCCATCTGTGTGGCCATCGTCACCCTGACATATGTGATCTTCGGCGTGACGGGTTACACGAACCAGATTTCTTCTCTGGAGCAGGAGGCCAGTCTGGGCACCATCACCGAGACGGCGAAGCTGGATGCCATCGCCGGGGTCATCGGTCAGATTCAGCCTGGGCAGAAGGTCGGCATGCTGGTGTTCATCACCCTGATTCCTCTGGCGCTGATGATCGCTTCCTATCTGGTTTATAAAAAGAAGTACATTCTGGACGAAGAGAAGTACGACGCCATCTGCGCAGAGCTGGCGGCGAAAGAGGCTGAGAATTAAAAACCGGGCGAGCTGGCGACGGATAAACCGGCTGAGTGAGCCGCCGGACAAACGAGAGGCCGAGTCAGGCAAGAGCCGCTAGCAGGCAGAA
>JABUST010000036.1 GCA_021442595.1 Lachnospiraceae bacterium | reverse complement strand
CTTACCACGTAATCCTTGCTTAAGTCTTTTGCTTCGATGATCATGATTTATCTCCTTTCTTCTCTCTTATGGATAGCTCCTTCTGAATTTTTTCCATATCTCCAAACAGATCAAATCCATTTTGTGATCCCTGCACTTAACCCAATGCTTCACCGTAAACAGAAGCATTTCATTGAAGAACACTGCTGTCTCCGGGTTTTTCCATTCCATTCTTAAATAGAAGCATAAGTTATCCCGATAACATTTGCTATGCTCCTGACATCTAGTATATAGCAATGTATCATCAAATAAGCACTCCCTCCCATTTACTATCTCTGCGATTGCAAGACAGAATTTGACATAATTATCTCGTGGTGTCGTCTTAGCCTCTATAACCCGATTTAGTTCTTCAAGCATCCCATCTATAATTTCACCTTCAAGGCTCTCAATACTGTCAAACTCCTGATAAAAGGAAGATCGAGCGATCGGAATAGCATGACATATCGCGCTGACAGTAATCTTATCTCCTTTATTTTTCAAGTCTAAGTAACTTTTCATGAGCAGTTCTTTCATTAATCTCTCCTTTCATTTCCTTTACCCTCCTTTGAAAATTCAGACTGTTCTGAAATTCTCTCCTAATCTCGTCCCATGAACTTATGTTCTTTTGATTATTTCGAGTCATACATTCCCATAAAGGCTGAATATTTCGATAGATATACCGAAACCGACCTTCATTTATCGGACACACTTTTTTGTTCCAATCCGGTCCCAAAAGGCAGGTTGCTCGCAGCAGATTGTATCCGTCTGCCTTGTCAAGAATAGGAATGATCCTTTCCACTCCCTGAATATATGGCACCGAAACGAAATATACATCCTTTCCCAATTGCTTACCTAATACAGCTATGCAATACATCTCGAAGATATGCTTACTTGAAGCAACTACAATAGGCTTTTCTGAAGCAAGTAAAGGAATGCATTTCCAAACAAAGTCTATATCAAGATTGAATATTTGTCCATTTACAATAACACATATTCCTGTTGAATGAATTCTGGAAATTCTCATCCAGGCATCCTTATATGCACTCCTGAAATGATTGCAATCCTTATCCACATATGTCGGGAAACTGCACATTTCAACCTCATCCACCTTCCAGAAAAGGCTAATTTCTGTTCTCCTGTAAAGCACCGATCCGCAACAGGAACATTTCATTTCTCCATGGTCATCAATAATCTGCCCTTTTCCCCATACATCTCGAATAGTCTCATCGATCTCAACCCTTCCGCATGTGCAGGTCAGCAGAGATGATTCTCTGACTTTTATTTTCTCTCTGCAAAGCAATTCATACACTACTGATGACAACTGACTCGCAAAGTCCGAATCAACATACAGGGAATGTCTTATCCAGCTAAACATCTCCGCAAAGCTCGCAATCGTCTCAGGAGCATAAGTTTTATAAGAATGCATCGTATTGATTCCAAGCTTATACTCTGTGTGCAGAAAATCGGCAAGATACTCTGCAGCGATAGCCGTCATATAATAAAAAGGATTGCCGATACTGTCTCTTGGCTGAAAGGGCAGACTGAAAACCACATACTGCGAGTCACTCATTCTTTACTCCTTCATTCTCTATTATCTCAGCGATACGAATACTCCTGCGCAATAATGTTTCATTCAGCAACTCCAAATACTCCTGAGTTTCCCCGGGAAGACAAGAAACAGAGTCTTGATTTGCATGAGAAAATGTCTCATTATGATTTTGGAAGGTTCTTGCAACTTCTCCTATGTTCTGCTCAAACAATACCAATTCATCTGTAATTCCGAGTAGTCTTCCGCTCTCCTCGAGTACTGATAATTGCTGAAACAACGTCTTCTCCTCATCCAGGTGACTGATTCCAATTACCAGATATAAGCAAATAAAAACACTGGACAGAACGTCCTTAACAGCTTCTCTGTACTCTCCTATCGTATCATCTGCCACCTTTCTGAATAAGGAACTCTTTATAAAGTTGATTCGCTCTTCAAAAATGCTGACTACCTGCTCATCTGAATGGAATGAAGTCACTTGCTTTGATAATGTTTGAAACAAGGCCTTTACCGAAAGAGAATTTCCCGATGAATGGAGCACTCGAATGCTGTACAGCCACTCTCTAAATGGAAACTCTACTCCCTGAGAAAGCACACAATTACTGAACACTGTCCAATCCAGACCAAAATAATGATCCTTAAGCAAAGAAGGAGTCTTGATACCATGCGATTCAAACGTAATAGACTCACCGCTATCCCAACATATTGAATAGGAAAGCTTTAGATTTCGATATTGAGGAGTTTCAACAAAGTTCTGCCCAATAGAATGTACGGCTTCCACCGGGAGCTGAAAAATAAAGGATACTGCATACTTCATTTGATACCAAACCGGCTGCAGAAGATGCGCAAATTCGGGAGTAGTTTTTAAATTAAGATCAATATCACTATTCCAATTTGTAATTCCCCTGGCATGACTCCCCGTAAGAAAAACAACACAGGGACAAAGTTCCAGTTGCGGAAACAGATGTATTATTCCCTTAAGAATTTCGGTTACCTTTTCCTCCCTTGCACATGTTTGCAGCCTTGCAGTATCGATATCCTGTGTATAGAAAGAATAACTCTCTTTCCATTCTACCCACTCATCCCTCAACTCAACTAGTTTTCCCATATACTCACTGTAGGTAGGTCTGTTCCATACGCTGAATACTTCAATAATCATTACAACCTCCCTTCAGTAAATCTGGGTCTTGTCTCTATAGATTCACATTCAATCAATGTGATCCTTTTTTTGAATTCATCATAATCAATCTTTTTCTCCAGAAACCGGATAGTTGTCTCCCTTTCCTTAAGTAACAGCGAAGTTGATACCCTGTCTTCCATGATCAATGAGATTCCGTTTAGCCTGATAAATTCCAGACATCGAAGCCATCCATAAAACCCATCCGTAGGGAAATAGACTGTCTCCTCATAATCAAAGGATATACGAGAATCTTCCATGATTGATGCAATCATAGCTGCTTCACATAGCCCGCAAGCCTCCGCATATTTCATAATTCTTCTTGCAGTACCTTCAGAGCAGATCACCCTTGATAAATGCTCTTCATCATACTTTTGAACAAGCAGATTAGCCAGCAATTCCAAATTGGTACGAAATTCACATCGTTTCCTGAATACTACTTTAGGCTCCCTTTCATCTGACTCTGCAAAGGTGAGATGTCCCTTTGAGCCCTTAGCGATTTCCCACATTCTCCTCATTGACGATTCCTACCATTCTTTCGAATTCATCACAGCATTGGAAGAAAATATCCTCTTGGATGAACTCCTTCTGCTCTGTGTATTTCCTGATAATTCTGGATTTCGCAGTATCCAGGAATCCCAGCAGCTCGCTGCGTACTTCCCGCATCATTCCGCTTTGAGCATAGCCTTCCACCACCAGGCGGCAGATCTGAGTGAAGTCCAGAATTTGACGCTGTCCCCTTGTGTGTGAAACGGACTCGGAATTGATCATATAAAAGTATATCTGTTCAGGAATGAAAACCACCTTTGTCTGACTCCAGGCCAGCCCGGAGGCAAAAAACATATCCTCAAACATCAACCCTTCCGGGAAGAAAAGCTTACCGGTATTCCTGATCAGCTTATTAGCCACAATATACGAGGCATCCTCTTTTTTCAGGACCTTTCGGGCATAATCCACTGAATCCAGAACGAGTTCTTCTGTTGCGGATTCGCTGTCTTTTTCCGAATATATTCCGTTTTTGAACACGCCGACCCCTGCGATAACAATGTCTGCCTCATATTTAGCGCAGGCACTTGTCATCTTCTCTAAATAGGTATCAGCAATCAGATCATCACTGTCCAGAAACGCATAAAAATCCGCACTGCAGGCTTTCAGCCCTGCATTTCTGGCAGCGCCGGCTCCCTGATTTGTCTGACATATATAAGTACATTTTCGAGAGGTGCAGGCCATATAGGCTTTGATTTTTTCTTCTGAATCGTCCTTAGAACCATCATTCACAAGAATCAGATCAAAGTTCTGAAAAGTCTGACGCTCCAGCGCATCAAAAAGCTTATCTATATATTTCCCGGCGTTATACACAGGCACGATCACGCTTAACGAACAGTCAAAAACCATCCCCTCACCCTCCTCGATCATTTGATACAGAACTTTTTGAAGTATATTCATATATTATAAAAGATGAACATGTACGATTCAAATACAAATATGCAGAAATTGTCCGTCTGCAGTACAAATCCAAAAGTTAATAATACCGTTTGTTTGCCATACTATCTCCGAATAAACAGATAACTGTCATCCCGGGGAGCCTGCTCCACCATGGTTTTCATATACCGGGGAAGCTCTCCCTGCTCGTCTCTCCACAGATCGATTCCTTCCACATATGGATATGCCCTGACAAAAAACCCGTCTGCAGCTACCGCGGAGGATCCTGCAGTAGATACTGTCCCATGTCATATTTAACCGCATTATTGGCATTGTTGACCTTTCCAGTCCACCGGCTGCGGGGTACAATAGCACCATCAAACACGAATAGCAAAACATTCGAAAGAATGTGACGCAAAGCTACAGGGCCTGTAACATGGCAGCCAGCTGCCGTCTCGGCGTAACCGAGATCTTCTCCCGGAAATAATACTCATTAACCGACGATGCTCCGCATCATCCCGGGACTTTGTGGCCTGCCTCCCGCGTCAGATACTTTCAGTGTATTGCTTCTCAATCAGAGGAGTGAACATGAATAAAAACGGTCGAATGAAAAAAGTCATGCAGAAGGCTGTGTGCTTCGCACTGCTTATGGCAATTTCAATCCTGTTCAGTGGCTGCCGAAATCTTACACTGTTTGCAGCCAACGAAGAAGCCCTGACCAAGTCCGGGGTAGCTTATACCGATACCACCCGCAGAGATAAGAACCTTTCCGTGGTGGATGTGACCATCGACCTGGCCGAGGTCCAGGTGGAGCCGGATATTTCAGAAGTTTCCGAAACTGCTGAGGAAGCTGATGCTGATCAGGACGCAGACCCTGCCGAGAGCACGGAATACACAGAGACGGTAGAGGAGGAGGTTTACACCGCTTCTGCGCCTGAGGTTTCCGGTGAGACTCCCAGTGCACCTCAGGCCTCTTCCCCTGAACCCGCGGAAAGCAGTTCTGTATCTACTGAAAGTACTTCTCCCGCTGTTGAGACTTCTCAGCCTGTTCAGGGATCTGCTCCTTCAGCTTCCACTGAAGCCTCCCAGCCCGCCCCTGTTCAGAGCCCATCCCCCTCAGTTCCCGAGGAAGACAGCCCTGATTTAGAAGAAGCTGCTCCTCCCGCTCCTCCCGTCAAGCCCACCCCGGAACCCGAACCGGAACCTGCCGGATTTACTCCCCAGTATTCGGACTACGAGTATGTGGGAACTCTTTATCTGGGAGGAACCAGTGTACAGCTCTACCGTTCTTACAGCCAGACAGTCACAGACCGGGATAACAGTGCCAATTACTTCTACTCCGGCTTCTTCTCCGGTGCCATCATTGCCGATCACAGCTATCAGGCCTTCAGTGTTCTCACAAGCCTTGGCGCAGGATCCTCCGCATACATTGAATATGCCGACGGTTCCGTCCGCTACATGAGCTGCAGCAATGCCTTCTACGGACATAACACCGGCTATGAGCTGACAGACAATGATTACAACACCATTCCCGACGGGTCCTTCGTCATGTACACCTGCGTGGATGGTTGGGAGAATGTATACATTGCCATCTGGAACTGATAGGATCCTTGAAACAGGTTCATCCCTAACACATTTTGTACTATAATTCTAACTCTCGAAAAACATGGACCGAAGAAATTCGGTCCATGTTTTTATCTCTTCAATTTTTTGCCTTATAACGTTACAGACAGATCGTTTCTACACGAAGGAGCAGGCAGAATAATCTCTGCCTGCTCCTTTATTTTCATTTCATCTATATGGCCTTATTATAAAGGCATTTTGAAATCCTTACGCCTTCTTCTTTCCCTGCACCATCTGCAGCATCACGGCGAAAATGATGATAGCGCCTTTCACGGCATCGCACAGGAAAGTAGGGACGCCTACGGAGTTCAGGATGTTGTTCATGACACCCATGATCAGCATACCTACGAAGGCACCCACAATGCTTCCTCTTCCTCCTGCCATGGAGGTTCCTCCCACGATAACTGCTGCAATGGCATCCATCTCGTATCCGGAACCCGCATTGGCAAAGTCCATAGAGCCGATTCTGGCAATATAAATAATAGAAGCCACAGAGCAAAGAGCACCTGTGATGGCATAAATACGGCGCTTAACCCCGCTGACATTAATTCCGGAGAGCTTGGCAGCCCTTTCATTGGATCCCACGGCGATCACCTGGCGGCCGAAGGCCGTCTTTTTGAAGATAATATGAATGATGATGGCAATGACCACCCAATATACAATGGGCAGAACCACCTGTCCGAAGATCTTCACGGAGGTGATCATCTTGAATCCGTCCGGCACCACAGGATTAAACTGCTTGCACAGCTCCTGAGTGACAGAGCGGAAGATCTTCATGGTGCCCAAAGTGGCGATGAAGGGAGGCAGCTTACCGTAGGCGATAAGACATCCGTTGATCTCTCCCAGCAGAAAACCGAAGATGATGGAGGCGATCACGGTAATGATGTAGGCCGGGGTACCGGTAATGCCCATGGCTGCCAGAGGCCCGTTGGCCTCATCCAGAAGATACATCACAAAGGCGCCGTTGGCACAGATGGCTGAGCCCACAGAAAGGTCGATCCCTCCGGAGATGATGATGAGGCACATACCCATGGCAATGACACCGGCATAGCTGTTATTTCGAAGGATATTCATCCATGCCATACCCATCTTGCCGAACATGCCTCCGAAGGAGCCTGCATTGATGCCCATGACCACAGACTGGATCAGCACCATAACGATCAAGGCAAAGACTGTAGCGGTCAGGGCGCCGTCATTGCTTTTTTTCTTGGGAATCATATTACTGATCTTCGTAATCAGGTTCATTCTTTCTGTTCCTCCTCACTATTTGCTGCGCCATTCGCTGCGGATGCATCATCCTGAGTCGTTAGGCTACCTCCCGCGCCATTCGCTGCGGATGCAGCTTCTGGAGTAGTTAAACTACCTCCCGCGCCATTCGCTGCGGATGCAGCTTCCTGTTGGGCCAGGCTACCTCCCGCAGCGAAGTACATGATGTTGCGCTCTGTCATATCCTCGCCGGACACCTGGCTGACCACCTGTCCGTGATACATGATCAAGCTTCTGTCACATACCCGAATAATCTCCTGGGCCTCGGAGGAAAGCACCATGATGGCTGTCCCCTGCTTTGCCAGCTGCTGGATAATATCGTAGATTTCTTCCTTAGCGCCGATATCCACACCCTGAGTGGGGTTATCCAGAATCAGCACCTTTGGATTGGACATGAGCCATTTGGCCAGAACGACCTTTTGCTGATTTCCGCCGGAGAGCCGTGTGATCAGATCCTCTGCAGAGTCCATCTTCACCCGCATCTTGCTGCTCTGTTTGCTGAACAGCTCCTCCTGCTTGGCAAAGTCAATGAAGGGTCCCTTGCGGATCTTATGCAGCACCACGATGGAACCGTTGTCCAAAATGGACATATCCTTGATAATGCTGTTTTCTTTTCTGTTTCGGGGAAGATAAGCGATGCCGCTCTCCACTGCCTGATAGGTCTGTGTGTGGTGGATCTCCCGGCCGCAGAGCAGGACCTTTCCGGTATAGTTCCCGCCCATGGCGCCGAAGATAGTCTGACAGAGCTCACTGCGTCCGTCTCCCAGCAGTCCCGTAATGCCAAGGATCTCTCCGGCCTTTACACTGAAAGAAACATTCTTGAAGTTTTTCCCGTCAGACAGATCCTCCACCCGCAGCACTTCATCTCCGTATTCCGCCGGGATGTGCTCATCCTGGATCACCTCGTGTCCCACCATGTTTGCCGCGATTTCCCGGGTGTTGGTATCCGATACATTACCGGAGGCCACCACCTTGCCATCTCTGAGCACGCTGTAGGTGTCACAGATCTCCATGACCTCATTCAGTTTATGGGAGATGAAGACGATGCCTACGTTCTCTCTCTTCAGCTTACGCATCATGTCAAAAACGCATTCGATCTCCTTCTCTGTCAAAGAAGTAGTAGGCTCATCCATAATGATGATGGAAGCATTCTGCAAAAGAGCCCGGCATATCTCCACGATCTGTTTATAAGAGGCATCCAGATCCCTGACCATGGCATTGGGATCGATGTCCAGATTCATTCTATCGAAAAGTGCCTTTACCTCAGACTGCATATACTTAACATCCAGAAAGGCACCCTTGTTTTTAAGGTGAGTGAGGAACATATTCTCATAGACCGTCAGGTCATTTACGAGATTCAGTTCCTGGTGAACAAAGCCGATTCCGGCATCCAGAGAGTCTACCGGAGAAGAAAAGGAAACAGCTTTACCGTCCAGTTCGATGGTGCCCGCATCCGGCTCCAGCACGCCGCCCAGAATATTCATCAGGGTGGACTTTCCCGCACCGTTTTCACCCAGCAGTGCGCAGACCTCGCCGCTTTTAATGGAAAAAGAGATGTCTGTAAGCACATTGTTTGCGCCAAAGGACTTACAGATGTGATTCATTTCAACTTGCATTCAGGTTCGTCCTCTTTGATTATTCTATTAACCAAAATGAGGGCTATGACAGAAGTCATAGCCCTCAGGAAGAGCTTAAAGATTAATATACGGTGTTGTTGGAATCGATGAAATCGTTGGCGTTTTCCTTATTGACGATGGTGGTGGGAATCACGACAACAGGCTCGGCGGTGCCGCCCTCAAGAATGGTGATAGCCGTCTTGATGGCATCCTCAACCATGGAGGGGCTGTACAGAGCAGAAGCCAGACCCAGATCTGCAAACTGATCGTCTGCGATCATGCGGAAGTATTCCTGCATTCCGCCGCCGCCGGTGATAGCCTTGATATCAGTACGGCCGGCCTCGGTGATGGCCTGGATGCAGCCGATGGAAGTCTCGTCGTCCATGGAGAAAATGGCATCGACCTGAGCATACTTTTCAAGAGCATCTGCGCAGACAGCAAGTCCGTCATCACGGGTGAATGCATCGCACTGCATCTCAACGATGTTGCTCTGGTCATAACCAACTTCGTTCAGGTAGTCATAGAAGCCCTGCTTACGCAGTTCGCAAACGGAACCGGAGGAAGGAACGTCCATAACAAGGATGGTAGCAGCTTCGCCGACCTTGGTCAGGATGTACTCAGCGCAGCGATAGCCCATGTCGTAGTTGTCTCCGGTGACCTTGTAGATGCCTTCGCATGCTACGTCAACATCGAAATTCACTACGGGGATGCCAGCGTCAATGACTTCCTGCAGAGCGGTCTCCATGCCGGTCCACTGAGGCCAGGATACAATGACGGTTGCGCCCCATGCCACCAGATCTTCCAAGTTTGCAGTCATTTCAGCTGCGTCGGAGGAAGTGGTGATCTTGTAGGTGAGGTTGTTGTCCTTGCAGTACTTTTCTGCATAGTATGCAACACCTGCCACCCAGCCGTGGGTCACATCGGGAGCGGCGATGCCGACCTTGATCTCCTTCTGGCCATTGTCAGACTTGCCGGAGCAGCCGGCCAGCATGCCCATAGCGAGAACGAGTACCAGTGCCAGAGAAAGAATCTTCTTCATAATGGATACCTCTTTCTTGAATAGAAATTGTATTGATATGACAAGGTCAAAGCCCTGCCAGGGATCACAGGTTAATCTGTTTGACTACCCATATAATAATAGTCAAAAAACCGTCAAACTTCAAGGAAAAAATAGCTTTTATAAGCTTCCCTGACTTCTTCCGGAGTATTCAGCACCCTTGACTGAACGGATTCTCCGCTAACGATTTTCAGCACATTTCCGTCAATGGTGACGCGCCCCTCTGCCGTTTTAATGGCAAGCATGGGAGCTTTGTTAAAGGGAGAATCCGGATGCTTCTCGCAATAGAAGGACGCTGCCGTATAATCCACATCCAGCTGCTCCTCCTCTGTGAAGGAATAGAAGGGCCGCCACTGTCCCTCATAATAGTCCATCAGCACCCAGCCCAGAAATTCATCTGTATCCAGTCGGTAGCATTCTTCAAACTGGGGCTGTTCTTCGCCCTCCACCAGTCTGACAGGAACTCTGGGCGCCACCTCCCCGATACCTACATCCACCAGCCAGACGCCGTCTGTGGCTTCCACCTTCAGCACCCGGTGTCTGCGCATAGGAATACTGTTTTCTCCCCGAAGATAGCGGGCAAAGAAGTGGGTCACACCGTAACCCAGTTCCTCCAGAAGCCATCCCAGAAGACCATTGACCTCGAAGCAGTAGCCTCCCCGCCGGTTTTTTACGATCTTATTGTACAGAGCATCCGGATCCAGACTCAGCGGCTTTCCCTCCAGAATGTCCAGATTTTCATAAGGGACAGTGATGCAATGAGCATATTGGATATCCTTCAGCCACTGTCCGTTGGGCTCGAACTCTTTCGGAAAGGTTAGCCCGATCCGTTCAAAGTATGCACGGCACTTATTGATGTCCATCCCTCTGCCCTTCCTTCCGGTCATATTTTTCCGGCGTGCAGGCAGGTTCATCAGCCTTTGCAAGCCGTTTTTAAAATGCTTTTAATATGTTTCAATATAGCACTGATGAAAGCAAAAATCAAGAAACTTTCCTGTGATGGCAGGAAGCGATATATTCTTCTGATTCCCATTTTAAGGATCGGGGCACCCGAAACAAATACCTGCGCAGTTAAAATAATGGAAAAAACAGGACTCCGAGAATATTCTCCTGTTTGTTAATTCATCTCAGTCCTCCTTCCGCTTTACATGGCATTTCATGGCGGAATATGGTACTATTCTCATATAAACACATAAAGGAGCATTTCCATGAATATCTGTGTACTGAATGGTTCTCCCCGGGGAAAAAACTCTGTTACTGTCCATACCTCTCTATATCTCGAAAAGCGGTTCGCTTCTCATCATTTTGAGTATCTTCCCGTGGGAACCAGAATCAACGCCTATGAAAAGGATCTGTCAGCAGCATTGGCAGCCATCAACCGGGCAGATCTTATCATCTTCTCCTACCCTGTCTATACTTTTATTGCCCCCAGTCAGCTGCACCGGTTTATTGCCGCGTTGAAATCGTCAGGCGCAGACCTTTCCGGAAAATTCGTTACCCAGATTACCACCTCGAAGCACTTCTATGATGTAACTGCCCACAGATATATCGAGGACAATTGCTTTGACATGGGCATGAAGATCATTCACGGTCTGTCTGCCGATATGGACGACCTTACCACCCCGGCGGGTCAAAAGGATGCGGAGAAATTCTTTGAATATGTGCTTTGGTGCGTCGAAAATGATATTTTCGAACCGGCACCAAAGAAAACACCCCAGTCGCCCATTTCTTACACCCCTTCTCTCCCCGAAACCGTCAAATCCGACGCCCATGATACTGTGATCGTTACGGACCTCAGATCTGATGACGAATCTCTGAAAGCCATGATCAGCGACTTCCAAACTGTTTATCCCTATAAGACAAGGATCATCAACCTGGCAGAATATAAGTTTAAGGGGGGATGCCTGGGGTGCTTTAACTGTGCCGGTGACGGCAAATGTATTCATAAGGACGGGTTCGATTCCTATCTCCGGGAGACCATACAGACAGCCCATGCCGTGGTCTATGCCTTTACCATCCGGGACCATTCCATGGGGCCCGTCTTCAAAACCTATGATGATCGGCAATTCTGCAACGGTCACCGCACAGTGACGGAAGGAATGCCCTTCGCTTACATTGTAAACGGAGACTATGAAGCTGAAACCAATCTCCGGATGATCATCGAAGGGCGCAGTGAAGTTGGTCATAATTTTCTGGCAGGCGTAGGATATACTGCCGGCAGCATTGAGTCTACAGCTAAACGTCTCGCTTATGCTTTGGAGACTCAGTATCTGCAGCCCCGGAACTTTTACGGAATCGGAGGAATGAAGATCTTCCGTGATCTGATCTGGCTCATGAGAGGCATCATGAAGGCAGATCATCAATTCTATAAAGCCCATGGGGTCTATGACTTCCCCCAGAAAAAGTGGCCCCAAATGCTCCTCATGTGTTTCCTGGGTTCCATGATCAGAAATCCCAAAATCAAGAAAAAGATGGGCAACAAGTTCAACGAAGGAATGGCCGCTCCCTACGACAAGGTGGTAAAAGCAGCCAAGCCCCGATGACATGCAGGATCTTATTTCCCACAATTTCTGAACTAAACTCTGCTTATCTGTTCCGATATTGTGTAGTCCGCAGGAACCGGTTCCTTGTTTTGCCATTTATCTACAGCATCTCTGATTCTATATGCAACTACATCCCATCGTGTGTTTTTGTCGGAAAAGTCATATGCCTGTTGACTCATAGAATGCCATACTTCCTTTTCCCCTAACAGCAATGATATAGAACCCGCCAATTTCTGAACATTACCGGGTTCCGCCAGCATCCCACATCGATTCCGTCTTACATATTCAGCCATTCCTCCTCGTGTAGTAGCGATAATGGGCGTTTTATGTGCCATTGCTTCATAAAATTCTTTAGATCTTCTCGATAGATACTCGCTTGCCTTATCATTTCGATATGAAAATTCAGGGGCTATATTATCCGGTATGCACTAGTCAAAAAAAACTGGACAATTAATGAAAAATTATGAGACGGCTTATGCCTCGGAATAAGACTC
>JABUST010000110.1 GCA_021442595.1 Lachnospiraceae bacterium | reverse complement strand
TTTCTCCATAAAGTCGAAGGGCGGAGATTAATGGAGAAAACGCTCTTTTTGCAGCCAGGGCGTGGAATAAACTTCAAAAGAGCGTCAAATACATGACTGTGTAGAATGGGAGAATGAAGGATATAGGATGGGAACGAAGGCGGGGATGAAGGAGAGAATATAGGATGAGAAGGGGACGTAAAAGGGACGCAAAAGGGACAGAAAGGGAAAGGAAATGAATCAGAGAAGGGCGAAAATGAGGATGGGACGGAGCAACGAATATGGTTGGTTATTTTGTGCAAATTTCAATGACTTTTGTTGTGCGAGTTGTGCAGATGTGATAGATGTCGGTTGACGGCACTTTTTAGCGATGTTATAATGAAGCAAAATATAGGGCGTAGTGGGCTTTTCGGGAGTTTTCGCTCTTGAAAGGGTATTATTGCTGCTTTATTTGTTTCACCTGTGTCTGTTCAAAGAGACGATATACACAGTCAGGCACGCCTCGGCATCTATCCTGCAGGAAGTTGAAAAGCATTCGAAAGAGACTGCATTTATCCTGCAGGATGCCAACAAGCATCCGAAAGAGACTGCATTTATCCTGCAGGATGCCAACAAGCATCCGAAAGAGACTGCATTCATCCTGCAGGATGCCAACAAGCATCCGAAAGAGACTGCATTTATCCTGCAGGATGTCAACAAGCATCCGAAAGAGACTGCATTTATCCTGCAGGATGCCAACAAGCATCCGATAGAGACTGCATTCATCCTGCAGGATGTTAACAGGCATTCGTCGGGAGAAAGCGCTTGTTCATACCGAATGTCGGGAGGGATGACCTTTTGACAGGAAGCCGCGCACTGACTTGCATTTCTTCTTTGATCAGCACAAGTACATAATTCCATTTAGGAGGACATCATGCCTACAAAGAAAAGAGCTGTTGCCATGCTTTTGGCAGGCGGACAGGGCAGCCGTCTCGGTGTATTGACCACCCAGGTAGCAAAGCCCGCAATCCCCTTCGGAGGAAAATATCGCATTATCGACTTTCCCCTCAGTAACTGCGTCAACTCCGGCATTGATACTGTCGGCGTACTGACACAGTATATGCCTTTGGACCTGAACGGCTACATCGGAAACGGTCAGCCCTGGGACTTGGACAGAAACGACGGCGGCGTCGCAGTGCTTCCCCCTTACCAGAAGGGTAAAGCCGGCGAGTGGTATAAGGGAACAGCTAACGCTATTTACCAGAATATTGCCTTTATTGAGAGATATGATCCTGAGTATGTTGTCGTCCTTTCCGGAGACCACATCTACAAGATGGATTACAACAAGATGATTGAGTACACCGAAGAGAAGAACGCAGCCTGCACCATCGCCGTGCTGAACGTTACTCTTGAGGAAGCTTCCCGTTTCGGTATTCTGAATACAAACGATGACAACTCCATCTACGAGTTTGAAGAGAAGCCCGCTCATCCCAAGTCAACCAAAGCTTCCATGGGTATCTATGTATTCCAGTGGAAGAAGATGAAGTATTATCTGGAGGCCGATGAGGCAGATCCCAATTCAAGCAACGATTTCGGAAAGAACATCATTCCCGCCATGCTGAACGCCGGCGAGCGCATGTTTGCTTACGAATTCGACGGTTACTGGAAGGACGTAGGAACTCTGGATTCCCTGTGGGATGCCAACATGGAGCTCCTGTCTGCAGACAGCCCTGTGAATCTGAATGATTCTTCCTGGAAGATTTACGCCCGCAGCGCCAACGCTATGCCCCAGTATGTATCCGTACATGCTAAGGTCAAGAATTCCATCGTGGCAGAAGGCTGCCGTGTACACGGCAACGTAGAAAACTCCGTCGTCTTCAATGATGTTTACATCGGACGGGGTGCGGTGGTTAAGGATTCCGTAATCCTGCCCAACACTGTTATTGAGGACAACGCAAAGGTTGAGTATTCCATCCTTGGTCAGGGTGTCACCGTGGCTCAGGGCGCTGTTGTCGGCGCAGCCAAGGAAGTGGCCATGGCCACTGTAGAGCCCGGCAAGATGAGCGGCTATATGGCAGTCCTTGGTGACAGCATTACCATCGGTGAGAATGTCACTGTGAAGGCCGGCGAGATGCTTGCCGAGGATCGTTTCTAATAGAAGGAGGCCATAGCTATGAAAGATACACTTGGACTCATTTTTGCTTATCAGAATGAAGAATCCATGCAGAGCCTGACCAAGGTCAGAGCCTCTTCATCTGTTCCCTACGGCGGACGTTACCGCATCGTTGACTTTGTTCTTTCCAACATGGTCAACTCCGGCATCACCAAAGTGGGCGTCATCACCCGCAACAACTTCCAGTCTCTGATGGACCATCTGGGAAGCGGCAAGGAATGGGATCTGTCCCGAAAGAACGGCGGTCTCTATATTCTGCCTCCCTTCAGCCAGTCCACCGGCTACCGCGGAAAGATGGAAGCGCTGAAGAACGCTGAAAGCTTCATCCGCAAGTCTACCGAGGAGTATGTGGTCCTGGCAACTGCCAACGCCATCACCAACCAGACCTACGACGAGGCTCTGGCATACCATAAGGAAAAGCAGGCTGACATCACCATCATCTATAAAAAGTCTCAGGTCAAGAAATATGAAGACGGCGCCACCATCGGCAACATCATCACTCTGGACGCTGACAACCGCGTAGTGGATGTGGCTATCAACCCCGAAGTGGGTGATGCCGAAGTCTGCCGTTCCACCGAGCAGATCATCATCCGCCGCTCTCTGCTGGAGACCCTCATTGCCGATTGCGCAAGTCATTATATGTACAGCTTCCACAAGGATGTGCTGCAGCGCCACCTGAAGGATCTGAAGATCTACGGCTTTGCGACCGACAAGTATATTGCCAAGGTGGATTCCATCGCCACCTATTATGACGCCAGCATGGATCTGTTGAGCGGTGAAACCAGAGCCGAGCTGTTCTATCAGCCCAACCAGGTCTTCACCAAGATCCGTGACGAGGCTCCTACTTTGTATCTGGGAGACTCTGAGGTCAGCAATTCCATGATCGCCGACGGCTGCATCATCGAGGGAACCGTTGAGAACAGTATCATTTTCCGTGGTGTTCATATCCACAAGGGAGCTGTTGTCAAGAACTCCATCATCATGCAGGACGCCGACATTCAGGCAAACGCAGAGCTTGCATATGCCATCCTGGATAAGGATGTAGTCATCCGTGAAGGACGCAAGCTGTATGGCTGGGAGCGCACCCCCTATGTGGTGGCTAAGGGCCAGGTCATCTAAATAAGTACGAATCGGCCGGGCCCTGTAAAGGTTCGGCCGATTTTGCATAATTGATCTGCGCATAGAGAGTCCGTAACATGCAATCTGAATCAGATTCCGAGAAACAGAATTTCAGCTTGTGAAATTCCCGATACTAGCTGCATAAGTGCGGACTCTTCTTACATGAAACAACCCAAAGAGAGGAGATCCTTATGAACATCTTATATGCTGCGGCGGAAGCCGTTCCTTTTGCAAAATCCGGCGGACTTGGCGATGTAGCCGGCGCACTGCCCATTGCGCTCAAGAATCAGGGAGCAGATGTCCGGGTGGTGATCCCCTTCTATCAGGATATTTCCAGAACATTGAAGTCCCAGGCCGTCCGTCTGAAGGAGGTTTGGGTGCCCCTGTCCTGGAGACAGCAGTACTGCGGTGTGTACCAGGCGGAAGCCAACGGCATCATATACTACCTGCTGGACAACAAATATTACTTCGGCCGTAAGGGCTATTACGGCTATGGTGACGACGCAGAGCGCTTTGCTTTCTTTTCCAAAGCGATCCTGGAAATGCTGCAGTACATCGATTTCCAGCCTGACGTCATCAACTGCAACGACTGGCAGACCGGTCTGGTCCCCTATTTTCTGAACAAGTTCTACCGAAACATCAACGATACCTACAAAAATCTGCAGACGGTCTACACCATCCACAACATCCAGTACCAGGGCGTTTTCGCCCCGGACATCGTGGAATATGTGCTGGGCGTAGAGTGGAGCGAGTACTCCAACGGATATCTGCAGTTCGATAACTGCGTAAACTACATGAAGGCCGGCATCGAGGCTGCCAACTGGGTCACCACCGTGAGCCCCACTTATGCCACTGAGATCCAGAATCCATATTACGGGCATCGTCTGGATCATATGCTGCGCATGGAAAAGGCCAAGCTCTCCGGCATCATCAACGGTATTGACATTGAGAAGAATAATCCCGCCGCGGATCCTGCCCTCTTCGCCCCTTACAATGAAGACGACCTTTCCGGCAAGGCTGTGAATAAGAAAGAACTCCAGGAAGCCCTGGGACTGGAGCAGCGGGAGGATGTGCCGCTGCTGGTCATCGTGTCCCGTTTGGCTGACCATAAGGGATTGGACCTGGTGGAAGCAGTTCTGGGAGATATTCTTTCCGACGATGTGCAGCTGGCAGTGCTGGGCATCGGCGAGAAGCGCTACGAGGATATGTTTGCCAATGCCGCAGCCGCTCATCCCGGCAAGGTGGCAGCTAAGCTTCTGTTTGACGGTCAGCTGGCTCAGCAGATGTATGCAGGCGCAGATATTCTGCTGATGCCTTCTCAGTCCGAGCCCTGCGGTTTGGCACAGATGATCGCCATGCGCTACGGAACTGTTCCGCTGGTCAGGGAGACAGGCGGCCTGAAGGATACGGTGAAGCCCTATGTGGCTCCGGATGGAGACGGCACCGGATTTACCTTCGCCAATTACAATGCCCATGATATGCTCCATGTGATCCGCCAGGCAGAGGAGCTCTTCAAGAATAAGGAAGAGTGGAGCAAGGTCATTGCCAATGGCATGGCAAAGGATGTGAGCTGGAATGTTCCTGCTAAGGAGTACATGAAGCTGTATTCTCTGCTGACCGGAAAGTAAAAAGATCAAGGGCGCAGCCTGAAGAGGCTGCGCCCTTGATCCTTTATAATGCCGGTCAGGCGGCCGGCCTGATTATCAATGCCGGGAAGCCGGCATTTTTCTGTGTCGGAAAGCAGAGCGGAGGTCATCATTTTTCTCTTTTTTGAGGAAGTCAAAAGGTTGACTGATATCCGGAACTGTGCTAAAATCACGTTTCAGCCCGCTTTTTTCAGAATAAACGGGCTGTTAAGTTGTTTGCGATATTTTTGCATAAACACAGTGCTGCGTGTTTGGTAATCTTGACGATACAGGAGCCGGCGGCAGGGTAAAAAATGCAAATTAACGGATACAGATCATTAGAAAGTGAGTTAGCTCCATGACTAAAAGAGAATTAAAGGCGAAGATTGAAGGAAAGCTGATGCGTCACTACGGCGTGGTTCCTGCCAGAGCCAGAACCCTGATGATGTACGACGCCTGCGCCCAGGTGGTCCGTGATGAACTCATGGAAAAGTGGGTAAAGACACAGAAAGAGATCCTGGACAAGGAAGGGAAGCAGCTTTGCTACTTCTCCATCGAATTCCTGCTGGGACGTTCCCTGCGTAATAACGTATATAATCTTGGACTCACAGAGGCCATGGAGTCTGTCCTTGCAGAGATGGGCACCTCCTTTGAGAAGGTCTGCGGTAAGGAGCAGGATGCTGCTCTGGGAAACGGCGGTCTTGGCCGTCTGGCTGCCTGCTACATCGATTCCGCAGCCTGCCAGGGACTTCCCGCTACCGGCTTTTCCATCCTCTACGAGTACGGCTTGTTCAAGCAGCGCATCATCGAGGGTCAGCAGATCGAGCTGCCCGACAGCTGGCTGGATACCGGCCGCAGCTGGCTGGTCACCAAAGAGGATGAGACCGTAGAGGTCAACTTCGGCGGTGAAGTAGTGGAAGACTGGAGCAATGGCAAGCTGAAGGTCAGAGTGGAGGGTGCCGACACGGTGCTGGCCATTCCCAATGACATGCTCATCTCCGGATTTAAGTCCCCCACGGTGAACACCCTTCGTCTGTGGCAGCCCAAGTCTCCCTACACCATGAACATGAAGCTGTTCAACACCGGAGACTACCTGAAGGCCATGGAGCGCACTGCCAACGCAGAAGTCCTCTCCAAGGTCCTGTATCCTGAAGATAATAATTATGAAGGAAAATCTCTGCGCATCAAACAGCAGTACTTCTTCATCTCCGCTTCCGTACAGTCCATCCTCCGCAAGGAAATGGAAAACTACGGCACTGTTGACAATCTGAGCAAGCATTATGTCTTCCAGATCAACGACACCCATCCCACCATGGTCATCCCCGAGCTCATGCGTCTGCTCATGGATGAGTATGACATGAACTGGGACCAGGCATGGAATATCACTTCCCATACCGTAGCCTTCACCAACCACACCATCATGGCTGAAGCCATGGAGCGCTGGCCTGAAGAGCTAATCAAGAAGAACATGCCTCGTGTATTCCAGATCATCGTGGAGATCAACCGCCGCTTCTGCGACCGTCTGAGCCAGGTGTTCTACGGCGATTGGGAACGCATCACCCGGATGAGCATCTTCGGAAACGGTGAGATCCGCATGGCCAACCTGGCCATCGCCGGCTCCTTCTCCGTCAACGGCGTATCCGCCCTCCACTCCCAGATACTGAAGGATGACACCTTCAACGATTACTACCTGGATACCCCCGAGAAATTTACCAACGTCACCAACGGCATCACCTACCGCCGCTGGCTGGGCCAGGGAAATCCCGGCCTCACCAAGCTCATCACCAACACCATCGGTGATGGCTTCCTGCGGAATCCCGATGAGCTGGAGAAGCTCATGGCTTATCGCAATGATGACGCATTCCTTGAGGAGTTCCGTAAGATCAAGAGAGAGAATAAGGTCCGCCTGGCCAAGTTCATTCAGGAGCAGAACGGCATCGTCCTGGATCCCGATTCCATCTTCGATGTGCAGGCCAAGCGTCTCCATGAATATAAGCGTCAGCTGCTGAACGTCATGCACATCCTGCGTCAGTATTATAGCCTGAAGCAGAATCCCGATCAGGACTTTGTTCCCAAGACCTATCTCTTCGGCGCCAAGGCCGCTCCCGGCTACAGCCGCGCCAAGGACATCATCCGTCTCATCCATGCTGTGGGAGACATGATCAACAACGATCCCCAGGTCAATGATAAGCTGAAGGTGGTGTTCATTCAGGACTACAAGGTCACCGTGGCTGAGATCCTCATGCCCGCTGCCGAACTGTCCGAGCAGATCTCCACCGCCGGACGCGAGGCCTCCGGTACCGGCAACATGAAGTTCATGCTGAACGGTGCCATCACCATCGGAACCTACGACGGCGCCAACATCGAGATCCACGACAAGGTGGGAGACGACAACTTCTTCCTCTTCGGTCTGCGCACCGCTGAGGTCAATCAGATGATCCGTCATGGTTATAATTCCATGCAGTTCTATCAGAACGACCGTTACATCCGCCAGGTGGTGGATGCCATCAACAACGGTATCGGTTCTTATCATAAGGAAGTAAAATTCCCCGAGATTGCCGCTTCCCTGCTGTACAGCAATTACGGCAACATCGCCGATCCTTATCTGCTGCTGGCAGACTTTGAGGATTACTGCCGTGCACAGGATCTTTCCTCCGAGACCTACAAGGATCAGAAGAAGTGGAATCAGATGGCCATGACTAATACCGCTATGTCCGGTATGTTCGCTGCCGACCGCAGCGTGCTGGAGTATGACGAGCGCATCTGGCACCTGACCCACATGGCACGGTGAGGGGCAAACTCCGCAAGAGATCGAGGATACCGCTTAAGAAGAGCGCTGCATAATCTGCCTGAAACGAGAGTAAGTGGATAATACTTGAGCAGATTTCAAAGGATCTTCTTAAGAGATAATCGAAAAATCAAGAGTAAGAAGAAGGGGGATGGATCATGCTTGAGAAGATCAAAGAGCTTCTGCTGGCAGGCATTCAGGGAGAGACCCTGATATCCGAGATCAGCGCCCACTTCTTCGAAGATGTGGAAGACAGCCGGAAGGAAGGCAGTCAGCTGGCACAGCTGATGCAGAACTATTCCTCTCTCCGGGACTTCTTTTCCATGGAAGTGGATACCCTGCGCTACGAGGATTCCCTGCTGCTGGATGATTTGATGCAGAATATCGAGTATGAACTACAGCTGCGGTTCGATCTGGTGGAGGATGGGGTCAAGAAAGAACTCATAGAAGGAAAATATGCTGCCGACGTGATGAAAGAGGTCAGAGCAGCAGGCATCGTCCCCATTGCCCTGAAGGAGATGAGGCGGGGAACCGCCCGGAAGCTGACAGAGGACGAGGTGGAGGAGTTCTACATGGAAGCCTTCCTGCAGTTCGACGAGCTGAGGGCAGCCATGTTCCGGGAGATCATGAAAATGGATCCCACCGCCTTTTATGATAAAGGGCGGGAGAGCATCGCCAAAGAGAAGGAGAGTCACGACCTTCTCATGGACGAGCGGGATTTCCTGGAGGCCTACCGAAATAGATTTGACCCGGAGCGGCTGGATCAGCTGCTGGCCCGGGGCATTTATGAAGCCATTCATTTCCACAGAAGATATGAGCTGGAGTACATCGATCTCAGCGACCAGCCAGCCGACCCCGATGCAGATCTGAAGCACGAGAGCTATCTCGATGAGGACGAACTGGAACAGTCATTGACGGCTCCCGGAGAGTCGGAAGGTGTGCTGGAGCCCGTGGGGGATCTGCAGGCGGAGGATTACACCTATGTGTATGAGCTGCTGAGTGAATACAACGGCCATCGCATTCTTCCCTCCGATGATGACCGGGTGTCTGAGGCCTACTGGGCCACCTACGCCGATGATCTGGGCGACATGCTGGGCATGTACATGGTGCAGATGCTGGAGGACACGGTGCGGGAGCTGAATGAGAAGGATCCCATCCGGTACGATTCTCTGGCCCGTTACTATCACTGGGATATGGAGCAGCGGAAAGATCCTGAAACCATCCTGTCCACCTCGGACAAGATAAGCTTTGCTCTGGCAGACATGCAGGAACGTATCTGGATGGATTTCAACGAGGCCGATGTGATGACCTATTACAAAAAAGGTGAGAAGGTCACGGAAGGCTTCGACTACACAGGAGAGGGCAAAACTCCCCGGGATGTGTAAATAAAAATACATCATAAACTTTATGTAATTTTCAGGCGAAATTTGCTTGAATATGCAGAAGATATGAAGTATCATCGCATTACATTTTCAAATCGGCAAACCCGCTGCGAAACGGGGACGCAAAACTATAGGGTCTTACAAAGACAGCCAGCTGCAACGAAGTGCAGTCGGCTGTCTTTTTATTTGTTATAAACCTGACAACCGGCTGCCGTGCTTATACAAGCCGACATATGTACCGGCTGCTCCTCAGGATGAAGATAGGACGGAGCAGAGCTGCATAGAATTAGGAAAGGATGTTATCGAAGATGAAGAATCACAGTAAGATCGGAAAACGCGTACTGGCCATCGCTTTGAGTCTGTTTATGCTTCTGAGCGCATTCCCCCAGAGCGTACTGGCGGCAGAAGCAGAGGAGTATGCCGTAACCAAGGATCTGAACCAGCTTCTTGTCAGCGCCGAGTTTAAGAACGTAGACAAGGACAGCGAAGGCAACTACAGCATCAAAGCCGGGGAGAGCTATACCATCGCCCTGTCTTTCCGGGAAAACAGTTCTCTGGAATATGACATGACAGATTATGTGTATTTCAAGCTTCCCGCCGGCATCGTGGCCAATGGAGCCTCCGGCACCACGAACGTGGGTGTCCGTACCGCTGAGGGATTGATGCCCATCGATCATGATTATGAAATCAAGGACAACACCCTGTATGTATACTGGAACAAGGATGATGCATACTTTGCCGATCTGGCCATTGCCCATGCCGTCACCTTTAACTTCGAGCTGACCGCTACCTTTGACGGAACCACCGGCGAAGTGAAGTTCAACGACAGCAACGAGACCAAGGTTCTCATCGACAATACCGGTTCCATCACCATCACCAAGAATGTCTCCGGTCTGGAGGCGTCCCTCATGACCGAGGAGAAAAAGAAGGAGATGAAATTCGAGCTGGTAAAGGTTACTGACGGCGACACTCCCACCGAGGAAGTGGTCAAGTCCTTCACCTATTTTGAAATGGAAAACGGTTTCATCAAGTTCGAGAACATGGAGCCCGGCAAGTATGTGGTTCGTGAGACCAGCCATCCCGAGTTTACCAATTACACCTTCGACCGGGGAACCGATTCTACTCTCTCCGCTTCCGGCGAGCTGGCCATCGTGGGAAGTCTGAATCTGGCTCTGAAGAATGACTACGATTATGACCGTGGTACTCTGGAGATCGGAAAGACCTTTGAGTGGAAGAACTGGAAGGGCGAGGTCATTGACATGCCCGCCGGCATGAAGGATAAGGTCAGCTTCCGGGTGACCGGTCCTGATTTTAACCAGACCTACACCTATGCAAATTTTGTTGATGGTAAGCTGACCATTAAGAATCTGAAGGTCGGTATCTATACCATCACCGAGATCAACAATGTCACCGGATACACCTGGACTTATAGTGTCAACAATGCAGCTGCCGACAAGGCTGAGACCACTGCGACCGTAACGAAGGATGCAGCCGCACCTGTCAGCTTCCAGAACTACTACAAGCAGCAGACCGGATCCCTGACCATTAAGAAGGTGGGTAAGGGCGCAGAGGTTCCCGCTGACACTGTATTTGAGGTTTCCGGCCCCATAGATAAGCCTGTTACCTTCAAATATTCCGATATGAAGGAAGTCAATGGAGAAAAGGTCTACACCCTGACCGACATTCCCGTTGGCACCTATACCGTTACTGAGTCCAAGGATTCCGCAGAAGTGGCAAGCTACAGCCTTGATGTTACCGGCAATGGTACTGTCTCTGTGGATGTCACCGCAGGCGCTCAGGCTGAGACCACCATTACCAATACCTATTCTGAGCTGGGAAGCCTGAAGATCATCAAGACCATTGCAGGTGATCTGACTGTTGACACTCTTACTCCTGCTCAGAAGGCGAACATTAAGTTTACAGTTTATAATTCTGCAGGTAAACCGGTAGGATCTCTGACCTACGCCCAGATTCTTGACGGTAAAGATACCATCGAAGGGCTGCCCGTAGGAAAGTATAAGGTCGTGGAGACCGGCGCTCAGATTAGCGGATACACTCTGGTATACTCCGGAGATGCGGAGAATCTGGATGTCGTTTTCAATGACACAGCCAAAGCAGAATTTACCAATACCTATACTAAGGATGTATTTGAGCTTACCATCACCAAGGAACTGGTGAAGGAGGGAAGCTTTGTCGCTGAGCTCAAGGACCTGCCGGATTCCATTCTGACCGGAACCACCTATGCTGTGAAGGACAGCAAGGGTAAGACTGTTAAGGTCAACGTGGGCGGAACAGAAAAGTCTTCCTTCACTCTGAAGGAGCTGTTGGCAGCCGGTGGAAAAGTCACTGTGACCGGAACGAATGCCGGTCCTTATAAGATCACTGAAACCAATCCCACCGTGGTGGGAGTTGGCATCACCACCACCGTGGCCGTGACCAATGCAAAAGCAGTTACCGAAAACAAGGGCACCAGTGTCAAAGTGGAGCTGGAGAATGGCAAGACTGCAGCCGTTACCTTCTCCAATAAATATGAGGCTCAGGGTCTCATCAAGGGCGACAAGAAAATTGAAGGTCTGTATGCTCATGAGGCTGATAAAGTAAAGGCTAACATTAGGTTTACCATTTATAAGGTAGAGGCAGGCGTTATCAGCGAATATAAGGATAATGTAACGCTGGCTCAGCTTACGGCGGGAATCGTAGTTCCTGCCGGAACCTACTTTGTTCGTGAGGTTGCCGGCGCAGGTGTGATAGGATACGATCTGATCACAAACACACAGGTGGAAGAAGAGACCATCAAAGTAGATGAAGCTACAGAACGTTTCGTTGTTCCTCAGGCTGGTACTGTAAATATTAAGTTTACCAACATTTACACCCGCGGTACTGAAGGTGGCGGAGAGCTGGTTCTGAATAAGTATGTTCAGGGCCTGGATGAGATTAAGAGCTTGGACCCCGAGCTTTTGGATGAGAAGTCCATTTATGAGAATGGAAACGGTCAGAAGCTTTACGATGTCATCACATTTATTCTGGAAGAAAAGGTTCAGGTAAATGGGCAGGATACTTGGCTTAAGTATGGAACATATTCACTGAAGCAGTTCACGGACGGTGAGGTTAAACTGCCCGCAGGTACCTTCCGAATCACCGAGGAAAATGGCGATGTGAAGGGTTATCTTCTTCACGTGGACTATCTAATCAAGTCCGGTACTTCCGCAGCTGATCAGACAAGTTCCAAGTCTATGGAATTTACCATTGATCAGGGCACTACCATTGATATGAAGGTAACGAATGTTTACTCTCACATCGGCAGCCTGACCATCACCAAGACTGTGGAGGGAAAGACCCTTACCGCTACTGAAAAGAAGAACATCAAGTTCACTGTAACCGGTCCCTTTGATTTCAAGAAAGAGTTTACTTACAACGATATGGTTGGAGGCGTGATGACCTTCAGCGACATCCCCGTAGGAACCTACTATGTCACCGAGTCTGGGGCAACCATCGCTAATTATACTCTGGCTGTATCTTCCACCGGCCTGACCGAGGGAACTCCCGTCTCCGGACAGAATCTGACCGGTAGTGTAGAAGTCGTCTCTGAAGGATCTTCTGTCGGCATCAAGAACTCTTATTCCCGTGACAAGGGAACTCTGGTAATCAAGAAGGTTATGGAGGGAGAAGCTCCCACCGACATGACCAGAGAACAGATGCACTGCATGAAGTTCGAGGTTAGAACAAATAACCAGAGTAATGACAGTACGCCGCTGTATACCATCTATTACGACCAGTTCACGGATGGCACCTACACCATTGAGAACGTCAACACCGGTACTTACAAGGTTTCCGAAATTATTGATGGTGTCCTGACTAATGACTACACCATAAGCGTCAGCGATTCCGGAAAGGGAAATGTTAGCGCCACTGTCACCAAGGGCGGCACTTCTACCATCACTGTCACCAATACCTTCATCAAGACCGGTTCTCTGAAGATCGTGAAGGAGTTTGAAGGTGCTGAGCTGACGAGTGCAGAGAAGGCTTCCGTTAAGTTCGTCATCACCGGACCCAATAACTACGAGAGAACTGC
>JABUST010000199.1 GCA_021442595.1 Lachnospiraceae bacterium | reverse complement strand
ACCCAGACGGAGCAGATTGAGTTCGTGGTGGGAAATGATGCCTTCATCAACTATGAAGGCGAAGCCTACATGAAGGCCAAGACCGCCGGAGAGATGCTGGGTGTCCAGTACTATATCAATGAGCCGGACCATCTGGTGGCAGTTCGCAGCATTACCTGTCAGGTGGGAACAGCCAAGGAATTTCGCACTTATCTCCGGACAGAACCGAACATGGATTGCCTGACCTACACCCTGGAGCTGGACAGGAACGATGTGGTGGACGTCATCGGCACTGAGGAGAACGGCTTTTATTTCTGCGTGGGTCAGAACGGCTATATGGGCTATGTGTTGGCTGATCGGCTGGAGGTCCATGAGGAGACTCTGTCCACTAAGGATCCCGAGATCTACGATGCAGATCTCTTCAGCTACCGGGTTTCTCTGGCCTTCCACCAGGTCACGGAAGAGGGCCTGACGGACGACATGATCGACGACGTGCACAACACCTGGTATTACCTGAATGCTCTGGCCCCCACCTGGTGGTCCCTGGACAGTGAGGGCAACCTGGTCTCCATCGGCTCTACGGAGTATGTGGAGTGGGCCCACAAGGAGTTTTATGATGTTTGGCCTGTATTTACCAACAATTTCGATGATGACCTCACCTACGAGATCCTCAGCTCCACTCCCCGGAGACAGAAGCTGGTGGATCAGGTGGAGGCGGAGCTGATCCGCCTGGGAATCGACGGCATCAACGTGGACTTTGAGAATATTTCCGAGAAGACCTATCCCTTCTTCATCCAGTTCCTCAGGGAGCTGGCCATTCCTGTCCGCAGTGTCAACCTGAAGCTGCTGACCATCGATTCTCCGGTCTATTCTGAGTGGACATCCTACTACCGGTGGGATATATATCACGAGATCTGTGACTATACCATCATCATGGCCTATGACGAATACTGGAGCGGCAGCGAGGTGGCCGGTCCTGTATCCTCCAAGAAATTTACCATGCAGGCCATCTATGACATGCTGTATAAGGAAGGCATGGACAAGGGTGAGCTGATCCTGGGCATGCCCTGGTATACCCGGATCTGGTATGGGAAGGATTATGCCCTGACAGACTCCGTTGCCTGCAGCATGGGATACGCCCGGGAGATGATCTATACCTACGACATGGATCATGAATTTGATGAAGAGACCGGTATGAACTTCTATTCCGGATATGATGACGACGGCAACTACATGCGGATATGGATGGAGGATCCCACCTCCATCGAGTGGCGGCTGAAGATGGCTCTGGATACGGATCTGGCCGGCATCGCCGCCTGGAGGATCGGTCTTCAGAACTGGGAAGTATGGGATGTATACGAGCAGCTGCTCATCGGCAATAATTTCTGATTCCAATTGCCGGAGAGTCAGTTGCCGGACAATTTTGCTAATTCGAAAAAATGTTGAGGACTGCGTACGGGAGAGACTGTTCGAAAGGAGAGACACGATATGATGAAATTACATGACACCGAAGAGAAGGTTCAGCGCTTCCTGCTGGTGGGCGTGGGAACCGATAAAGACGAGACGGACATCGATGCCTCTTTGGATGAGCTGGCAGAGCTCCTGCGCACCGCCGGAGGAGAAGAATGCGGCCGTGTGACCCAGAATCTGGAATCCTTCAATCACCGCACCTATGTGGGCAGCGGCAAGGTGGAGGAGATCAAGGCGGCTCTGGCAGACACAAAGGCAGACGGCATCATCTGCGACGATGAGCTGACACCGGCCCAGCTGCGCAACCTGGGAGATGAACTTAACACCAAGGTCATAGACCGATCCCTGCTGATCCTGGACATATTTTCCCAGAGAGCCTCCACCAGAGAAGGTCAGATGCAGGTGGAGCTGGCCCAGCTGGAGTACCGTCTTACCAGACTTACCGGTCTGGGAACGGAGCTGTCCCGGCAGGGGGCAGCCGTCGGAACCCACACCAGAGGTGCCGGTGAGACCAAACTGGAGCTGGACAGACGGTACATCCGTTCCAGAATCGCCCAGCTGAAGGCAGACCTGAAGGAGGTTGCGGAGAACCGGGAACGGGAGAGAGGCTCCCGGCGAAAGAGTGACATTCCCGTGGTGGCCCTGGTGGGATATACCAACGCAGGAAAATCCACCCTGTTTAACCGGCTCACGGATTCCGGAGTGTTGGAGGAGGATGAACTCTTTGCCACCTTGGATACCACCGTACGCCGCTGTGAGCTCCCGGACGGCAGAGTGACTCTTTTATCGGATACGGTTGGCTTTATTCACAAGCTGCCGGCCCATCTGGTAAAGGCTTTTCGGTCCACCCTGGAAGAAGCAAATGAAGCGGATCTGCTGCTGCATGTGGTGGACGCCTCTCATCCCATGGCGGACCTGCATATGAAAGTCACTTACGAAGAACTGGTGCGGCTCGGCGCCGGAAACAAGCCCATCATCACTGTTCTGAATAAGCAGGACAAGGTCCGGGAGGAGCAGATGTTCTCCATCCCCTATGGGGCGGAAGCAGTCATCAAAACCTGTGCCCTGGATCCCAAGGGAAGGGAAAAGCTCATTCAGGCCATCTGTGACCACTTTGATGCCCTGGAGAAGAAACTGGAGATACTGATTCCCTATACAGACGCTTCTATGACAGACAGACTCCACAGAGAGGCGGTCATTCTGGAAGAGGAATACACCAATGAGGGTGTACGCATGGTAATCAGAGGGGATGAAAAGATCCAGCGAATCTGCAGTCCCTATGAAATAGCCAAATAATGCAAAGACCGGAAAAGAGTGAAGCATTGGAAACAAAAGTAATGAAGATATGCCCGGAGAGCCTGGCTCTGGCCAAAGAACTGCTTCTGGCCGGTCAGGTAGTGGCTTTCCCCACGGAGACAGTCTACGGCCTTGGTGCCTGGGCGTACTCTGCGGAGGGCATCCGCAGGATCTATGAAGCAAAAGGCCGTCCCTCGGACAATCCCCTGATTGTCCATGTGGCTCCGGGGGCTTCGCTTGAGGGAATTGCAGAAGAGATCCCCCAACGGGCAGAGGTGCTTATGGACCGTTTCTGGCCGGGTCCCCTGACCCTGATCATGCCGCGCGATAAAGACCATATCCCGTCGGAGGTGACCGGTGGCCTGGAGACGGTAGCTATCCGCATGCCCTCCGGTGCAGGAGCCAGGGCGCTGCTCAGCTTCTGCGGTATTCCCGTGGTGGCGCCAAGCGCCAATACCTCCGGTCGCCCCAGTCCTACTACAGCCCTCCATGTGCTGGAGGATCTGGGCGGAAAGATCCCCCTGATCCTGGACGGAGGCCCCTGTGAAGTGGGTCTGGAATCCACCATCGTGGATCTCACGGAGGAGAAACCTCTGGTGCTGAGACCCGGCGGTATCACCCTGGAAATGCTCAAAAGGTGGATCCCGGACATTGATCTGGATCCCGGAGTCAAGGGTGCGATATCTGTGGATGCCAAGGTGGTACCTAAGGCACCGGGCATGAAATACAGGCATTATGCTCCCAAGGGCCATCTGATCCTGACCAACGCTCCTGCAGAGCGGTGGAAGCAGTGGATCCGGGAGGACCTTTCCCGGGCCTCTGAAGAACAGGGAAAGGATAAGACGACCGTCCGTATCGGCGTCATCGCCAGCAATGAAATGCTGGAGGATCTGGAGCAGGAGGGAGTTCTGAAGCTCTGCCATGCAGCCATTTCCCTGGGTTATGTGAAGGAGCCGGAGATGGCAGCTCAGCTTCTCTTCGGCGCCCTTAGACAGGCGGACGAGAAAGAACTGGATATCATTTACGGAGAAGCTTTTTCCAGAGAAGGTGTGGGAGAAGCCATTATGAACCGGTTTGTAAAGGCCTCTGCGGAACAGAGAATCCTGTAGAACCGGGTGCCGGAGGGCGAGCCGATTTCCGGAAGGAGACAAGCGGTGAGTGAATCGTATTTTAAGACAGGTCTAACCTCTGCCCAGGTCCAGGAAAGGATGGCCAGAGGCCTGGTAAACGGAGACACAGAGGTCAAGACCAAGAGTATCCGCAGAATTATTGCGGAGCACGCAGTGACGCTGTTTAACATTATCAATCTGCTGTTGGCTCTGGCGGTGGCTTTGGTGGGCTCCTTCAAGAACATGCTGTTTATGGGTATCGTTATCTCCAATACCCTCATCGGCGTGATCCAGGAGGTCAGGTCCAAACGGATGGTGGATCAGCTCTCCATCATGGTGGCCTCCGCCGTTGAGGCTTTGAGAGACGGTAAGCTTATTCAGCTTCGGGTGGAGGACATTGTGCAGGATGATCTGCTGCACATCCGAAGAGGCAGCCAGATCCCTGTGGATGCGGTGCTGATCTGGGGAACTCTTTCCGCCAACGAAAGTCTGGTGACCGGTGAATCGGATCTGATCTCCAAGAATCCGGGGGATGAGGTGATCTCCGGCAGCTTTGCCGCTTCGGGAGATGCCTGGATCCGGGTGACCCGGGTGGGCAAGGAGTGCTTTGCCGCCGGCATCAGCCGGGACGCCAAGACAGTTAAGAAAGCGGAATCCGAGATCATGCGGACCCTGTCCGGCATCGTGCGCATCATCTCCTTTATCATTGTGCCTGTGGGGGCGCTGTTGTTTTACAATCAATATGCTGTGGTTGGTTCCGATCTGAAGGATGCGGTAGTCTCCACGGCGGCTGCTCTGGTGACCATGATCCCGGAGGGGTTGATGCTTCTAACCAGCTCTGTTATGGCGGTGGCTGTCATCCGACTGTCCCGGAAAAATGTGCTGGTGCAGCAGATGTACTGCATTGAGACGCTGGCCCGGGTGGATGTGCTGTGTCTGGATAAGACAGGCACCATCACCAGCGGAAAGATGCAGGTGGTGGGACTGCTTCCCTTTGAAGGAGCCACAATAGCAGAGGCGGAGGAAGGCTTCCGACGGTTGGCGGCTGTGTCCCGGGATGAAGGGGCCACACCGGATGCCATCCGGGCCTGCTTCGGCAAAGATGCTTCCATTCAGGCTCTTAGGGTGGTGGATTTTTCCTCGGAGAAAAAGTATTCCGGGGCCGAGTTTCCGGACGGTACCTATGTGATGGGTGCCGGAGAGATGATCTTCGGAGACGGGTACAGGAAATTGGAGGATCAGATCCGGGAGAAGATCGGAGCTAACCGTGTGATTGTTATGACCCGGTCTCTCTCCGGCTTTGACAGTGAAGGAAACGCTCCTTCCGATGTTCGGCCCCTGGGAGCCCTGCTGATCCGGGATGAGATCCGTCCTCAGGCAGCAGACACCATCCGTTTCTTCACAGAGCAGGGTGTGGATCTGAAGGTGATCTCCGGTGACGGAGTAGAGACCGTGTCCAATATTGCCGCTGCGGCCGGTATCCCCGGATATGACCGTTATGTAGACGCCCGTACTCTCCGGACGGAGGAAGACATAGCCCGGGCCATGGCCACCAAGTCTGTATTCGGTCGGGTGACACCCGCCCAGAAACGTGCCTTTGTGAGAGCTCTCCAGAAGCAGGGACATACGGTGGCCATGACAGGAGACGGTGTGAATGATGTGCTGGCCATGAAGGAATCGGATTGTTCCGTTGCCATGGCCTCGGGATCAGAAGCTGCCCGGAATGTGGCCCAGCTGGTTTTAACTACAGATGATTTCTCCTCTATGCCTCAGGTGGTGGCGGAGGGCCGAAGGTCCATCAATAACATCCAACGCAGCTCCTCTCTGTTTTTGACAAAGACCCTGTTTTCCATATTTAACAGTATTCTGTTCACCTTTGCGGTGATGCCTTATCCCTTTGAGCCTATTCAGCTCACCTATATCAGTTTTCTTACCATCGGCTTTCCTTCCTTTGTGCTGGCTCTTCAGCCAAACAAAGAGAGGGTCCGCGGGAATTTCTTTCTGAATATCGTCACCCGGGCTCTGGCGGGAGGGGGCACCATGTTCGTGGGACTTCTGCTTTCCTACCTGGCAGGGGTGCTTTTCGGACTGGAATTTGAAGAAATCTCCATGATTTGTGTACTGGCCACAGGCATCACCATGTTCTGTCTCCTGATCCGCATATCCCTCCCCTTTGACTGGATCCGGGGAACTCTTGTGGGAGTTGTGGCAGCGGGTCTGGTGGCAGGAGGCATCCTTCTGAAGGATCTTCTGGGCTTTGTTGCCCTGGACTGGAAGCTGGGGCTCATTCTGACCGGCATCGCCTGCATCAATGCGGTCCTGTTTTTTTGTTCCTTCCACCTTTGCGAGAAGATGCGGGATACCATCAACGCCCGCTATCCCGACGAGTTACTAAAGGAAAACCGCCGCAGAAAGCTGGAAAAGAAGGCTCTGCGGGCGGAGCGCAGACTCCGCCACAGCGAGGAGAGAAGAAAGGCCTGGAACTCTGAATCCGGATTATACAAAACATTGGTAATGCTGATTGCAAGCCCCATCTCCCGTATAAGAATCTGGCTGGACAGCCTGAAGAAAAAGTGAGGTATATCATGAAGAAACAGGAAGCGAACCTGAAAGCCCGAGAGCTGGTAAAGCAGATGACCCGGGAGGAAAAGGTCTCTCAGATGCTTTATACGGCCCCTGCCATTGAGCGGCTTGGTCTGCCCGCCTACAACTGGTGGAACGAGGCCCTTCACGGTGTGGCCAGAGCCGGTCTTTCCACTGTTTTTCCTCAATCTATTGCCCTGTCTGCCTCCTATGACCCGCAGATCTTAAATGATGTAGGCAGCGTGGTGGGAGAAGAGGGCAGATTGAAGAACCGGATCTACCGCAGCCGGGAAGACCGAGGTATCTACAAGGGCCTGACCTACTGGTCTCCCAACATTAACATCGTTCGGGATCCCCGTTGGGGTAGAGGCCATGAATCCTACGGAGAGGATCCCTGTCTGAACGCCATCATGGGAGTGGCCTTTGTAAAGGGTATCCAGGAGTACCGGGATCCTTCCATGAAAGACAAGGGACTGCAGGCTGCCGCCTGTGCGAAGCACTTTGCCGTCCACAGCGGACCTGAAGGCATTCGTCACGGCTTTGATTCCAAAGCCACTCCGAAGGAACTGAGCGAGACATATCTGCCTGCTTTTGAAAAGCTGGTAAAAGATGCAGACGTAGCCGGTGTCATGAGCTCGTATAACGCGGTGAATGGTGTGCCCACCAGCGCCAGCAGTTTCCTGCTGAGAGAAACTCTCCGGGACAAGTGGGGCTTTGAAGGCTACACTGTCTCCGACTGCGGTGCCATCTCCGATATTTACCATCATCATCACTACAAGGATACGCTCTCGGAAGCGGCGGCAGCTGCCGTGGAGGGTGGATGCGATCTGAATTGCGGAAACATGTATGGACACCTGCTGGAGGCTCTGGAAAAGGGACAATTGGAGGAAAAGTATGTGGATGAAGCCGTGGAGCGCCTGCTGACCATCCGGTTTATGCTGGATATGGACGAAGATCCTCAGCCGGAAAAAGCCATGGAAGAGTGGGTCGGAAAGCTTCGGGAGTGGAAGCAGCTGAACAGAAGGATCGCCGAGAGCTGCATAGTTCTTCTGAAAAATGACGGCATTCTCCCCCTGAAGGAAGCGCCTGAGACCATTGCCATAGTGGGACCGGATGCTGCCGTCCACACAGTTCTGGAAGGAAATTACCACGGGACCGCAGCGGACTATGTAACGGTAGCCAAGGGCATTGCCGAGGTATATCCTGAATCAAACCTCCTTATCAGTGAAGGCGCCCACCTGTATAAGGACCGGGTGGAAAACTGTTCTCCCTTGCCCGGAGACAGGATCAGCGAGGCCGCAGCCTTTGCTTCCTTTGCGGATGTGACCTTTGCGGTGGTGGGACTGGATCCCTGCATTGAAGGAGAGGCGGGAGACGCCAGCAATGAATATGCCGCCGGGGACAAGCATGACCTGCATCTTCCTGCTTCCCAGCAGGCTATGCTGGAGGCAGTATGCGAAGCTTCGGATAATGTTGTAGTGATCCTCATGAGCGGAGGAGCACTGGAACTGGGAAATCTGAATGATAAGGTACGGGCTGTCATCCAGGGATGGTATCCCGGCAGCGAAGGAGGCAGGGCCATTGCCAATGTCATTTGCGGAAAGGTGAATCCCACCGGCCGTCTGCCTTTGACGTTTTACTACAACGAACAGGTTTCCTGGGATTTCAGCGATTATCATACAGACGGAAAAACCTATCGGTTCTTTAAGGGAAAACCACTGTATCCCTTCGGCTTCGGCATAGGATATGAATATCTGACCATGGAGTCTGCCCGCCGGAAAGGAAACAGTGTTTATGTGGATCTGAAAAACCAACTGGATCACCCGGTGGCCATGCCGCTTCAGCTTTATGTAAAGGCAGAGGAAGAGGGGCTGGAGACCCCCAATTTCCAGCTGGTGGCTGTGAATAAGATTCTGCTGGAGCCCGGACAGAAGACCACGGCGGTTCTGGAAGCAGATCCCTTCTGGACCATGGTGGTAGAGGAAGACGGAACCCGCCGCCCCTGCCGTGGCAAATTGACCTTTTTTGTGGGGGATCATCAGCCGGATGAGCGCAGCGAGGAGCTCTGCAGACAGCAGGGCAGACAGAGCTGTATTCGTCCGGATCTACTGTAATTGTCTGATGGAACGGAAGGAGAGACCATGGATCATCTGGCAAAGGTTGCCCTGGTGCCCTGCCCGGATTATGAAAGTAATCAGGTCAAGAGAGCACTGGAGGAAGCTTTGGATACCATTCAGGGCCTGGACAAGGTCCGCCCCGGCATGACCGTAGGCATCAAGGCCAATCTGGTCAGCTTTTTAAAGCCTGAGAAGGCGGCCACCACTCATCCCGCTTTGTTAACGGAGCTGGTGCGCATGCTGAAGGAAAGAGGGGCAAGGGTCATCATTGGTGACAGCCCCGGTGGGCTATACAATGCGGCCTATCTGAATAAGGTCTATCAGAGCACGGGCATGAAGGAAGCGGAGGAAGCCGGCGCCGAGCTGAACCGGGATGTGGAGGAGAAGGATAAGGATCATCCGAAAGGTGCTGCAGCCAAGCATATACACTACACCGCCTGGGTGGATGAATGCGATCTGCTCATTAATTTCTGTAAGCTGAAGTCCCATGGCATGATGGGCATGACCTGCGCCGTAAAGAATATGTTCGGAATGATTCCGGGCACCTACAAGCAGGAATATCACTATATCTATTCCAATCCCATGCAGTTTGCCCGGATGCTGGTGGACCTGAACGATGCTTTCCCCTGCGAGCTATATTTGGTGGATGCTATCACGGGAATGGAAGGGAACGGGCCCACAGCGGGTACGCCCCGGCAGATCGGTTGTCTGCTGGCCTCCCGGGATCCTCATGCCCTGGATGTGATCTGCGCCGGCATCATAGGTCTGGATCCTATGCAGATCCCTACCATCGTGGCGGCGAAGGAGATGGGATATCTTCCCGGAACGCCGGAGCAGCCGGACTTCAGTGCCATTGAGGTCAATCGTGACGTAGCTCCCTATGTGATAAAGGACTTCAAGAACATAGAGAATATCGGACGGCTCATGGACCAGAACGGCAATTCCGCCCTCTGGGGAAGGGCAGCGGATGTGCTTTTGAAGGCGGTGCTGACTGCTCGCCCCAAGGTCACCGGGGCGGAGTGCATCGGCTGCGGTGAGTGTGGAAGGATGTGCCCCGCAAAGGCTATTCAGATGGAGGAAAGCAAGGAAGGCAAAAAGCTGCCTGTCATCGACAGAAAAGCATGCATCCGCTGCTTCTGCTGTCAGGAGTTCTGCCCTAAGGGCGCCATGAAGGTCCATCGTCCTATCATCGCAAAGCTTGCCTCTAAAATATAACCTGAAGGAATAAAGAAAGGGTGCTGTGAAGAGTCATCAGGCTCTTTAACAGCACCCTGTTTGTATATAGACTGCTCCTTGTCAGAGCTGATCTTCTGTCTTTCCCACGGTGGTGACTTTGAAGCCTTGGCCGTGGACCTCACTGGAGTCCAGAATGACGGTGAAGGAGGCGGGGTCCAGCTCCTTGAGCTTTTCCTGCATCTGGTACACCTGCTTGGGAGAGCAGGCACACATGATGATGGATTTGGGATCGTTTTTCCATCCGCCCTGTGCCGGAATGATGGTGGCGCCCCGGTCGATGATCTTTTCGATGAGTTCCACCACTTCTCTTCCTTTTTCTGTAATGATGAGCATCATCTTTCCCGCATTGGCGCCGAACATGATCTTATCGATGAAAATGGCCAGCAGATAGTTGATGATGATACCGTAAATGATTCCTTCCACATCGTCGAACAGAAGTCCGCCGAAGGTGACCACCAGGAAATCCAGTACAAAATTGATGCCGCCCAGAGATAGGTGGGGTTTTTTGGATTTCAGGGAAAGGGTAATGAAATCCAGACCGCCGGTGGAGGAGCCTGCCTTGTAGATCAGACCGTATCCCACGCCCTGGAGAGCTCCGGAGCAGATGGCGCTGAGCATGCGGGAGCCTTCAAAGGTGGGAAGCAGGGGCATCACCAGGTCTAGCAGAAGGGTGGAGGTTACCATACAGCGCAGGGTGCGGAGCATGAACCGGTTTCCCAGAATACGCCAGCAGATGAGGGCAACGGGAATGTTCAGGACAAAGGTAACAGCGCCGATGGGCAGCTGAAAGAAACGGTATATGATGACGGCCACGCCGGAGAAACCCGTAAGAGGGAAGCTGCTGGCCACTGCGAAATTATAGATGCCCAGAGCAATCAGAAAATTGCCCAGAATCTCATAGCCGAAGGTGCGCCAGAAGGATATCGTTTTTTTGTTCATAGGGATCCCTTTCGAGGAGCTCCCTGAAGGGGAGACAGCTCTGCAAAAAAATAAAGGACCAAAGGACGTCAGTACAAATATCATCGCTTTGGCTCTTTTCTCGTATATTATAGCCGAAATGCTCAAAAATCGTCAAGTATTTGGGCAAAACTATGGGTATTTTTGCAGAGTTGCCAACTGGTTTATGATGTTGTAATATGGTTACCAAATCAGCATAAACGGACTGAAATCCCTTAATTGTAAGGAACCGTGCTCGGGTTCATAAAGTTGGAGGTTTGACTTGGGAAACAGAGATCTTGCACAGATGCGAATGGACTATCCGGATGTAAATAATGCCTTCTGGTATGCCGTCAAAGCACACAAAGGACAGCTCCGGAAGGACGGAAAAACGCCCTATATCAATCACCCGGTGGAGGTGGCGGAGATCGTCTGCACCATGACGGATGTCCCCAGCGTGGTGGAAGCGGCTCTGCTGCATGATACCGTGGAGGATACCTCCGTCCGCATCAACGATATTATCCGCGTCTTCGGAATCTATGTAGGCGACCTGGTGGCAGATGAGACGGAGAACAAACGCCGGAATATTCCTGCCATGGAAACCTGGCGTGTCCGCAAGGAGGAGGCCATCCGAAAGATTGCCGGCGCAGGCTCTGAAGCTAAAATGATCTCTCTGGCAGACAAGCTCTCTAACCTTCGCTCCATCAAGCGTTCTCTGGATCAATACGGAGATGATGTGTGGAACTGGTTTAATAACAACGAGATCGCCGATCAGGCATGGTACTATCGTTCCATGCGTGACCAGTACATCGGACTGAAGACCACGGATGCCTGGAAGGAATATGCGGCCCTCATTGAGGTTGTATTCTCCACTGTCACGAATCAGGAGACACTGGATACCGAGGATCTTGATTTTGATGAAGGTATTACTGATGAGTATGCAGAGGATATCGAGAATACCATCGATGAAGCCCCTCTGGATGTGGTCCGTATGGAGGATGAAGAGTATATTCTCTGATGCGTATATTTCAAAAAGCTCCCGGTTCGGGAGCTTTTTTGTCCTGTTTATGGATCGGTCCCTTTTATCGGTTGAATGGATCTGTCTGTTTGAATGATGTGTTGGTTCGTGTCGATTGTTTGTACAATTTTATCGGCAAGGGTAGCCTGAAAGGAAGATATCCCTGGAGGAGAGAACATGGATAAGAAAATGGATGTTACGGCTTTGGGAGAGCTGCTGATCGATTTTACAGCCGAAGGACTGAGCGAACAGGGAAACGGCCTCTTTGAAGCCTGTCCCGGAGGAGCGCCCGGTAACGTGCTGGCCATGTTGGCAAAGCTTGGGCGCTGCACAGCCTTCATCGGCAAGGTGGGAGAGGATATGTTCGGCCGTCTGCTGAAGGGAACTCTGGAGGAGGCCGGCATCAATACTGCCGGGGTCATCATGGACCATGAGGTGCCTACCACTCTGGCTTTTGTAAAGACCCTGCCGGGAGGAGACCGGGATTTTTCCTTTTACAGAAAGCCCGGAGCAGATATGCTGCTGGCTGAGGACGAACTTCCGAATGATCTGATCGGGAATTGCCGGATCTTCCATTTCGGGACTTTGTCCATGACCCATGAGGGTGTCCGGAAAGCTACAGTGAAGGCTGTATCCATGGCGGAAGAAGCCGGGGCGCTCCTTTCCTTTGATCCTAATCTGCGGCTTCCTCTCTGGAAGGACCCGGAGGAAGCAAGAGAACAGATTCACTGGGGGCTGTCTCACTGTCATATCCTGAAGATTGCCGACAATGAACTGGAATTTATGACGGGGGAGACAGACTTTGTAAAGGGCGCTGCCCTGCTGCGGAAGCGTTATCCGAATATCCTGATCCTCAATGTAACAGCAGGGGATCAGGGCAGCTACAGCTTTTACGGAGAGGAAGAGCCGGTGTACGTGCCTGCCTTCTGCCTTGGCAGAACCATTGAGACCACAGGGGCAGGGGATACCTTCTGCGCCTCGGTGCTGGACTATGTTCTGGAACATGGAACCAGGAATCTGAGCCCGGAGCAGCGCAGAGATATGCTGCGTTTTGCCAATGCAGCGGCTTACATTGTCACCACCCGGAAGGGTGCCATCCGGTCCATGCCCGAGCTTCCGGAAGTTCAGAATCTCCTGGAAGAGCAGGGAAAGTAACCTTCCGTGAAGATTTCAAATAATGAAAGTAGAGCGAAAAAGAAAAAGAGCGATATCACACTGTGATGATATCACTCTTTTTCTTTTAGTGAATGGGGATTACAGATCCAGACCCTTCAGCTTGTCAGCAAACAGGGTGTATCCGCCATCGGTCTCGGGATCGGACTTGTAGTTCTGAGAGGGAGTATTCTGGCGACGTCCGTCTTTTCTTGCGGGGCGGCGGCGG
>JABUST010000090.1 GCA_021442595.1 Lachnospiraceae bacterium | reverse complement strand
ATTATTGGGGACACTTCTGTCGCCGGGAATGGCAGAACTACTAATTCCCGGCGACTTTTCGAAAATGTTAGGTCAATGGAATACCCTATTCCTATCGTTTCCGATGACAGATCCTCCCTCTAGAGCAAAAACCGCAAAGGGCACGCCCTTTGCGGTTTTTTTGACTGTCCTTACACCCCTTTATTGGTATTTTACAGGACTTTAATTCTTATTGATGGCTAAATATTCTTCATTCGATCCACAAACAGAACAAGACTCAATTACAGATTGGAGAATTCATTCTCATCTCGTCTCGATCCACTTGCCATTGGTGAAATCGGGAATGTACACGGGGGCGCCTCCCAGGGCAATGGACTCCTCAGAGAGGACACTGATGCACATCCAGGTGGCCATGTCGTAGACATCGATGGGAGGATCGCACTCATTCTTCACACTGTCAAAGAAAGCACGGTCCACCAGGTAGTCCATGCCGCCGTGACCGCCGCGAACACCATCCTCCAGGAACTGTTTCCATGTGGGAGACTCCCAATCCTTCCGGAATTCCTCCGCATTGCCCCAGAATTTTTTCCAATAGAAACCATCCATCTCCGAGTGCACGCCGTCCATGAAAATGGAATTGTTATCCTCGCAATACATGGCCTTGGTGCCCTGCACCACCAGCCCCCGGGAATAGTACCGGGGCAGCGTGGTGTCCAGGGTCAGGCTGATGGTCTGGCCGTGGGCGCAGGTGATCACCGTGTTCACCACATCTCCCTGGGCAAAGGGATAGGAAGCCTGATCATACTCCGGCCCCTTCTCTCCGGTCAGGTACGCATTCAGTCCCCTAGAACAGCTGGCAGTGGAAGTCAGCTTAAGCAGGCGATTGCCGTGATTGATGCCCAGCATCTGGCAGATGGGGCCAAGTTCATGGGTAGGATAATTCTCACAATTCCGGTTCATATAATTCGCATTGCGATAATGACGATTTTCTCTGCCAAAGCCTACCTCTTCCCGGAGGTCGTGGCGATAGCCGCCCTCGCAGTGGACGATCTCTCCGAACTGACCATTGCGGATCATGTGCATGAGCATCATCTCCTCCCTGCCGTAGCAGCAGTTTTCCAGCATCATGCAGGGCACGCCGGTCTCCTCGGAGGTGCGCACCAGATCCCAAAGCTGCTGAATGGAGTAGGCAGCCCCCACCTCCACTCCGGGACGGATGCCCTTCTTCATGGCATCGATGGCAATCTGAATATGGGTCTCCCAGGAAGATGTCACGAACACACAATCCAGACCGGGAATATCTAAGATGTCATGGTAATCCAGAGTCTTCAGGGGCTCGTTTCCCTTCTTTTCCTTCACCAGGTCGAAGCCCTTCCGGGCCCGGTCTTCGTAAAGATCGCAGACGCCTACCACGTTAACATCGGCTTCGTCCAGGATGACGTATTCCAGCAGGCTTTCGCCGCGGCCTCCGAGACCGATGATGCCTAAGTTGATGGTTTCTTTCATGTGTTGTATCCTCCTGTGTTTGGTTTTTTCTTTGGAACAAGCTGCTTTTGCTGAATCCATAGCTTGCTTTGAAGATCTTCCCTGCCTTTTTTCAGAAAAGCGTTTTGAAACATTTGAAGTGATCTCCTTTTGCTTCTCACTGAAGCTGCAATCACTGAACCAAAAGCTTGCTTTGCAGCCCCTTCCCCTCTTTATCTGAAGAGAAGTCTGAAGCAGCTGAAGCGTAATTCATGAAGCCTTCTGCAAATGCAACTTGCAAATTCACCAAAAATCACTGCATAAGTATACCCTTCCATGAGCGGTTTCGCAATTCCTTAAAAACTTTTTAAAGGACTTTAAAAAAGTGGATTGCATTTAGATTTTTCGGTGCTATAATTGCCTTTACGCATGTAACAAGAAACCAGTTTTGTGCAAAAAACGGGAGGAATTTTACTCTATGAATGAAGGCAAGTGGGCTTTCCAATTTCTGGGTAAGTCCAAGTATAAGCTCTTTATTTCCTTCTTCCTCTGTCTGGTGGTGGATGGCATCATGGTCATTGAGCCCCAGATCGTGAAGAGCATTGTAAATGACATTATGTACCCTCTGTATGAGGATACCTCCGTGACCTCTGCCCAGATCATGGAGCAGCTGCTGCCCCTGATCCTTGCAGCCTTGGGTCTTCTCATCCTGCAGACGGTTGCCCGCTTCACCGGAAACATTTTCCGTGAGCAGGCTGCCCAGCGCGCCACCTTTGAACTCAGAAAAGCCCTGTATACCAAATTGGCTAATCAGAGCCGCAAGTTCCTGATGTCCAACAAGACCGGTGATCTGATCAACAAGTGTACCGGCGATGTGGAAGCCATCACCCACTTCCTCTGTTATGTGGACTGGGCCATGTTCGACTCCGGCGTCATGCTGGTAGCTGTTTTGATCGTATTCTTCGCCACCAGCTGGAAGTTCACCCTCATCGAGCTCTGTCTGGCCCCCTTCGCCCTCCTGTGCGCCATCCTCATGGCCAAGAAGGTGCGTCCCATTTTCGGCAAGGCCCGGAAGGAACTGTCCAAGCTGAATACCATCGTCACGGAAAATATCGACGGAAACCGTGTGGTCCGCGCTTTCTGCCGTGAAGAGTTCGAAATCCGGAAGTTCGACGAGGCCAACCAGCGCTACTACCAGATGAATCTGGACGCCAACCAGGCATGGGTCACCTACTCTCCCTTCATGGAGACCGTGGGCAACGTCATGAACGCTACCGCCATCATCGTGGGCGCTCTGCTGGTCATCTCCGGGGACATCACCGTGGGCGATCTGATCGTGTTCACCTCCCTGAGCTGGATGCTGAACGAGCCTATGCAGCAGCTGGGCTTCCTGATCAATGACTGGCAGCGCTTCACTGTCAGCTGCGAGCGTGTCCACGAGCTGTACGATTCTCAGCCTGAGATCGTCTCCCCCGAGAATGCCATCGACAGCGGCGAGATCAAGGGCACCATCGACTTCGAGCATGTCTCTCTTCAGTTCGACGGCAACGAAGTGCTGAAGGACATCAATATGCACATCCCTGCCGGGGCCACCGTGGGCATCATGGGTCCCACCGGTTCCGGAAAGTCCTCTCTGTTCAATCTCCTCTCCAGATTTATCGACCCCACCACCGGCGAGGTCCGCATTGACGGAAAGAAGGTTCAGAAGTACAACCTGCAGTATCTGCGCCGGAACGTGGCTGTGGCGCTGCAGGATGTGTTCCTGTTCTCCGATACTGTGGAGAGCAACATCGTCTATGGTGTGCCGGATGCGCCTCAGGAGGTGGTGTACGCCTCCGCCATCGATGCAGACGCCGACAGCTTCATTCAGAAGCTCCCCGATGGCTATGATACCATCGTGGGTGAGAGGGGCATGGGCCTCTCCGGCGGTCAGAAGCAGCGTCTGTCTCTGGCAAGAGCCCTGTCCATGCAGGCGCCCATACTGATTCTGGACGATACCACCTCCGCCGTGGACATGGAGACGGAGCAGTACATTCAGCAGCACCTGGCTCAGAGAGAGAAGAAGGCCACCACTCTCATCGTGGCTCAGCGCATCTCCTCCGTGAAGAATGCGGATATCATCTTCATACTGGAAAATGGCCGCATCACCGAGCAGGGCACCCACAAGGAGCTGCTGGAGAAAAAAGGTTACTATTATAATATCTGGCGTATCCAGCAGGGTTACGCCACCGAGGCTGACATTCAGGAAGCCATTGCCAACCTGAAGATCAACACCGCCGCCTTCGAAGGAGGTGAGAACTGATGGCACGCAACAAATATAATGTGGATGAAACGCTGGAGACTCAGTTTAATCTGAAGCAGTTCAGCCGCGCCCTCGTCTATGTGTTCCGCTATAAAAAGCTCTTTGTGGGAGCTTTCATCTTCTCCCTGGTCTCCTCTGTGCTGTCACTGCTGATGCCCCTGTTCACTGAGGGTGCCATCGACGTGTACATTCCCGCCAAGGATGTGAAGAGTCTGATCTTCTGCGGCATCGCCCTGGTGCTCATCGTGGCTGCCCAGGCTGCCTGCAACCGCTTCCGTTCCCGCTGTACCGCTCTGGCCGGTCAGGCCATCATAAGGGATATGCGCCGGGATCTGTATGTGCATCTTCAGGACCTTCCCTTTGACTACTTTGATTCCCGCCCCCACGGCAAAATCCTGGTTCGGGTCATCAATTACATCAACAGCGTCAGTGACTTTTTGACCAACGGACTCCTGAACATCGTACTTCAGGTCATCAACCTGGTCATCATCGGTGTGTTCATGGTGTCGGTGAATTCCAAGCTGTCTCTCATGGTATTTGCCGGAATTCCCATCTTCGCGGTCTACATTTTCATTATGCGCAATAAGCAGCGCAAGGCATGGCAGATCCAGGCCAACAAGCGCTCCAACTTCACCGCTTACCTATCCGAGTCCATCCACGGCGAGCGGGTGAGCCAGAGCTTTGCCCGTGAGGATTTCAACGCAGACATCAATGAGAATCTGGCTCAGGAGGCTCGCAGCTCCTACATGCATGCGGTGACTCTGAACCACCTGATGTGGCCCACCACCCAGCTGATCTCCCGCACCATCTACTACCTCATTTATCTGGTAGGCGTGGTCTACCTGCGAGGCACTCTGACAGTGGGTAATCTGGTGGCCATGACCAGCTACGCCAATCGCTTCTGGCGTCCCATCATGATGCTTTCCAACCAGTACAACCAGATCATCAACACATCTTCCTATCTGGAGCGTATTTTCCAGCTCATGGATGAGCCTGTCACCGTGACCGATAAGGACGATGCCAAGGATCTGCCCGCCATTCGCGGAGACGTGGATTTCGATCATGTCATCTTCGAGTACGAGAAGGACCGTCCGGTGCTGAAGGATGTGAGCTTCCATGTAGACGCAGGTCAGAGCTTTGCTCTGGTTGGCCCCACCGGCGCAGGAAAGTCTACCATTATCAACCTGGTAAGCCGCTTCTATAATCTGAAGTCCGGTGCGGTGCGCATCGATGGATACGACATTGCAGATGCCACTCTGCGCTCCATCCGTTCTCAGATGGGTATTATGCTGCAGGATACCTTCATTTTCTCCGGTACCATCATGGAGAACATCCGCTATGGTCGTCTGGATGCAACGGACGAGGAGTGTATCGAAGCTGCTAAGCGTGTGTACGCCCACGAGTTCATCCGCAAGATGCCCAAGGGCTACGACACGGAGATCAATGAGCGGGGCGATGTGCTCTCTGCCGGTCAGCGGCAGCTGCTGAGCTTTGCCCGCACCCTGCTGAGCGATCCCAAGATCCTGATTCTGGATGAGGCTACTTCTTCCATAGATACCAACACGGAGCTGCTGGTCCAGGAGGGCATTAAGACCCTGCTGCATGACCGCACCTCCTTCGTGGTGGCTCACCGTCTGTCTACCATCAAGGACTGCGACAAGATCCTGTACATCAATGATGGTCAGATTACGGAGGAAGGCAATCACGACCAGCTGATGGAGAAGAAGGGTGATTACTACCACCTGTATACTTCTCAGCTGAGTGGAGATTAAAAAAGTGAGACGAATAGCTGCATGTCTCGGCTTACTTCTCTGTTGAGTAGAGATTGAGGTTATTTTATCTGCTGATTTAGAGCCCCGGCGTGCGCCGGGGCTCTTTTATTTGCAGTCAAGGGTGGCAGCAAAAACCTCGGCTTAGGCCATAGACCATTTGAAGTGGGACCTCGGGGCATTGGCCCAGGGATTTCTTTTAATCATGAATCATGTTATAATAAGCGGTCACAGTATGTGTAAGCCAAGCCTGCTCTGTCATAAGGATATACCGGCATCCAAGCATCGATAAATCCATCCGGATATATTTCAGCCCCACTGCACCCGTGATTCCAATCAAAGATCTTCCTCATCAAGACAGCGAAGAGACATCTGCGGAAAAAGTACAGACCCCGGAAACCCAAAAATGCAGGCAAATCAGATAAATAGCAAGACATTGAACATGAGACCAGACGAAACCTTGAATGAGAACGCCATCCTTACAGATGATAAAGTTAATGCAGTTGAAATGACATGCTCTGAGAGTAATGCCAAGGAGAACAATGCGCCAACAGAACCCAAGAAGCATCATCGGCGCAGGAGACGCAAAGGAAAAGCTAAGAATCGGATAAACGCTTCTAACAAGAATTCCGATCAAGAGGCTGACGATGATGTTAATGCTTCCATCGACAATGCAGTTGGCGATGACGTTAATGCGTCCATCGACAATGCAATCGCCGGAGCCTCCTCCCTCCGGCAGCCCTCGGTTCAGCAGAGGCAGAAGGCACTGAAGAAGCAGATTTCCAAAAGAGTGCGGGAGATCGATCTGACTAAGTTCCTGACGGAGCATGTGGATGAGATCGTGCCGGCGGCCATTAAGGAGATGGAAAAATACCTCACCACAGGCCACCTGTACAGACTGAAATATACCGAGTTTCCCGATTATACCGCCGTGGATCCCATCCCCCTGACAGAGAAAGACCTGACCCCCTTCATGGAATGGGCTCTGACAGAGGAAGGACTCATATCCGAGGATCTGGTCCTCATGGCCTTTGCAGGGAAAAAGCAGTCGAAAAAGAAAGGCTCCGTAGCCAACTTTCTCTTTCACTATCTGATCCACACAGACCCGATCTTCGCTCAGGATCCCCATCTGGTTCCCCGGACACTGCTGAAGGTACTGGAACAGCACCCCTATTGTCAGGTCCTCACAGAAGATGTGCGCCGTTCCTTCACGGAGGTCAAGCTGGCCCAGTGCCTGGACCAGAACCATCACTACGACTATTTCAGCCGGAATCTGATTCAGGCCGCCCGGCATGTGGCCCGGGACAAAAAGCAGCGGGCCTCCCTTAAGAAGCGCATGCTCTCGGAGATTCCGGATAATTACATTGATTTTTACCCCGAAGCCCGGGCCATGGAGCGTCACTTTGTGCTGCACGTGGGACCCACCAACTCCGGCAAGACCTACGACGCCATCGAAGCTCTGGCCCAGACCAGCTACGGTATCTATCTGGCGCCTCTTAGATTGCTGGCCTACGAGCAGTTCGAAAACCTGAACCGTCGGGGCATCCCCTGCTCCCTAATCACCGGCGAGGAGAGAGTGCTCATAGACAATGCCGAGCATCAATCCTCTACCATCGAGCTGGCTAACTTCCACCGGTTCTACGATGTGGCCGTCATCGACGAAGCTCAAATGATCACCGACGAGGAGCGGGGCGGTCACTGGACCGCTGCCATCCTGGGCCTTCAGGCCTATGAGATCCACGTCTGCATGGCGCCCCACGCCGAGGAGATCGTCACCCGCCTCATTGAGGACTGCGGGGACACCTACGAAACCGTACGTCATCATAGGCAGACGCCCCTGCGCATGGAAACCAAGCATTTTAACTTCCCCGAAGGGGTTCGGAAGGGGGATGCTCTCATCGTTTTCTCCCGGCGCAACGTCCACGCCGTGGCTTCCGAGCTGACCAATGCGGGCTACCGCTGCAGCATCATTTACGGAGCTCTGCCCTACGACGTGCGCCACGCGGAGGCGGAGCGTTTTTCCAATGGCGATACGGACATAGTGGTCGCTACGGACGCCATCGGCATGGGTCTTAATCTGCCGGTTAGGCGCATCATTTTTCTGGAGACCGAAAAGTTCAACGGCCATGGCACCCGCCCCCTGCAGCCCAGCGAGATTCAGCAGATTGCCGGGCGAGCCGGCCGTTTCGGTATGTTTGACGAAGGTCTCGTGAACACCTTCCCGGAGGACGCTTATTTTATCCATCACGGCCTCACCGCTGAGATCGAGCCCGTTCAGGACGCCATGCTGTCCTTCCCGGAGTCCCTGCTGACCATCGACGCCAAGGTGTCCAAGATCCTCTCCGAGTGGAACGATATGACCGCCAAGGCCGGATTTCTTAAGTCCACGGTGAAGACCATGATCTCCCTGGCCACCCATCTGGAGGGCTATACCTCCGACAAGGAGCTGATCTACAGCCTGATTACCATTCCCTTTGACGAGCGGGATGATGAGCTGTTCGATCTCTGGTCGGAGCTGAGCTTCAATCTCATCAAGCACAGAGACCTGCAGCTGGAGAAGCGGCTGGACGACGCCCTGTACGGGCTGGACAATATGACCGTGGGTGAACTGGAGAGCGCCTACCGCATCACGGACCTGCTCTTCGGATTCTCCACCAGAGCCAAGCTGGATATGGACCTGAGCTTTATCGAGTCCAAGCGGCGCATTTCGGAGTGCATAATGAAGCTGCTTTCCGAGGCCAAGCTGCAGCACCGCACCTGCCGCTCCTGCGGCAAGCCCATTCCCTGGAGTTCTCCCTTCTCCGTGTGCACACCATGCTATAGAAGAAGGAATCAGATCAGGATTAAATAGAAAAAACATATGAATCAAGCCAGGCCTGATTCATATTCAGGTTTCAAAACCAAAGTCAAATCCAATTATCATTTATCACCATGACTAACAAACGCATTATCATCAAGCTGGGTACCTCCACCCTGACCCATCCCGGCGGAAGCCTCAACCTCCACAAAATGGACAAAATCGCCCGGGCAGTGGCAGACATCCGCGGCATGGGGAATGAGGTTATCATAGTCACTTCTGCTGCCATCTCCGCCGGCACTGCCAAGCTGGGACTGAAGGAAAGGCCTAAAGAGCTGCGGGCCAAGATGGCCGTTTCGGCCATCGGCCAGGCTCAGCTAATGCACATCTACGACACCATTTTCGCGGACTACAACTGCACTGTGGCCCAGATATTGCTGACGGACGCAAACGTAGAGCGGGAGAGCAGCGCCGACAATCTGTCCAGCACCTTCAATACCCTGTTGGAGATGGGAGTCATTCCCATCGTCAACGAGAACGACTCCGTGGCCTCCACCGAGATCGAGAGCGGTCACCACAAGATCCTGGGTGACAACGACACCCTTTCCGCCATCGTGGCGGGGCTGACCCACGCGGATCTTCTGATCCTTTTGAGTGATATTGACGGTCTGTACAGTTCTGACCCCCGGACGGACCCGGAGGCCAGGCTGCTTACCGAGGTCCGGGAGATCACGCCGGAGATTTTAGCCATGGCCGGGGGCACCGGGTCTGTCCACGGCACCGGAGGCATGGTGACCAAGCTGTCTGCGGCCAGTATCGCCAACGCGGCCGGCTGCGACATGATCATCACAAACAGTGACAATATCGACCACCTGTATGACATTATGGAAGGCAAACAGGTGGGCACACGGTTCATCGCATCAAGAAATCACGAGGTAGACCATGAGTAAACTGACTGAGCAGGCTGTCGCCGCCAAGGCTGCGGCCACCCGCCTGATGATCGCAGACAACGAAACCCGGAACCGTGCGCTGGAAGCCATGGCCGCTGCCCTTCAAAGCCGCAGCCGGGAATGGCTGGAGGCCAACCGGGCAGACATGATGAATGCAGAGGCTGCCGGTCTCCCTGCTCCCATGATGGACCGGCTCCGCCTGACGGAGGACCGCATCCGAGGCATCACCGCCGGTGTCAGCAAGGTCCGGGAGCTTCCGGACCCTGTGGGCCGGACCCTCAGCACCAAGGTCATGCCCAACGGTCTGGAGATCACAAAGATCAGCGTTCCCCTGGGGGTGGTGGCTATCATCTATGAGGCCCGGCCCAACGTGACGGTGGACGCTGCAGCTCTTTGCCTGAAATCCGGCAATGTGTGTATTCTCCGGGGCGGCAAGGAGGCCATCCTGTCTAACCGGGCGGCTGTAAACATCATGCAGGACGCTTTGGAGGAAGCCGGTCTTCCCCGGTCCTGCATCAGCCTGGTGCAGGACACGGACCGCTCCAGCGCTACCGAGCTCATGCACATGAATGATTATGTGGATGTATTGATTCCCCGGGGGGGCGCGGGCTTGATCCGCAGCGTCACCACCAATGCCACGGTCCCTGTGATCCGCACCGGAGAAGGTGTCTGCCATGTTTATGTGGACGCAGCAGCAGATCTGGCCAAGGCTGTCAGCATATTGGAGAATACCAAGTGTCAGCGCCCCTCCGTGTGCAACGCGGCGGAGTGTGTGGTGATCCACAAGGATGTGGTTCATAACTTCATTTCCGCTATGGTAGAGTCCCTCTCTCCCTACAGAGTGGAGCTTCGGTGCGATGAAATCTCCCTTCCTATTGTTAAGGAAGCTTTGCAAGGCAGTTCGAGCATCGATTCATCTATGAATTCTGCGGTTGTTTCCCATAAGAGTTTAGGGTCATCTTCAACAGAAAGCAGCTCCTCGGATGCAGCTATTTCAAAGCCCTATAAAACATGCACCGCCATCCCCGCTGCACCTGAGGACTGGGATGCGGAGTACAACGACCTTATTCTGGCCGTGAAGGTGGTGGAAGGCTTTGAAGAGGCTGTGACCTTCATCTCTGAGCACACCACCAACCACAGTGAGTGCATTGTAACGGAGGATATGGATAAGGCTGCTGAATTCCTAAACCGCATCGACGCTGCAGCTGTATATGTAAATGCCTCTACTCGCTTTACAGACGGGGGTGAATTCGGCATGGGGGCGGAGATCGGCATCTCCACCCAAAAGCTTCATGCCCGTGGACCTATGGGTCTTGAGGAAATGACAAGCTATAAATATCTGATAAAAGGTAACGGTCAGGTAAGATAAAGAATCCACTCAGCAGGCAGCTTCTTCACTCTGTTTAGAAGCAGCTGCCAGTTCAACAACGCTCCGGCAGACCGATTTGACAATTTGTCCGTCATTGGTTTGCAAAGGTTTTCAGAAAGATGATCTAAAGGCGGAATATTGATATGAAGAAAAAGCATCCCTACAAACGGTATTCAGGGCTACCTAAGGGCTATGCCGTCAAAAAGGCCATCAGCTGGGAGACCCTGTTCTTTGCCATCGCCTGCGCTGTGTTTTTCGGTTTCATCGGCTCTAAGATGGGCGCCATCAACATGATCAACACCATGATGAACACCGCCTATGATCTGCTGATGAATACCGTCTTTTACCTGATGGCTGTGGCAGTGCTGGCGGGAGCCATCGCCGGACTGCTGACGGAGTTCGGTTTCGTAGCCGTCATCAACAAGCTGCTCTCCCCTCTCATGAAGCCTCTCTACGGGCTTCCGGGGGCAGCCGTCATCGGCGTGGTCACCACCTATCTCTCCGACAATCCGGCCATCCTGACTCTGGCGGATGACATCAACTTCCGGCGCCTGTTCAAGAAATACCAGCTGCCCGCCCTCACCAACATCGGCACCGCCTTCGGTATGGGGCTCATCATCACCACCTTCATGATCGGCATCCAGAACCCGGAGGGAGGCAACTACATCGCAGCCACCCTCATCGGAAACCTGGGCGCTGTCATCGGCAGCGTTGTCAGCGCCCGCCTGATGCTGGTCCGCACCAAAACCATCTATGGAGACACGGAAATGGCCGTATCCGATGATACCGGAGGAGGTCTGTCCATGGATGAGCGCATCATCCGGGAAGGGAGCATCTCCTCCCGGGCCATGAATGCCCTGCTGGAGGGCGGTAAGAGCGGTGTAAACATGGGTCTGGCCATCATCCCCGGCGTGCTGATCATCTGCACCCTGGTGATGATGCTGACCAACGGTTCTCTGGATGCCACGGTATACACCGGAGCGGCTTATGAAGGCATCGGTCTGGTCCCCTGGATCGCCGAGAAGCTGAATTTCATCCTTGGCCCCCTCTTTGGTCTTTCCTCCGCTGAGGGCATTTCTGTTCCTCTGACGGCTCTTGGCTCTGCCGGTGCGGCCATGGGGCTGGTGCCCAATTTAGTGGCCAACGGTCAGGCTGTGGGCAATGACATTGCAGTATTCACTGCCATGTGCATGTGCTGGAGCGGCTACCTGAGCACCCATGTGGCTATGATGGATTCTCTGAACTTCAGGGATTTGACGGGCTATGCCATTCTGTGCCACACCATCGGAGGCATCGTGGCAGGCATCAGCGCACATCTGATATATGTTCTTATATTCTAAAAACATCAGAATCCGTCACATGCAATGGAATAATAAGAAGAAAATTTCGAACAGGGAATCGGCTCAAACATGATACGGAAGATTGCTAACCTGAAAAAAGGCTGCTGCTTTACGCAATGCAAAGCAAAGGACCGGCGAGTTAACGCTCGCCGGTCCTTTTTGACTAATCTCTCAGATTCCGCTCCACATTCTTTTTGACTGCGTCATCATCAAGAACGATCTGTACCTGCTGAAATCCGTTTCCGGGGGCCCTCTGGACCGTGTTCATGATCTTGGGGTTATTTTCCTTGCCGCCGCCGAATTTCACCAGCAGCAGGATGGCTCCCACCAGGAGTGCCACGATGATTACTGCCATTATGATCCAGGAAACTACGCTGTATTGCTCAAACATCATTCAATCCTCCTTTCCTTTTATTGACGAATGATTGTCTTTGATATATTTATGATACCATTGAGTAAGGAGGAATTTCAATCCACAATCAGTGGATTATGAGAGATAATCCATGAGTCTCAGAAAAATAGCATCTTATCGTCTAATATATCCGTCCATATGGAATTAGCCGACTTCCTTTGGAATGGGCTTTGGTATATCACCATCCAGATTGGATCACCGCTTTTCTTCCGTCAAAAAAGGATAAAAGAAATTACAAGCGCACCCCCTATGCCCTCTCTTTTCCGCTCACCTTCATTTGAGCTGCCACTATAGCTGCCAGCACCAATGCGCAGCCGATATATTTTCGAATACCGATGTTCTCCTGAAGGAAGATGACTCCGGAGAGGGTGGCAAAGACGGACTCAGCCCCCATGATCAGGGAAGCCAGGGTGGGTTCCACATGCTTCTGTGCGATGACCTGGGAGGTATAGCAGAAGGCGCCGGATACCAGAGCTGCATACAGGATGGAGCCCCTGGCCAACAGAAGGTCCTCCCAGCTGCACCTTTCAAATAGCAGCATTCCCGCAAAGGACAAAAGCGCCACCACACCGAACTGAATGGAGGCCAGCCACATCAGGTCTGTTCCCTTAGAATATTCGTCTACTTCCAGAATCTGCCAGGTAAAGCCGCAGGCTGCCAGCAGCATCCAAAGGTTACCGGGAGTCACATGAATGTCGCCCTGCCCCGGCTCCATGGATATGAAGTAAACGCCTACCACAGCGATGGCTGCACCTAACCATGCCGTCCAGGCGGGCTTCTTTTTCAGAAAGATCAGGCCCGCCACCGGCACCAGCAGAATGTAGCAGGAGGAAAGGAATGCTCCCTCCCCTACCGTTGTGCTCACCAGGCCGATCTGCTGAAAAACAGCGCCTGTGAACAGA
>JABUST010000012.1 GCA_021442595.1 Lachnospiraceae bacterium | reverse complement strand
GGATTATCGGCCATCTTGAGCATGTAAAGAATATTATAGAAGCCGATGAGGATTGCTCCGAGGTCCTGATGCGTTCCTTCGGCAGCGATCCCCAGCGTGTAGCTGTCCTGTCCAAGGCATATATGGACGGTATTCACGAGACCCCCGGCATGGCTTCCTGCACCAAGCACTTCCCCGGCAATGGTCAGGACTACCGGGATGCCCACCTTTGCAACAATATCAATTCCTACAACGAAGAACAGTGGATGGCCACCTATGGTCATGTGTATAAGACCCTGATCGAAGGCGGTCTGGATGCAGTCATGGGCGGACACATCATGATGCCTGCCTACATGAGAGATCAGAACCCGGACATCAAGGACGAGGATCTGCTTCCCGCCACCCTCTGCCCTGAGATCATGACCACCCTGCTTCGTGACAAGCTTGGCTTTAACGGAATGGTCGTCACCGATGCCTCCCACATGGTAGGCATGACCGATACCATGAAGCGCTGTGACATGCTTCCCGCCTCCATTAACGCAGGCTGTGACATGTTCCTGTTCTTCAACGATCCCGACGAAGATTTTGCCACCATGCTGAATGCCTACAAGACCGGCATTATCTCCGAAGCCAGAATGACAGAAGCACTGACCCGCATTCTGGGTCTGAAGGCAGCCATGGTACTGAACAAAAAGCCCAAGGAAGAGCTGTGTCCCGCCCCGGAGGCACTTCCCGCAGCTATGCAGAATCCTGCCTTTAAAGCCTACTCCCCTGCCATCAGCAAGGATAGTCTCACTCTTGTCAAGAACAAGCAGGACGTGTTGCCTCTCTCTCCCGAAAAGACCAAGAGGATTATGATCGTTCCCATCAAGGGCGCCGATGGCCCCATGGCGGCATTGATGGCTTTGGCCATGGGCGGCATGACCAGAAAATCTCCTGCCGAAAAACTGCAGGAGCGCCTGATTGCCAAGGGCTTTGAAGCCTACATTTATGAGAGTCCTCTGGACAAGATGAAGAAGCAGATGGCTGCCGGCCAGAAGCCCGACCTTAACCTGTACTTTGCAGGAAAGAATGCCATCGCAGACTTTGTCTCCCAGCAGGATTTGGTGATCTCCCTCTTTGACGTTTCTGCCGGCGCTCATCCCTCCTTCGGCCTCAGCAAAGGCGGCGGAGAAATTCCGTGGTATGTCCATGAGCTTCCCGTCATCGGTATCAGCGTCAACAGCCCGGTCATGCTGCCGGATGTTCCCATGCTGAAGACCTACATCAACACCTATGATGCAAACGATGACACCATGGATGCTCTGGTGGAAGCCCTGGTGACAGGTCCCGAAGCCTTCAAGGGCAAGGATCCCATCGACAGCTTCTGCGGATACTGGGATGCAAGGAGATAGCCCTATGTCCATCTTTGATTCTTTTGAGAGGAAGCACGACTTCCTCATCTGCGTAGATTCTGACGGCTGTGTCATGGATACCATGAACTGCAAGCATTTCAACTGCTTCGGTCCCTGCATGGTGGACGAATGGGAACTGGACACCTGGAGAGAGCCCATTCTTGGACGCTGGAATGAAATCAACCTCTTCTCCATGACCCGGGGCATCAACCGCTTCAAGGGTCTGGCCATGGCTCTGGGAGAGATCAATGAAACCTACAAGCCCATCCCGGGTATTCAGTATCTGAAGGCCTGGGTGGAGACCGCTCCCGCCCTCAGCAACGAGGGTGTGGCCAAGGCTGCTGCCGAAGCCTCCGACCCGGAGGCAAAGACCATCTTCGAGAAGGCCCTTGCCTGGTCCAAAGCGGTGAATGCCTCCATCGTGATGCTTCCGGAGGAACTGAAGATTCCCTATGCCGGTGCCAAGGAAGGTCTGGCTGCCGCCCATCTGGTGGCAGACGTGGCCATGGTGTCCAGCGCCAACCGGGATGCTGTAGAAGAAGAATGGTCCAAATTCGGTCTGCTGGAGCATACGGACATCGTGCTGGCTCAGGACATCGGCAGTAAAGCAGCCTGTATCAAAACCATGCTGCAGTTCGGCTATGATCCCGACAAGGTGGTCATGGTGGGAGATGCTCCCGGAGATCTGGATGCCGCTAAGCAAAACGGAGTTCACTATTATCCCATTCTGGTGAACCGTGAGACAGAAAGCTGGGATGTTTTCTGCAAAGATATCCTTGCAAAAATCACGGATATGTCGTATGGTGGTTCCTGTGAAGCCGAAAGGCATCAAGCTTTCTTCAGAAATTTGGGAGCTGACGTATAAAAATGAAAGTAGCTGTCATTACCGGCGCTTCTAAAGGAATAGGCCTTGCTGCAAGCAAGGCCTTTATCCTTCAGGGCTGGAAAGTATATGGTCTGTACAGTGGAAAAACCACTTCCGGTCAGGAAGAGAAATATCTTCTCTCCCTGGGTGTATCTCCCATGATCGCAGATGTGGAGAATCCCTCTTCCGTAGAAGAAGCCTTCCGAAACACATTGTCCGCTGAGGACCGAATAGACTGTCTGGTGAATAATGCCGGCATATCTCACATTGGTCTTCTCCAGGATATGAGCGTGGAAGAATGGGACCATCTGATGAATGTGAATCTCCGGGGAGCCTTTCTCTGTACCCGGGCTGTACTGAAAAACATGATCCACCACCGGCAAGGGTCCATCATCAATATATCCTCCATGTGGGGAGAAAAAGGCGCCTCCACCGAAGTGGCCTACTCTGCTTCCAAAGGTGGGTTAAGCGCCTTCACCAAAGCACTGGCCAAAGAGGTCGGTCCCTCCGGGATCCGTGTCAATGCCATTTCCTGCGGAGCCTTCGAAACCTCAATGAATGCCTTCTTAAGGCAGGAAGAGAAGGCGGATTTGGAAAACACCATTGCCCTTGGCCGCTTCGGAGAGCCCTCAGAGGCAGCCGATCTGATCCTGTATCTGGCCTCGGAAAAAGCCTCCTATCTAACAGGAGTCGTGATTCCCCTGGACGGCGGCATCAGCCTGTGATTCTCTGCAGCCTTTGAAAATCCTGCTGCTTCTCTTCCATCCACTCATCCTTATAAAGAAAATAACTGACAGCATCTGCTCCCCCCTTGAAGGTCTCAAGGGTGGCATCATACAGCACCGGGTCATCCAGCTGAATGATAGGCGCCAAAAGGGTCTTTCCGATCCTGCGGCGGGCGGATGCTGTTTCTTTTTGCAGGATCTCAGGCCGAAATCCCCGGAATATCATCTCGGGGGTAATCTTTCCCCGGGATATAAACTCTTCTTTCGGAAACTCTTCTTCCGGATCTAATTCGGAAAAAATGCGAAGAAGGTCTTTCCTCTGCCCTGCAGACAGACAGGACGCCTTCTGCAGCATCCGGAGAAGGTCAGCCATCTCCACATTCAGACAGGCAGGACCATTGGGATCCTGATAGCAGCGGTACAGCATGGGGGAGTACATATCCATGTTTCCCTTCAGATCCTCATAACTCTGCCCCACCATTCTTGCCAGAGAGGGAGCAAAGATAAATATCCCCGCCTTCAGATCCCTTCCCAGAGTCTCCCCCTCCCGATGTACCACCCGGCAGAACTCCAGCAAATGCTCCGTGGTGGCGGCTCTTCGAAACTGAAGCCATTCCTCCAGTCCGGGAGCGTAGGGAAGAATATCCACGGACTTTCCGTGAATCCCTTCGTACAGTGCGCTGACACTGCGCTTCATGGCATCCGGATCAAATCCCATCTTTTTGGCTTTCCTCATGCAGGAATCACAGAAGCATGTCAGAAAGGCATCCTCCGTGCTGCCGGAAGACGGAGATGCGAAACGGCATCCATCCAGAATGATCCCCCGGATCCCGGGTGTCCTTGCCAGCCGGGCCACGGATTCCAGATGATATTGTCTGACCTCCTCCCGGGTAGGACAGGTGGATCCGAACCATTCTCTTGTTTCTCCCGCCACGTCCTGTGCCAGCCACTCCTCGCCTTTGAAGGCCGGTCCCCGGTAGCAGCCTGAAAACAACCAGATATCCATGCCCTGCCGCAGCGCAGGCTCCACACAGGAAACACCTCCGGCGATGGTCGTAAAGCCCAGTTCCTTCAGAAGAGCCGCTGACGCATCCGGATCCTTTCCCAGCCCGTACATCCACTTTTCCATGTTTTTAAACCATAAACCCTGCAGCCGGGAGCAGCTCCCCACTGCAGGGTCCTTTCATACTTATTTTAGCGTGATCTCCACCACCGTGTCCCTGTCATCGGGAAGGGGGAAGGAAAGACAACGTTTATTATTGAAGAAGAAGAAGGCATCCTCCGGATATTCCTTCACATTCCAGTATTCCGTCAGCTGAATCTCCGATCCATCCTTCAGAAGACGCAGCCGGTCAACATTGCCTGCCATACCCGGAAGACAGATGGCATTGATGCTCTCCTCAAAGATGTGGGCATAAAGCTTATTTCCCTTCTGGGTAAAGCGGCCCCATTCCGGTTTCGGATATTCTGCAATGCCGCAGCCGTAAATGCTTTCTCCGTTATCCCTGATCCAGTCGGCCACACCCTCCAGAACCGCCACCGCCTCTCTGGGGAAGCGGCCTTTAGCGTCGGGGCCTACATTCAGGATCAGATTACCGTTTTTGCTCACGCACTCCACCAGATTCCGGATGACCATGCGGGAACTCTTATAATGATGATCATGAGCATCGTATCCCCAGATATCATTCAGAGTAATGCAGGCCTCCCATGGGATGGAATTGCCAAGATCATCCGTAATACCGGCAGGAGGGATCATCTGCTCCGGGCAGGCAAAGTCCCCAGCATAGACAGAAGGATCCTGGGTCTTGATGGTGCCGGACTTTTCCCCGCTGCCCTCCAGACGGTTGTCAATGATCAGATGGGGCTGCAGTTCTCTGGCCATGTTCACCAGTTCCGTAGCCTTCCACTTCTCACAGCTCATATCTCCATAGGAAAAATCGAACCACATGATGTCGATCTTTCCATAGTTAGTCAGCAGCTCTCTCACCTGACCGTGCATATACTCCAGGTACCGGTCAAAATCGTGGGTGGCTTCCTTAAAAGCCTCATTCTCCCGCATGGGATGATGCATGTCCCCATAATGAGGATAATCCGGGTGATGCCAGTCCAGCAGAGAATAGTACAGACCCACCTTCAGACCCTCAGCCCGGAAAGCCTCCACATACTCTTTGACAATATCTTTTCCGTAAGGAGTATTGGTTGACTTATAATCCGTAAATGCAGAATCAAAGAGGCAGAAGCCATCATGGTGCTTGGCGGTGAGAACCGCATATTTCATGCCGGCAGCCTTTGCTGTTTTAGCCCAGGCCCGGGGATCGAAGGAGACAGGATCAAATTCCCGGAAATACTGTTCATAATCTTCCACAGAAATGCGCTCATAACTGCGGACCCATTCGCCTCTGGCCGGGATGGCATATAATCCCCAATGGATAAACATTCCGAAACGGGCATCCAGAAACCATTCGGTCCGTCTGGTGCGATCTGCAATCTTCTGATTCATTTTGATCCTCCTGTTGTGGGGTTATTTGTGTCTATCAGCCCAAAGGCCGTAAAATGACTTGGTAATATCAACCAATGGCGATGCGACAAATGAGTATCGCACAATGGTGTATCCACCAATGGTCAATTTGACCAATACCCGGGAAAATACTACCCCAAAATTTAGATAGAATCAAGAAGAAAAAACAGAACTATGTCTTGCATTTTTATAAGCAAAACTGTATAATTATCACCGCTTCCCGGAAAAAAACAGGGAATCACTGCATAAAATATGTATATATTATGCATAATCTGCATATTATACAAATCAGATTGGAGAGTAAAGCAATCATGGCAAAAGAAAAAATCGTACTGGCTTATTCCGGTGGTCTGGATACGACCGTCATCATTCCCTGGCTGAAGGAGAATTACGATTATGACGTAATCGCCTGCTGTATCGACGTGGGACAGGGTAAGGAGACGGAAGGTCTGGAGGAACGTGCCGTCAGAAGCGGAGCTTCCAAGTGCTATATCATCGACGTAACCGAAGAATTTATCACTGATTACATCTACCCCACCATGAAGGCCGGCGCTATCTATGAAACCACCTACATGCTGGGTACCTCCATGGCACGTCCTCTCATCGCCAAGGTGCTGGTGGATGTGGCCAAGAAGGAAGGCGCTGTGGCCATCTGCCACGGCTGCACCGGTAAGGGAAATGACCAGGTTCGTTTCGAGCTGACCATCAAGGCTCTGGCTCCCGACCTTAAGATCGTAGCTGCATGGCGTGATGACAAGTGGGATATGCAGTCCCGTGAGGATGAACTGGCTTACTGTGAGGCACGGAACATCGAGTGCCCCATCAAGAAGGGTGACAGCTACAGCCGTGACCGGAACATCTGGCATATTTCCCACGAAGGTCTGGAACTGGAGGATCCCGGTCAGGCTCCCAATTACGAGAAGATGCTGAAGCTGGGTGTGCGTCCCCAGGATGCTCCCGATGAAGGCACCCTGATCTCCCTTGACTTTGAAAAGGGTATTCCCGTGGCTCTGAACGGCGAGAAGATGGATCCCGTTGCTCTGCTTACCGCACTGAATAAGCTTGGCGGTGAGAACGGTATCGGAATCGTGGATATTCTGGAGAACCGTGTTGTGGGCATGAAGTCCCGGGGCGTATACGAGACCCCCGGCGGAACCATTCTCTACAAGGCTCATGAGCAGCTGGAGCATATGTGCCTGGACAAGCAGACCTATGCTTACAAGACCCAGCTGGCCGTTAAATACGCAGAGCTGGTATACTCCGGCGAGTGGTTCACTCCTCTCCATGAAGCTCTGGACGCCTTCGTAGACTCCACTCAGGAGACTGTCACCGGTACTGTTAAGCTTGTTCTCTACAAGGGCAACATCATTCCCGCCGGCACCACTTCTCCCTACAGCCTTTACAGCGAGTCCATCGCCTCCTTCACCACCGGTGAACTGTACAACCACAAGGATGCCTCCGGCTTCATCAACCTCTTCGGTCTCAGCATGAAGATCCGCGGCATGAAGGGCCTCACCAAGATCTGATCTTCAAAGCTCTGAATCCCACGGAATCATTCCGGCAATCCCTGTGTCATCTGACTCGTCAGAATACAATTAAACTTAATCTATCGGCAACATCAACCCGGATAGATAAACAAAAGCGGACGCCAACGGCGTCCGCTTTATCTTTTTATGTTGCTTTATTTGAGTTATAGGACAAAATGTGTTGGTGAAAACCCCTTCACACCTTTTCCCAGACAGTTCCTTCCCGGGTATCCTTGATCATAATGCCTTTAGAGGCAAGCTCCTCCCGGATGGCATCTGCAATGGCAAAATCCTTTGCCTTCTTGGCTGCCTTGCGCTCTGCGATCTTAGCTTCCACATAGGCGGTAAGCTCATCATCCACTGCGCCGGCTGCTTCGGATTTTTTATCCAGAAGCTTTGTCAGGTCAAGGGAAAGCACCCGGTCATAATCTTTAATGACTGCCAGCTTGGTGGCATCGGATACCGTCTCGTCCTTCAGCATATCGTACAGCAGAGTAATGCCGCTGGCAGTATTCAGGTCAGCGCCCACCACTTCCACAAACTTCTGATGCCACTGAGCAGCCACAGCTTCATCAGCTGCCCCCTCCGGCTTCAGGTTGGAAATGCGCTGCAGCAGCTTGCTGTAGACATTCTTCATATTGTCCAGTACCTCAAAGCTGAACTCCAGGGGCTTGCGATAATGGGACTGCAGACAGAACATGCGGTAGACCAGAGGATCATAACCCTTCTCCTCCACCACGGACACCGTCAGAATGGTGCCTGAGGATTTAGAGATCTTGGAGCCGTTTTCGTTCAAATGCTGCACATGGAACCAGTGACGGCACCAGCGATGTCCCAGATAAGCCTCGCTCTGAGCAATTTCATTGGTATGGTGAGGGAAGATATTGTCCACACCGCCGCAGTGAAGGTCCAGATATTCTCCCAGATACTTCATGGATATGCAGGAGCACTCAATATGCCAGCCGGGATAGCCGACACCCCAGGGGGAATCCCACTTCAGGGCCTGATCCTCAAACTTGGACTTGGTAAACCACAGCACAAAGTCGCTCTTGTTGCGCTTGTTGGTATCCTCTTCCACGTCATCCCGGACACCAACCTGCAGATCGCTTTCCTCATGACCGGTGAGGGCATAATAATTGTTCACCTTGGAGGTATCAAAGTAAATATTCTCTCCGGCCTGATAGGCATAGCCCTTCTCCATGAGAGCCTGAATGGTCTCAATGAACTCTTTGATCATGGAGGTAGCAGGAACCACGATCTCCGGCTTTTTGATATTCAGCTTTCTGCAGTCCTCGAAGAAAGCATCCGTATAGAACTGAGCAATCTCCATGACCGTCTTGTTCTCTCTCCTGGCTCCCTTCAGCATCTTGTCCTCACCGCTGTCCGCATCGCTGGTAAGGTGACCCACATCCGTGATATTCATAGCGCGGATCACATCATAGCCGGCGAAGCTCAGAAACTTCTCCAGCACATCCTCACAGATGTAGCTGCGGAGATTGCCGATGTGGGCAAAATGATACACGGTGGGACCGCAGGTGTACATGCGGATGGTGTTGCCGTTGACCGGAGCGAATTCATCGATGGTTTTGGTCTCTGTGTTATATAGCTGCATAAGGCCTCCAATGACAGGAAAGGAAAATATTAGGAATGGTACAGGCTGTTGTTGTTCTCGTAATCGGGCTCACAGGTCAGATTGACACCCAGCTGCTTAAACACGCCGGCATCGATCTGAGACAGGATGACGGAGCTGTGGACCTCCAATCCCTTCAGCTTGGGCAGCTGCTCAATGGCTTTGCGGGCATTTTCGTCCGATAAGGACGCCACGCTCAGCAGGATCAGCAGCTCATTGAGATGCAAAAGAGAATTCTTGGAACCCAGATGATCCACCTTCAGCTTCATGATGGGAGAGATCATTTCAGGGGACAGCAGCTTGACTTCGTCTTCAATGCCTCCCATGTATTTCAGAGAATTCAGCAGCATGGCGGAGGATGCCCCCAGCAGCATGGAAGTCTTGCCGGTGATCACCGTGCCGTCCTCCATCTGAATGGCAGCCGCGGGATTTCCTGTCTGCGCTGCCTTTGTGTTAGCTGCGCAGATTACGGGGCGCTCGGAGGGATCCAGCAGAAGCTTCTTCATGATAACGGAAATGCGATCTGCAATGAGCTCCGACTGATTACCCTTTCTGGCTTCGCAGCGGGCGGTATAATAGCGGCGGATGATCTCATCCTTGGATGCCTTGGCACAGATATCGGAATCACAAATGGAGAACCCTACCATGTTGACACCCATATCCGTGGGGGACTTGTAGGGACAGGTTCCCTGAATGGACTCAAAAATGGCTCTCAGAACCGGGAAGATCTCCACGTCACGATTGTAGTTGATGGTAGTCTCGTTATAAGCCTCCAGATGCCAGGGGTCGATCATGTTCACATCATCCAGATCGGCAGTGGCAGCTTCATAGGCCAGGTTGACGGGATGATTCAGCGGAATGTTCCATACCGGGAAGGTCTCGAACTTGGCATAGCCTGCCTTGATGCCTCTCTTATTCTCATGGTACAGCTGAGAGAGACAGGTGGCCATCTTACCGCTACCGGGACCGGGGGCTGTTACCACCACCAGCGGTCTGGTGGTCTCAATATAATCGTTCTTGCCCAGTCCCTCTTCACTGACGATGAGAGACACATCCGAAGGATAACCGGCGATGCTGTAGTGGCGGTAGGTCTTCAGACCCAGCTTCTTCAGCTTGCGCTCGTAGGCCACGGCTGCAGGCTGCTCTGCAAATCGGGTCAGCACCACACTGCCCACAAAGAGGCCGTTGGAGGTGAAGGCATCGATGAGCCGAAGCACATCCATGTCGTAGGTGATGCCCAGATCCCCACGGACTTTGTTCTTCTCAATATCCGATGCATTGATCACGATGACGATCTCCGCTTCATCCTTCAGTTCCTTCAGCATGGTGATCTTGGAATCGGGATGGAAGCCGGGAAGTACTCTGGACGCATGGTAGTCGTCAAACAGCTTGCCGCCGAACTCCAGATAAAGCTTGCCGCCAAACTGGCTGATTCGCTCATGGATCCTCTCTGATTGAATCTTCAGATACCTGTCGTTATCGAATCCGATCTTCATGATAGTGCCTCTTCTCTTTCTGATGCAGCCCGTTGACTGCAAGGGCGTAAATTAAAAATAAAAACCTTGCAATGATAGCACAGAGCCATCCCTGTTTCAATGCTTATCCCTTGAGGATCCCCTTGAAAAATAGCCAAAATTTAATAGGCGGAATAGGTGATATTTTAATTCCCCTCCCCGAGGGTCTCCAAATGATACCGGCAGATGTCTTGCAGCACGCAGCGGTCACAGAAGGGGGTGGTTCTGGCGGTGCATACAGCCCTGCCGTGGTCCACCAGTCTGTGGCAGAGACCATTTCCTTCTTCCGGAGGAATGATCTTCCACAGCGCCATTTCCACCTTCCCGGGATCTTTTTCGTCATCCACCAGACCAATGCGGTTGGAAAGGCGGATACAGTGGGTATCTGTGACGATGGCAGGCTTACCGTACACGTCTCCCAGGATCAGGTTTGCGCTCTTGCGTCCTACTCCGGGAAGGGACAGCAGAGACTCCATGTCCTCCGGCACTATTCCTCCGAAGCGGTCTCGAAGCATCCGCATGCAGCCGGATATGTCTCTTGCCTTGCTGGCTCCCAGACCACAGGGACGGACGATGGCTTCAATGTCCTTCACATCCGCTTCTGCCAGGGCATTCATATCGGGAAAGCGGGCATAGAGGTCCTGAACCACCACATTCACTCTGGCATCGGTACACTGAGCCGCCAGGCGAACACTGACAAGGAGCTTCCAGGCGTCATCATAGTCCAGGGTGCAATCGGAATCCGGATAAGCCTCCTTCAGCCTGCGGATGACCTCCAGGGCCAGAACTTTCTTATCAGAGACCATAGGCTTCGTCCCGTTCCTTCTTATGCTTGTGATCAAGAATCCAGCGGATGATGGCGCCGGACAGCATGCCGAGCACGGAGCAGCAGGCAGGCAGGATCATGATCTTCCATTCGGGCAGGATGACCCGGGAAAAGGTGAGCATCCGGTCCAGATCAAAGGTAAAGTACTGCATCAGGAGATACATGATGCTGAAGAACAGCACCATCATCCAGCGGTAAATGCCGAAGGTATGGGAAATACCGTAAAAGAAGGACATTCCCACCGTCATCACCGGAAGAGCCACCCGAAGCACAAAGGTGGTAAAACGTTCCGGCTCCAGCTTAGCTCCTTTCCAGTACCACACCAGAAGAAAGCACCAGGCTGCCATATAAAATATACACATGGTCACTTCAATGACCCGGTCCCACTGGATCTTTGCGGTTTCTGACTTCAGAAAGTTTTTATTTCCAAGTTTATCCATCCTTCTCTTCTCCTTTCTTCACGTCCTGTGCAGTGTCAATGGAATCTCTGAATACCACGAAGCGATCATACAGATACTCCGTCACGAAATTCAGAGCCATGTTCAGTCCCGTCACCAGATACTCGTTCCATCCAAGCTGCTCCACCAGGAGATTACCGCCGATGGTGGTCACAGGGGTGAACACAAGATAATACAGGAATACCAGCATCATGGCCTTAGGAACATTCACTGCCGAATGGAAGGTAAACTTCCGGTTCAGAGTGAAATTCCATACTACGGAGAGAACCAGACCTGTGAGATAACAGGGCCAATAGCTCAGAGGTGTCAGCTCCGTCAGCAGCGTAAAGGAGAGGATCTCCACCACCCCCGCGCTGATGGAAAATAAGACAAATTTAACAGTACGCAGAAGCTCCTTCCGGGCTTCTCCTTTCTCTTGTTTCATAACATACCTCCCTGCTTTCTTCTATTCGAGAAGAAACCGTCTCAGTTCCCTTGTGTTCGTTACTCTCCCCTCCGGATGATATCGGACAGAAGCAGGCAGCAGGTCACCATTTGCATTGAACCAGATGGCATGCCAGCCGGCGTGGACCGCTCCCTCCACATCCATAGGATAATTGTCTCCGATGTACCAGAAGCGGCTGGGGTCCGTAACACCCAACAGCTGTTCCACCTGCCGGTACAGGGGCTCCTGGGGCTTCACCGCACACATATTCTCCGTAATGAACCAGTGCTCCCGGGGGATCCATCTCTCCAGACCCAGTACCCTTATCTTGGCTTCCTGCATGGGAACATTGCCGTTGGTGATGAGCCCCATGGTGTTACCTCTTGCCTTCAGCTCCTCAAACAGTTCTTCATAGCCATCATAGAGCTGAATATCTCCCTGGAACCGGCGGTAGCTCTCCTCGAAGACTTCCACCTCCTGAGGGGTAATGTCCTGTCCGAAGTCCGCCAGGGCCTGTTTCATCCGGAGATAATACAGGGTCTCGTTGGAGATCTGCTGCTCCTTCTGCCTGGAAAGGATGGCATCACTGTAGATGTTCCGGGCTTTGAATAAGCGGTCCCAGTCCAGCTGGATACGGCCGGAAAGGCACTCTTCACAGGCCCTGATGAAAGGCACATTCCGAAGATACAGCGTGTCATCGATATCGAACAGAAGTATGGAATCTTTATCTATCATGGATCGATTACCGGAAGGTCATCGCCTTAAGCCCTTACTCTGAAGGCTCAGGGTCCTCCCTGTTAAATACTCAATTATCCAGAGTAATATCCAGTGTGTGGAGTATGGCTCTGGCCAGCAGGGTTGCCCCGATGGCACTGGGATGGATCCTGTCGGAGCTCAGGAACATGGAGTAGCGGCCTGCATGAATATAATCCACCCACAGCTGCTGCACGTCCAGGAACATAGTGTTATACTCCCCGGCCAGCTTTCTCACCACGGCGCTGTAATCATCCATCATGCGGCGCATCCGGTCCTGTTCATTATCTTCCATAATATAAGGCGTCATCAGCAGAATCCGGGCACCCTTTTGCAGAGACCGTTCAATGATGACCCGCATATTTTCTTCATACTCCTGCAGAGACACATGGTCTCTGTTTGCCGGGTGGTCGAAATGACGCCAGACATCGTTGACACCGATCATAATGGCCACCACATCCGGTTCATTGGCAATGACATCGGTTTCAAAGCGGGCTCTCAGGTCCCGGCTGGTGTTCCCGCTGATGCCGGCATTCACGGTGCGCACCCGGATTTCCGGATGAAAGGCATTCAGCATGTTGTCAAACACCCGGGGATATCCCTGTCCCAGAGGCTCGCCGGGTCCCACGCCAAAGGGTCTGGCAGCCCCCATGTCTGTAATGGAGTCACCGGCAAAGACGATACAATCTTTATCCTTTAACAGCATGCTTACTCTCCTCTGCGTTCAGCGATGGCTTTTCCCATATTCCACAGCTTCACAGCTGTTTTGACTGCCACAGTCTTCTGATCCTCATTGTTATAAGCCTGGAAAGCCGTGGTGGATCCGCAGTTTCCGCAGACCACATACACGCACCAGTCCCCTTCGGTCTCTATATAGGCACAATCCTCGTGACAAACGCGGCAGGGAAGCAGGTCCAGCTCATCATAGCTTTGATTCATATTTTCTGTCATGGTGTCGGCTCCTGAATGATAAAACTATAAAGCATATCA
>JABUST010000024.1 GCA_021442595.1 Lachnospiraceae bacterium | reverse complement strand
TGCATGAAGATCATTCATTGCGCGGATCTGCATCTGGACTCCCGGATGGAGACCCATCTGAGCAAAGAGAGGGCAAAGGAGCGAAAGGCAGAGCTGCTTCACAATGTGGAGCGGCTGGTGACCTATGCCGTAAATGAGGATGTCCGCGCCATTTTGCTGGCAGGTGACGTGTTTGACGGCCGCCGGGTGTCTGCAGCGGCCCGAAATACTTTGCTTGGAGCCATGGCGGATCACCCGGAGATCACTTTCTTTTATCTGAAAGGCAATCATGACGATGACAGTTTCCTGACTGGCCTCCAGGAGACGCCGAAGAATCTGAAGCTGTTTTCTTCGGACTGGACTACCTATGTGCTGCAGGAAGGCGAGGAGCGGGTCACCATCTCCGGGGTGGAGATCAGCAGTGAAAACGCCGGAAGCATCGGAAACCCTCTTGTATTAAGCAGCAGGGATATCAACATCGTCATGCTGCACGGCGAAATCCGCCAGGGAGCCGGACAATCAAAAAACAGCGCCGCCATCGATCTGTGGTCATTGCGAAATAAGGGCATCGATTACCTTGCCCTTGGCCATATCCATCAATATCAAAGAGACAGGCTGGACAGTCGGGGAATCTGGTGTTACAGCGGCTGTCTGGAAGGCCGGGGCATGGATGAATGCGGTGAGCACGGATTTGTCCTGCTGCAGATCAATGAGTATACCCATGATGTAAGGGACACCTTTATTCCCTTTGCCCAGAGAAATATCCGAAGGGTCATGGTGGATGTGACAGGGCTTGAAAACAGCCAGGCCGTGATCTGCAAGGTCCAGGATCAGATTAGGCAGTATGCCTCTGTCTCGGAGAGAGACCTGGTCAGATTGGTGCTGACCGGTGAGGTGGATGTGGAAGCGGAGATGGATCCCGTATATATCCGGGCTGCTCTGGAGCCGGATTTCTTCTTCCTGAAGGTCTATGACGAGACCCGGGTTAAAATGGATCCCGCTGCCTACGCCGGTGACAGATCTCTGAAGGGAGAGTTTATCCGAAAAGTCATGGCGGATGGATCCCTGCAGGAGGCAGACAAGGCAGAAATCATCCGGTACGGGCTGCGGGCTCTGGCCGGAGAGGAGGTGGAATGATGCAGCTGATTTCCTGTTATGTTGAGAATTTCGGCCGACTTCACCGGAAAGAGTTCACCTTTACAGAAGGACTGAATGTGGTCTTCGAGGACAACGGCTGGGGGAAGAGTACTCTGGGAGCCTTTTTGCTGGTTATGTTCTACGGCTTTGATAAAAAAGAAGGAAAGAGATATAACGAGCTGGAGGATGAACGCAAGCGCTACAGACCCTGGCAGGGAGGCGCTTACGGAGGTCGTGTCACCTTCCGCAAGGCCGAGAGGACCTATGTACTGACCCGCAGCTTCGGCGAAAAGCGAAGCGGGGATGTGTTTGAGCTCAGAGAAGCCTCCACAAACCTGGTCAGCGGCGATTTTGACGAAGATATCGGTCTTCGGATATTCGGCATTGACAGAGAGTCCTTTTTGAAGACCGTTTTCATTGGACAGAACGAATGCAGCAAGGTGGAGACCACCGGTGACATCAATGCCATGATCAGCGGTCTCACAGGTATGAATGATGATATCAATGCCTTTGAGGAGGCAGATGCCGCGCTCGCGGAGGGGATCAAACGGCTTTCTCCGGATAAGAAAAAGGGACTCGTATACCGCCTGGAGGATGACATTTCCGGACTGGAAAAGCATGTGAGAAACAGCGCCCATCTGGAGGATACCCTGCAGGAGCTACGGAAGCTTCGGGATCATGAAGCCTCCGGCTTGGAGGAGCTGAAGACCCTTCGGGAACAGAATCATCATGAAATTCGCAGGCTGGAGGAGCTTCAGCCCGTATTTGCCTGCCGCGACCGCTGGAAGGATTTTGCACAGGAAGCAGACAGGCAGGCAGAGGAAGCCAGAAAGATGAGAGAACGGTTCCCTCAGCGGGTTCCGGCCATGGCAGAACTGGAGGAGATCACAGAGCAGTGTGAGGAACTGAATACCCTGAAGGGAAAACTGGATTCCGCTGAATTTACTCAAGAGGAAAAGGCAGCCTATGAGGCGCTGAATAAAGTCTTCTCCGGACACATTCCCGAAGAGGAGGATTTTGATAAGGCCATTATGACTGCCTGCAGCTGCCGGGATGTTCTCAGCGAGATGCGGGTCCGGGCCCTGTCTTCCAGAAAGCTGCAGCGGCTGGAAGCCCTTCGGCCTGTTTATTCAGGCAAGGAGCTGAGTGAGCCCCTTCTGCGAATGGAAAATCTCTGGGAGGAGCGCTGCCAAAAGCTGCGTACATTGTATATGGACGAAGAGGAGCTGTCAGATCTGCAGAAGGAGCTTCGCAGGAAACAGGCGTCTCCCTTTGCGTCTATCCTGATGATTCCGGGCTTTCTGTTCCTTCTGGGCGCAGGCGCATCCTTTATATTTCATATCTATGAAGCCTACACACTTTATGCAGCGGCAGTCGGAGGCTTTTTTCTTCTGACCGGAATTCTGATGAGACTGATTCGGGTTTCTTCCGGCAAACGTAAGCTGATGACGGATCAGAAAGAGATCCGTGAAGAGATCGAAGGGATCCGAAGCAGAATTAAAGATATTGAAGATACACTGCAGTCTTTTCTGGCTGCCTACGAAAAGAAATACAGGGAGGATTATGTTCCTTCTGAACTAAAGTGTATTGCAGGGGAGCTGGAAGAGTATCGGGATCTGGAAAAAGCAGCCCAGGAAGCGGCGGATCCGGCACTTCTGCAGGAAGCAGAAGGATTGGAACTGGAGCTGGCGCAGTTCTTTCAGACCATGTCTCTGCCTCTTCCTGCGGAGAATGAGTGGCTGGATAGAATATACAGGCTTCAAAACTCTGCCGGGCAGCTGAAAGCTTTGCAGCAGAAGAAAGCTGTTTTTCGGGAAACCGAAAGCCTGCTTCAGGATAAATACAATAACTATGCCGCCTTCTTCGCTTCTCTGGGAATCCCCATGAGGGAAACTCCCACCAGAACTCTCACTTATGTGCGGGATATGACGGATGATTATCTGGATGCCCTCAGAGATTTGACAAGGGCTGCCGAAAAGAGAGATCAATTTCTGGAAGAAAACCGGGATATCCTTTCCAAGCTTCCGGAAGATGCAGACCAAATGCCTTCAAGGGAAGAGCTTCGCACCAGAGACACCTGGCTGGAGGATCAGATTCGGGAAAGTCGTAAACGTCGGGATGGATATGAAAAGCGCATGGAAGAGATCCTGGAGGCGCTGGATGACCGACGGGAGGATGAAGAGCGCATTGTGGTGCTGAAGGAGGAGTTGGAGGCTGCCAAACGGAAGCTTGTTCAGCTGACTTTATCTCGTCAGATGCTTCGGGATGCCCAGAAAGCTCTGATTGCAGATTATAAGGATCCCATTCTGGAAGGCTTCCGGAAGTATTACAGTATGCTTACCGGAGAAGATACCCAAGACTTCCGTCTGGATGCCGGAGCTAAGCTTTCTCTGGAAGCCTACGGAAGGCAGCGGATGATCGGTGCCCTCAGCAGCGGATACAAGGACCTGGCAGGACTTTGTCTGCGCATGGCTCTGGTGGATGCCATGTATCCGAAAGAAAAGCCGGTCCTCATATTAGATGATCCCTTTACGAACCTGGATGATGAAAAGACCCGAAAGGGCCTGGAATTTCTGGAAAAAGCAGAGGAGAGGTACCAGATCCTTTACTTTACCTGCAGCAGCGTCAGAAGCTGATCCTGCAGAAGCATTTCTTAATAATAAAATATAACAAGATCTTACTTTGCAAAAGTGTAATTCCACAGGAAGGAGGAGCTATGCTCGTCAATTTTCGGGTTGAAAAAGCCGATAAGGACACCATTCGCGCTCTGATCACAGTGCTGGAGTCCGCGGAAGCATCCAGGGAAGACATTCTTCGTATACAGAAATCAAATCTGGACTATCTTAAAATGGCCTACAATAAGGTCAGAGCCATGAATTTCATAGGTCCCGGGTTCAGAAACGATCTGTTGCGAGGTGTGCCGATCGCAGAACCTCCGGAATTCCTGCAGTTGATTCGCATTCTGGGAATTACCGAAAGGCTGGAGCAGGCTGTCTTTCACTGTGACCGGATCATTTCGGAATATACGGAGGGCTTGACCAAGGACGCGGAGCTGCTACGGAGTTATTCCTCCGGCCTGAAGCTGCTCTTTGCCTCCAAGACGGTAAAGGCATCTCTGCTGGAAGCCGGGAAGCGAGTGGAATATTCTCTGAACGGAGAATACGGTAACACCATTATGGAGACTCTTATGCAGGTGAGAGCCATCTCTTCCCAGTCTGTGGATGAGATCTCTCTTTTCCGCAAGGACCCGGAACCCTATCTGAAGGTGCTGAAGCGGGCTATGGGGATCTTTTATTCCGAATCAGCTCCTGCAGAGATCAAAGCGGTGAGAGACAGACTTTCCTATTTGGAATGCAGTAAGGCTCAGGGAAGGGCAGCACGGGAAAAAGCCGCCGCTGCTGTCAAAAAGGCGGTGGACGAAAAGCTTCTTCTTCAGTGCAGGGAAACCATGAAGGATATACCCGTGGAGGAGCTAAGCAAAGAGAAGGCAGGTATCCGTGTACAACTCCTGGAGAGCGGCGGATTTCGTACCTTAGCGGATGTAAATCGTGCTTCTGTGGAAGGCCTTTCTTCTGTGAATGGAATCGGAAAGCAAAGCGCTGCCCATATAAAGGAAGTGGCAGCTCACTATGCGGAAGATCTTAAAAAGAATACATATCTGAAGCTCAGCGGAGATGATACATCCGCAGAAGCATCCAAACTGATGGTGGCCATCCGTCAATATCAGCTTATCCGCAAGGCTGCTGTGGCAGTGGATCAGCGGGAGAACAATTACGGAAGCCGTGTCAGAGCCGCAGTCCCTGTGCTGCAGCACATGACGGACATCAACCAGTGGTACTTTATCACACCGGCGCAGCGGGAAACTGTCCGTAATGCCTATTATGACATGACGGAGGTGATCCGGGGACCTTACGGAGCGGAGGCGGAGGATATTCTGCCTTTGATTCGCAATGGGGGGCAGGTGACTGCTGCAGATGCCAGAAGCGCCTATATGCTGGATCCTATCTCCTTCACTCAGGTGGTGGAAGAGGTGTATCCTTCAGCTTTGGGGTCGGACACAGACGACCACGGACTGACTGAAGACCTGATCCGGTCTATCGATCAGGAGGATCTTCAGGTTGATGGCCTGAACTGCACCTTGAGACGGTATCAGGAATGGGGCGTCAAGTATATTCTGCATCAGAAGCGGGTACTTCTGGGAGATGAAATGGGTTTGGGAAAGACCGTGCAGGCTATTGCAGCCATGGTCTCTTTGAAGAATACAGGCGCCACACATTTTCTGGTGGTCTGTCCTGCCAGTGTCATCAGTAATTGGTGCCGTGAGGTGACAAAGCACAGTCAGCTGGCGGTCACGGAGATCTATGGATCCGATAGAGACGAGGAACTGAAGCTGTGGATCAGCGGCGGCGGTGTGGGCGTAACCAATTACGAGACTGTGGGAAAGCTGGAGCTGGCAGAGAATTTTCGATTTGATTTTATGGTGGTGGATGAAGCCCATTATATTAAGAATCCGGAAGCTTCTCGCAGCAAGAATACGATGGCTGTGGCGGCCAAGGCTGACCGCCTTCTATTCATGACCGGAACGGCTCTGGAAAATAAGCCGGAGGAGATGATCCAGCTGATTCATATTCTGCAGCCGGATGTGGGCAAACAGGTATCCGGTATGACGGCTTTGACCAAAGCGCCCCAGTTCAGACAGCTGGTAGCGCCGGTATATTACCGGAGGCGACGTGAGGAGGTGCTGACGGAGCTTCCTGAAAAGTTTGAGAAGGAACAATGGTGTAAGCTGGGTAAGGAAGAAGAAAAAGCCTATGAAGCCGCTGTGCTTGATAAAAAATTCACATTATCCAGAAGGGTATCCTGGATGATGGAGGATCTGACTAAGTCCTGTAAAGCCATTCGAATGAAGGAGATTGTGGAGGAAGCAGCTTCCGATGGCCGTAAGATCATCGTCTTTTCTTTCTTTCTGGATACCATACGCAAGGTGCAGGAGTTTCTGGGGGACAGATGCTATGGTCCTATTACGGGGGCTGTAACACCTGCAAAACGTCAGGAGATTCTGGACGAGTTTGATAAAGCGCCGCAGGGGTCTGTATTAGTCAGCCAGATTGTTTCAGGAGGAACAGGGCTGAATATTCAGTCTGCCAGTGTGGTCATCCTGTGCGAGCCTCAGTTCAAACCTTCCATTGAGAATCAGGCGATCTCACGGGCTTACCGTATGGGACAGTCCCGCAGTGTGCTGGTCCATCGTTTACTATGCGATGACACGGTGGATGAACGCATCATGGAGCTGCTTTCGGCAAAGCAGGAGCTCTTTGACAGTTTCGCCAATGACTCGGAAGCCGGAAAAGACAGTCTTTCTATTGATGAAGCTTCTTTCGGAAATATCATTCAGCAGGAAATCGATCGTATTATGGAGAAGAACGGGTCACCTTCCTAAAATATGCCGGATCTGAGACTCAAGAGACGTTTTATTCTGTGAAAAGATAGCTGCTCTATGAGCATTCAACCCTGAAGGATGAGGAAGACCTCTCAGCAGGATATGGCTGTACTCAGGCATCAATTCCAGAATAGTAGTTTCTGCTGCTTTTCCAAGTGGTATGATTAGTTTCAGATCCCGCATGACAGCTAATTCTTTCTCCAGTGAGTTGGCCGAAAAATCTTTTAGATAAGGATCTGACAGAATAGAGGGTGATGAACCGCTGTAGTTGGTATAGTTCTCTGAATTTCCAGTAAACACGGGGTACTTCAGAATCGAAGTAGTATGCAGTAACCTGCAATCCTGCCGGAATAAAGTACCTGCGTCCGGAATAGAGAGATAATCCGGTAAACACAGATCGTCCAACATTTTTATGAGATTACTGCGCATGCTTCCGGCAAATCTTGACTTGTACTTAGCTTCTTTTGTCAGCTCATCTGTTGATACAGAGGGATTGTCTGAGAGCAATTGAATAACAGTCTCGTAAGCAGTCTGTGTTTGTGTCCATCCCGGAGTGATACCTATAATAGCTATGGAGGCATTGGGTTCCATATAATCATTGTGAGGGGCGTAAAACATAGTATATCGGCTGCAGGAGAAAAGAAGCGTTTCTCTATTTAGAAGCGTATCTTTTGCAGTTGATTGTGAATATGCATCGGTATTACACAGGCTGCGTATAAATGGAAGATATTGTTCGATCAGGTTATTTGGTGTCAGCATATCGGATTATCCATGAGATCAAGGCTTGAAATGATATGATCAAGAAAGGAATGAACGATGATATTGGGAGGATTTTGAACGAATATGCCATAAGGAACCTCATACACCCAATCCATGGCTACTTCCTTTATAAATGGCAAAGTGATGGTTTGAGAAATCATATCCGTCAGGTAACCCTTTTTTGCACAGAAATTCAATTTATCAATCGAATTCACATCCGGATATTCATAAAGATGAACAGAGGGGTGGTTGATAAGTATGTCTTCACGGAGAGCATCATGAAAAGGAGAAATACCTCTCGGAGGAATGACAAATGTTCGATCGTCAAGATCGTTCCATGTTAAGTTATTCCTTGAAGAGAGATGATCTGATTGCGGGACAGCAATACTGCAAGGGAGGTTAACTAAAGGATAAAAACTACATTTCATTAGGTCCTTGTTCATACAGTTGGTGCCTGTAAGAATATCAATTTCTTTGTGGTCAAGAAGTTTCTTCTGTTGAGATTCATTTATGTTATCAAGGGAATATACTGTGAAGTGGACTTTTGAATATTCTATATTTTTAGCATCAAGAAAAGAGAAGAAAAGAGAACATGAATTTGTCATGGAACTTCCGATTGAAATTGTGTTTGATAGCACCTCCTTTGATTGTGTCTTTTTGATACTATTTAGAAAATCTGAAGATTGTTGCAGCAATTGCAGCGACTGATGGTAGATTATATTACCAACATTAGTTAGAGTAATCCCCTTGGGTGTGCGTTCAAATAGGGTCAATTCTAAATGGGCTTCTAAACTGTCCATCTGTTTCATCACCGCAACTTTTGATATGTAGAGCGATTCGGCCGCTTTTGAAAAACTTCCGCATTCTGCTACGCATATAAATGTCTTGAGTAATGGATTTATCATACATGATTACCCCTGTGTAAAGTTTTGGTTAACGCAATGTTAATGCATAGAGAATTCTTTGTCAACATAATCTTTGTTATAATCTGATAGTCAAAAGGAGGTTCATTATGAAATTAAGTGTTTGTGCCATTGTGAAAAACGAAGTAAATCGGATTCAGAATTTTGTCGAAGAAGTCTCATCTTTTGCTGATGAGATAATCATTGTTGATAATGGAAGCAATGATGGGACCTGGGATAAACTGGAGATCCTTAATTGCATTTCTCTCCAATGCAGCAGCGAATTCGATCTTGCCAGAAATGCATATATTGAGCGGGCCTCCGGAGATTGGATCTTAACTCTGGACATAGATGAAAGACTTGATCCTTTGTATATTCATCATCTTCGATGGAGTCTTGAAAGAATGGATGATGATGTTAATGGGGTCATTTTGCCTTTGTTTAGTTATTTTGGTGAAGGAGGATGGTGTCAATGGACACTTACACGTGTTTTAAGAAATAACAAAATCAGTAAACTGGAGAGTCCGATTCATGCATCTTTTAATGATGCTGCACTAAAGAATGGGGGGAGGCTTAAATTTGTTTATGCTCCTATCCATCATTATGATGCTTTATGGAATATCGATCAGACAGAGAAACGTATTCGTAATGCTAAACTTTTGAGTAAAAATATAGAAAATGACGCGTCTTTGTATAAAAATCTTGCAGACGAGACCTGCGCACTTGGGAATGCGTCAGAGGCCATTAATATCGGCATAACCGGATTGACTAAAGATACGAAGCCAAATTCAAGAATATGCAAAGGCCTGGCAAATTACTGTTATGCCAATGGACAATATGAAGATGCAATCTATTATGCAGCTGAGCAGATTAACAGGTTTGCCCCTCAAGTAGAAAAGAATGATGCCAGAGCTGAGCGGTATAGGATGGAAATAGAGGCTTGCAGGGTAATTCAATACAAGAGTATATACATGCTGGGAAGAATAGATGAGGCACTTAGTATTTGTGACGAGAACATAAAGCAATATCCATTTCTTCCTCATAATTACCTGAATCGCTATTTTATGACAGAAAAAAGAAGCATTAATGACCTTATCATGACTACTGTTCTTAATCCGGAGCTTATACGGAACCCCGCTGTTTTCCAACCTGTTTCGGTTGGGAGTCTGTACGAATTTGCTGCTTCCACACTGCATATAGAGTATAGGAAGGAGTTAAATGAAATAAAATGAGCTTTTTGCTTTTAGGAAATCAAAGGTCAGGAACAAATTATGTCTTGGATATGATTAACCAGCATCCTGAAATTGAAACCATCAACGAACCTTTTTCTATGCATTTGGATTTCTTCCGTATGGACGAAGAAAAGTGGACAGCGGACGATGTTGATCCGCAGTACCTTCACCAGAAACTAAGAATGCTATCGCAAACACAAAAATATATTACAGATCTGAACTTATGGTTAAACGCACCATATCCATTACTAAGAGGATTTAAGGAAACCGCATTGTTTGAAAAGTTTGACTGGCTTCAATCTGTTGTTCATATAGATAAAACTGTATTGATAATCAGAGATCCCAGAGCAATTGTTAATTCTGTAATGAAAAGAAACATGCAGCATTCATTTTGGAATTACAAGCAAAGACTATCAGATTATTGGGGTTATTCCGGCTCTATGGAAGAGCATATTGTTTGTGCAGAACTTATTAGCCGAAGAATGAAGCTTCTTATCAACATTCATGAAAACTACGGATATCCTTTTTTAAAATTGGAGAATCTGATTGATAACCCGGAAGGTGAAATTGAAAATCTCATGTCATACCTTGAAATGGCGGTGAGTCCATCTCAGATTTCTTTTTGTACTAATACAGGAAAGGAAACCAGAGATTATACATACTCTAATTTTAGATCCAGAACAGATGTGGTTGATCAATGGAAAAAGATGCTGACTCCAAAAGAAGTGGAAGATATCAATACAATATTCAGAAATGAAATCAGCTATTTTTCCTATGAGGTTTGATTTATGAGATTTATACCAATTCCAAATGGCAAATATCAGATTTCCAGAAATGGACGACTATATTTTCATATGTTCGATAACATGGAAATTTCTGAAACGAAAATCACGGTGGATGAATTTGTTAACTGGTTTAAAACTAGTAGGCTCGAAAACCATGTAGAGGGGACGTATTGTTTTTTTAATGATGTAAATACCAATACCCCGTATGAATTTTCGAAGGAGGCGAATGACTACCTAATTAAGGAAAACAAACATAACACGCCAATGGTTGGAGTCAATTGGATTGGAGCTATGAAGTATGCACAAGCCTTTGGAGGGAGATTACCTACTGAATTGGAATGGGAAATATGTGCAAAAGCCGGCGTAAGTGATTGTGTGTTTCCATGGGGGAATACGAAACCTGATGGAACAAAATGTAATTATGGGAATATGATTGGTGCATGTACCCAGGTTTACAATTACCCACCTAATGCATGGGGTCTATATGAAATGTGTGGAAATGTCAGAGAATGGTGTCTTGACAGGTATCATCCCGAAATAGCATTTAGCTATGAGTATTCAGATCAAGAAATATCTGTTCCCATCAGGGTTGTAAAAGGAGGTTCATGGGATAAAACAGAAAATTACCTTGCATGTGAGCATTCGGAAGGTAAATGGGAAAGAATCGGAACAGTTGGCATCGGATTCAGAGTAATTAGAAGGAGAGCTTTATGATGGATTACTTGGATAAACTTGAGGCAGAAAGTATATACATATTAAGAGAAGCGTCATTATGTGAGTCTCCGGTTTTGCTTTTTTCAGCCGGGAAGGATAGCGCAGTATTACTTCATCTATGCAAAAAGGCTTTTGCGCCATTACCGATACCATTCCCTTTTCTCCATATTGACACTACCTGGAAGTTCAGGGAGATGATTGAGTATCGAAATGCTATGGCTGAAAAATATGACTTAAACATGAATGTATACGTCAACGAAGAAGGGATCAAGATTGGACTCAATCCATTTGATGACAAAGAATTTTACACAGATGTCATGAAGACGGAGGCACTAAAGAAAGCATTATGTGAGTACGGATATAGAACAGCCATCGGTGGAGCAAGAAGAGATGAAGATAAAATCAGAGCAAAAGAACGTATTTTTTCACATAGAGGCGAGGGTTATTCATGGAATCCCACAAGGCAACGTCCGGAATTCGGTTATTTTTTCAATACGATGATTAATGAAAACGAAAGCCTAAGAGTCTTTCCCTTATCAAACTGGACTGAGATAGATATTTGGAAATATATACAGAGAGAAAAGATTGATGTTGTATCATTGTACTTTGCCAAAGAACGACAGGTAATTAACAGAGGAAACGGTTATTTGATGGTAGATGATGAACGGATGAAGATTACATCAAAGGATAAAGTGGAAGTAAAGAAAATTCGTTTCAGATCATTGGGTTGTTATCCATTAACAGAAGGTTTTTTATCAGACGCTGACACAGTGGATGATATCATAGAAGAGTTACAAGCAAGTCGAATCTCAGAAAGAGCATACAGATTAATAGACAAGGATAAGAACTCAACTATGGAAGCCAAAAAAACGGAAGGCTATTTTTAATAATAGGAGAATCATTTGAAATGAATAAAGAACTTATTAAAATCATGCTGTGCGGGGATGTTGATTCCGGAAAATCAACTTTCCTTGCAGAATTTCTGATTGAAAATGGCGGAATACCTGCAGACCAGATTAATAGTGGCATTGTTAGAAACAATGAAATTACATCATTGTTAGATGGATTAAGAGCAGAGCAAGAACAAAAAATAACTATCGATGTAGCTTATAGATACTTTGAAACAGATGATAAAAGGTTTTCATTAGCGGATGCTCCCGGACATGTTGAGTTTACAAAGAATATGGCTGTTGCAGCATCAAGTTCTGACATTGCGATTGTTGTTGTGGATGCTGTCAAAGGAATCAGTGAGCAGACAAAAAGACATTTGGCGATTTGTTATCTGTTTGACATCAGATCGTATATTTTTGTTGTCAATAAAATGGATCTTGTAAATTATGACAATGAGATTTACGCTGCTCTTTTCATTCAAATCTCGCAGGTAATGAATCAATATGAACAAGTAGACATATATGTTATACCCGTGTCAGCTATAAATGGAGAGAATATTTTAAATCGAAGCAAACGTATGCTCTGGTATAAAGGAGAAACTTTCTCGAAGATTCTTACATCGATTACAATTACGAAAAAACAATACTTCCAATCAGAGTTTTTGTTTCCGGTGCAAAGGGTGCAGCTTCTGAAAAATGACAGAAGACAGCTTCAAGGTATTTTATCAAGAGGCACATTGTGCTTAGGAGACAATGTAAGAATACTTCCGGGGACCGAAGTATCGTCAATACGCGAGCTTAGTATTGGCGGAAGAATGGTTGATAAAGTTACGGAAGGCTATGCTGCGGAAGTTGTCCTTGAAGACAATGTTAATGCACCGAGAGGTTGCTCATTGGTTAATGTAACTGAATCCTTTTGTACAAGATTATTTGAGGCTGATTTATTGTGGATAGGAGAGGATGTGCTAACAGAAGGAAGAGTTTTTTTCTTTCGATTTGCGAACAAAACAGCGAGCGGAACAATAAAGAAAATCAATAAAATATATGACTTAAGCAAAAACGAAAAGAAGGAGGACCCATTTGCAAACAGAAATCAGATAGTAAATGTTCTGATCATGCTTGATGATGAGATTTACTGTGAGCGCTTTGTGGATAGTCATTTAATGGGAGGTTTTATTGCAATCAGCAGAAGAACGCTTGCTACCGTAGGATGTGGAATGATAAGATCATATCCAAATCAATCATTAAGTTCCCGGGAATCTGACAACACTTCATTTACAATATGGTTTACAGGATTATCAGGATCAGGAAAATCAACTTTGGCCAAAGCCTGTGTAAATAGATTACAATCATTTGGTCAGCCTACAGTATTATTGGATGGAGATGATATTAGAAAAGGCTTATGCAACAATCTTGGATTTGGACCTGAGGATAGAAAAGAGAATATACGAAGAGTTGCGGAAGTTTGTAAACTTTTCAATAGAAATGGGATTGTTGCTGTGGCGGCATTAATTTCACCAGCCGGAGGAGATAGAATGCAAGCGAAAGAGATTATCGGTTCGGATTCTTTCTATGAAATTCATGTTTCAACCCCTCTGGAAGTGTGTGAGAGAAGAGATGCTAAAGGATTGTATAAAAAAGCACGAGAGGGGAAAATTAAGGATTTTACGGGCATCAGCAGCCCATATGAAGAACCAAATGCTCCATTTCTCCGAATTAACACAGAAGAACAGGATGTTGATTCTTCCATTGAGTTTATTCTATCCAAAGTATCAAAGAAGAGAAATGATGATTCTGTATAGCCGGAATTATGAATATGTTTGAAAGGAGATAAATCATGATCATCGAAGCAAAAGACTTAAGCAAGGATTACGTGGTAAG
>JABUST010000186.1 GCA_021442595.1 Lachnospiraceae bacterium | reverse complement strand
TGGATTCCCGGCGACTGTTCTGCACTTCTTTGTCGCCGGGTTTTTATGTTTCCCGCTTTTCCGGCGACTCAGTTCCAAAATCAAGTCGCCGGAAATCTCCATTCTCGGATTTCCCGGCGACTTTATATATCTTTCCGTATCTTTTTAGCTTATTCCTCAAATCATCATGCCAAAAATTATTCCGCAGCACTCTCGCTTTTTTTTACACCATGTTTCTTGATCCGCCAACCGGCATAAAGAGTGCCCAAACCACTGATGAGCAGCTGTCCGTAATAGGTAATGCCGCGGGTCGCCAGCAGAACAGGTGTCACCCAGAGCTCACCGCAGAATCCCTCAAACAGCAGGAGGAACAGAGCCTCGTTGGCGCCGGTGCCCCCGGGGAGAGGGACCAGATCCGTTCCCAGCGACACCGTAGCCTGCAGCGTGATGATGCTGAAGGGATCCACATGATCCAGCCCAAAGGACATCATAACCAGCCAGGTCACAAAGAAAAGAAGACTTCGCTGGAAAAATGTGATCAGCATGGTCCAAACCAGAATCCTCGGATTCTTCTGAATGGTCAGGGTAACATCATGATATGTGTTCATCAGCCCTGCCAGCTTGTCGTCCCAGCGCTTCAGGCGCTCCTCCTTGCGAATAAACTTCCCCGCAAAGCGCAGACCACCCCGCAGCACCTTCTCCACCCATCGCGGTTTCACGATGAGCAGCACAAAGCCCAGCACCACCACCGCCGTGGCCACAAATCCGATCATGCACCAGAGCTGGGCCCCGGAGCGGGCATTCACCAGCTCTTCCGGCCGAACCACAAAAGCGATGACACCGTAGATCAGCAGCACTGCTTTATAACAAATAGTCACAATGACCAGAATGGGCGCGGATACAGCCGAATGTATGCCGTCCTTGTGCATGTAGACCACCTGGGCCGGCTGGCCTCCCCCGGCAGAGGGCGTGATAGCGCTGAAAAAGAATCCCACAAAGGAATAATACAAACAATGGCCTTGGGGTGGCGGAGACCCCACCGTGTTCAGCAACAACCTGAGGATATGGGACTCACATACAATGAACACCAAAACCAGAAACAAGCCCAGCACCCAGTAGCGGCCATCCGCCCAATCCAGAAGACTCAGGATCAGGCGGGGGTCCTCCTCCTTCAGCACCGCATAGTAGGTAAGCACAAGGAGCAGAATCATGAACAAGCTGTTTATGATCCATTTTCTTGCTTTTTTCATTGCATATCTTCCATTCCTCTATTATTTGAATATACATTCCCAAAGCCCGGCCCGAAAACAGTCTTTTGGGTATTTTTGAAAATCAAACCTCATACCGGAGGGAGCTTGCCTGTCTGATCTTCAGGCATATATTATTTCATGCTGACCATATGGGTCATGTCGTAGAGCCCGGGAGCCTTGCCGGCCATAAAGTCAGCGGCAGCCAGTGCGCCCTCTGCAAAGAGAGCCCGGCTATGAGCCTCATGCTTCAGAGTGATGGTCTGATTGTTCGTGCCAATGAGGACCTCGTGTATACCCACGATGTTGCCCATGCGGACTGCCTGTACACCGATCTCTTCTTTCGTACGTTTTCCAAGACCGGACCGTCCGGTGGTAATGGGCGCATTATTTCTCACAGAGGATACACCTCTGGCGATGGCCAAAGCCGTTCCGGAAGGAGCATCCAGCTTTCTGTCGTGATGCATCTCCACGATCTCCACCTCTGCATCGGGCATAAGAGCAGCGGTCTTCTTGGCAAGCTCAATCAGAATGGCAATGCCTACTGAGTAATTAGCTGCAAAGAATAGAGGAATCTCCTTGGAGGCGGCATGGATCATGGCCAGTTCTTCATCTGTCTGGCCGGTAGTGGCCAAAACCAGGGGAAGCCGGTTTGCTACAGCAAAATCCGTAAGATCCTTGGTGGCTGCATGATGGGAGAAATCAACGATGCAGTCAATCCCCAGCTCCTTTACGGGAACCTGAGAGAATTCTGCATAGCAGTTTACATTCCCTATTATTACTGCATGGGAGTCCTTCTTCGCACAAGCACTGGATGATGCCTGAGAAGCCTGATTAGTGCAGACATCAGAGGCCTTACGGGAAGATCTGTCTGTACATGCATTAGCTGCTATTTCATCATTCTTGTCAGAACAGGTATTATTTACCACCTCATTAGCCTTATCATCCTTTATACTTTTCACAGAAGCATCCACCCCTGCGGCCAGTTCCATGCCTCGGAAGCCGCTCTCCAGCAGATTGACCACTTCCTTGCCCATGTGGCCGAGCATGCCGCTCAATAAGATTCTCATAGTCGCCTCCTATTTAATCAATAAGCATGGCGAAAGGCCATGCTTGCATAGAATTTTGATTTCACAATTGAGAATAAGTTTATTTGGAAAACCTGTTCCGTTCAGACAAACATGGCTCTCTCCATGCTTTCCCAATCATCTCAGGCAAGCAAGGATTCACTCCATGTCTTCCTGCTCATCTCAGGCAAGCAAGGATTCTCTCCATGCCTTCCTGCTCATCTCAGGCAAGCAAGGATTCTCTCCATGTCTTCCTGCTCATCTCAGGCAAGCAAGGATTCACTCCATGCCTTTCTCTTAGCGATTTCATTACTCAATTACACCCAGGCGCTTCATCTCGGCCACCAGCTTGGCTTCATGCTCCGGCTCCATAACGGTGAGGGGCATGCGCACATAATTCTCGCCGAAGCCCAGATGAGCCATGGCTGCCTTGACAGGGATGGGATTCACTTCGCAGAACAGGTCATTAATCAGATCCAGATATTCGATCTGCATCTTAGCGGCCTTGGCAGTCTCTCCACGGAAGAAGGCCTCGCACATCTCCACGGTCTCCGTGGGCATAACATTGGAAAGCACGGAGATCACACCGCTGCCGCCCAGCGCCAGCAGAGGAACAATCTGGTCATCATTGCCTGAATAGACATCCATCTTGTCGCCAACCAGGCGGAGGATCTCCGCGATCTTGGAGAAGTTGCCGCTGGCTTCCTTCACAGCCGTAATGCGGGGATGCTTAGCCAGCTCCAGGAAGGTGGCAGGCTCCACGTTCACCCCGGTACGACCGGGGATATTGTATACGATGATGGGCTTGGTGGATGCATCGGCGATGGCGCAGAACATCTTGACCAGACCCTTCTGGGTAGCCTTGTTGTAGTAAGGAGTCACTACCAGCATGGCGTCGCAGCCCACTTCGCAGGCGTACTTAGTCAGGGCGATGGCATACTCGGTATCGTTGGAGCCGGTGCCGGCGATGACCGGAACCCGGCCTGCGGTGCGCTCTACGCTGTATTTCAGAACTGCCTTGTGCTCCTCATCGGAAAGAGTGGAGCCCTCGCCGGTGGTGCCGGCAATCACCAGGGCCTTGATGCCCTTCTCAATCTGCCAGTCGATGAGTCTTCCCAGAGACTCAAAATCCACGCCCTGTGCATTCAGGGGAGTAATCAGGGCGCTGGCGGCGCCGGTAAAAATAGGATGATCCGTCATAATATACTCCTTATTCCATTAAACGAAAGCCGGTGCAGATGCACCGGCTGAAATTTACATACCATATACACAACAGCCGGTCAGCTGAGTGTTCCAATCATTGTATCATAAATTTCCTGCAGAAAGCACTGTGAAACTGTACAAGGATCACTCCACAGTCACGCGGTAACTGGTAACATTGGTGATGGTCTCCCCATCCACCTGGGCGGCTGTGGGTCTGTCAAACTCCACATAGACCTCTTTTCCCGTTACGATGTGCACATTCTTTTTGAATTTCACATGCTTTCCCGTAAAGATGGAAGGGAACAGAATCAGAGTCCTCAGGGGGCCCAGTCCGTGGAACACCAGCACACTCACCTTTCGCTCAGGATCCATGCGGTCCTGATCGGGAGTGGGGATCATGCCTCCTCCGAAATGGCTGCCCTTCATGGTGGGCACCATCCATACCTTCCTGTACTCCCTGGTCTCGCCGTCCACGGTAACCTTGGCATTCACCGGATGAAACTTCCCCAACAGTCCCTTAATGGCGATGGTGGTATAGTTGATGGGTTTGTCCGAGGTGGCCCGGATCCGGTCGCCCTCCTCGCAGCAGTAGCCGTCGATGCCGAAGGCCATGTTGTTCACAAAGCGGTAGGTCTGTCCCATGCATTCCACCTTGGGAAGGTCCTGCAGGAAGGGATCAATGCGGACGACCCCGTCTCCCTTGGTGAAGCCGATATCTGTCAGGAAGTCATTTCCGGAGCCGGAAGCGTAGTACAGGACCGTGCGCCCCTCCAGTTTTCCGTAGGTATCGTTGGCAAAGTGGTGCACTGTGCCGTCCCCTCCGCAAATGATGACCACATCCTCCGGGGGCAGGGTCTGCACATAGTCAGCCGCATTGATCCGGGTGATGTCCTCAAAACTCAGTTCCTCTTCTTTATAGTACTCCAGAAGCTTTCTGGCTGAGATCTCCCCGGTCTTGTTGCCTGCCTGAGGGTTGTAGAGCACGTGGTACATGGTGGTTCTCCTAACTAATGTAAGTTTCCTGTTCTTCAGCTGACAGGTCTTCTTATCAACGTTACTTCGGTTTTCATCTAATCCGGTGTCTTCTGAAGATTATTTCATATTTCAACCGGTCCGGTGTCTTTTGAAGATTATTTCTTATTTCAACCGGTCCGGTGTCTTCTGAAGATTATTTCATATTTCAACCGGTCCGGTGTCTTTTGAAGCTTAATACAGTTTTCAGCGGATTCTGTTCCTTCTGAAGTTTACTTCTCGGCCTTCAACCGGTTTTCAATGGCGCTCCTCACAGTAGCGCCCAGCTCTGCCGTGCGGACCTTCTCCACATTTTCCAGACAATCGATAAAGTCCAGATAAACCGTGGTGCTTCGGAAAGGAAAATTCCTGCTGATATTCTCCGTCCCCCTGATGATGGATACCACCACAGGCACCTTGGCCTTCTGGGCGATCTTCAAAACACCGTCATGGAAAGGCAGCAGGGTGCAATCCTTACTTCTGGTGCCTTCAGGATACACGCCGATGGAGAATTTTCCCTCTGCCAGAAGCTTTGCCGCCCTGTTGATGGTGGTAATGGCTTTTCGGGGATCCTCCCGGTTGATGCTCAGGAAGCAGCTGCGGTGCAGGATGGCACCCACCAAAGGTATCCGGAAGTTGGCTTCCTTGCTCACAAAGGCCATCTGCCTGTCCGACAGCACCTTCAGAACGATGATGGGGTCATAATTGGACCGGTGGTTGCTTACATACAGAAACCGCCTGTCAGAGGGAACCTTCTCAAGACCCGTAACCTGAACCTTGATCCGTCCCAGCACTACCAGCAGCGGGACCACAAACCTAAAAAGAAAGCGATGGTACTTGCTGTCCTCCTCATATTCCACATCCATGCGGGAGGTCAGGGCTCCCACCACCAGCATCAAAACAAGCACAAGCACGAATGCCAGAATCAGACACAAGACCAGGCCCAAGAGCAGCAGAAGCCTGCCCAGGACCCAGAGACAGCCATGCCAGAAGATATCCATATTCAATCCTCTCTCGAAATAAAAAAGCACGCGGAATGCTAATCATACACCAAGTCGCCCAAATTTGCAAAACCCGGATACATACCCGGCACCGCCAAAGGAATCGACGGAATCAGTCGATGCCGTTTATAAAGCTTTCAATAGCAATAATTCTGCAGCCGCCGAGCCGTATTTATCCGGCCCCGCCTTTCGGCAGCACCACAGTAAAGGTAGTGACCATGTCCCGGCTTTCCACGCTGACTTTCCCCTTATGCAGCTCCACCACATAGCGGACAATGGCCAGGCCGATGCCATTTCCCTCAGACTGATGGGACTCATCTGCCTGGTAAAACTTGCGGAAGATTCTCTCTCTTTTATCCTCGGGAATCTCACTTCCCGTATTGGAAATGGACACCCTTACAGTCCGACCGGTCTCAAAAATCCGTATGCTGACCTTACCTTTGGGCGGTGTGAACTTGACCGCATTGTCCAGAAGATTCACCCAGACCTGAGCCATCAGCTCCTGATTGGCCCGGATCCGGTGCTCGTCGAAGAGCAGATCCATCTCCAGTTCCTTCTGTTCCCACTTGCTCTCCAGCAGCAGACAGCTGCTGCGAAGCTGCTCGGACAGATTGTATTCCGTCACGTCCGTAAGGATGGTCTGCTTTTCCACCCGGGACATGCTCAGCACGTTGTTGGACATGGCGGAAAGCCGCAGGGATTCCGCCTCTATGATGGCCAGATATTCCTTTCTCTCCTCCTCCGTCAGATCCTCCTGCTGCAGCAGTTTAGCAAATCCCGCAATGGACACGATGGGAGTCTTGAATTCATGAGAAAAATTATTGATGAAATCCGACCGGAGCATGGCCGTCCCCTCCAGTTCCTCCGCCAGCTTGTTAAAGGCTTCTCTGGATTCCACGTAAATGGGCACGGTGTTCAGCATACCTCTGCCTTCCAGCCGAGCCTTATAGTCTCCCTTGGCCAGGCGGTTCATGCCGTTGATGAGCCGGTTCAGAGGCCGCAGAATAGGCCAGCTGACCAGCACTGAGACCAGGGTACCCATGAGGATACTGAATATGGCCAGCAGGGTAAACAGAGCAGCGGGGTGGGCCACCTCTTCAATGACGGGAATCTTCCTTCCGCCCATGTTATAGGCCACAAAGCCCATGGCCGCCACGGCCAGAAGAGACAGCAGCACAATGGCGGAGATCAGCAGGGAAAGGCTGAGTCTGAACTTGCGCTCCCGTTCCATGAGAAGGATCTCGTCCTGCAGCACCTTTTTGTTGATCATAGGGCAGAATCATTCTCCTTTTTTACAGCTTTGTATCCCAGTCCGCGGACAGAAATGATTTCAAATTCATTCCAGTTTTCAAACCGTTTTCTCAGCCTGCCTATGTGGACCGTGATGGTCTCCCAGCCGGAATCGGTCTCCGTCCCCCATATCTCGTCCATGAGCTGAATGCGGGTAAAGATCTTTCCGGGATAAGAAAGGAGCTTGTACAGGAGAAGAAATTCCTTCTGGGGAATTTCCAGAGTCTCCTGTTTTCTTCCTTCAGCCTCGTTGGCCTTGCGGGATATGGTGAGAGAATCATAATCCAGCGTTACATCACCTATAACGATGCGGCGTTCACTGACGATGCGGGCTCTTCTCAGCAGGGCCTTGATGCGCAGCAGCATCTCCTCCGTATCCACGGGCTTGGTCATGTAGTCATCTGTGCCCACCAGAAAGCCTTCTTTTCTGTCCTCCGGCTGGTGTTTGGCACTGACCATGAGAATAGGAAGTTCCGAATTTGTCTGCCTGATGACCCTGGTGAATTCGTATCCGTCCATTTTCGGCATCATAATATCCAGCACCACCAGATCGATGTGCTGATGATCCATGACAGTCAGGGCCTCTTCTCCATTTTCTGCCAAATGGACCTGGTATCCCTCCGCCTCCAGTACTGCCCGCATAAGACGGCGGGTGCTTTTGTCATCATCGACCACTAAAATATGAAACATAGGACACCTCGTTGATTCTTCATCATATGTTAAAACCTGCAAGGTCTTGTGTTCTCAGACCGCAGATCATTATCCTGCATGCCGAATTTCTTCTATTATACCGCATATCCTAAACTTACCGTGAACGAATATGGAACGGACAGAGGGGATTTTGTCCGTTTTTTAGGGGTTGTTTTTTCCTGTTTTCGTACAATGTTACGCAAAGCATTGTGGTAAAATGGATGCACTCTCTTGGAATTCCCTTAATTTAATCACCGACGGAAAAACTGCGGCACCATCTGCCCGGTTGCTGCCATGTGATGGGAAATTCTTTTTCGGAAATATTGTTGTGTGTAAGGAAAAGGATAAGAAATGACGATCAAAGAACTGTTTGCCCCCTCGGATATGACCACGGGCACCCCCTGGAAAAAAATCCTGCTGTTTACCGTCCCCATGCTGATCGGAAACATCGCTCAGCAGCTGTATTCCACTGCCGATAGTGTTATCGTCGGAAAATACATCGGCGACAATGCCTTGGCTGCCGTGGGCTCTGCCGGTCCCGTTTATAATCTCCTTCTGGTGCTCTTCATGGGTATCTCCGTAGGTGCCAGCGTGGTGGTGGCCCAGTACTTCGGTGCAAAGAAGCGGGAAGATCTGTCCATCGCCATCGGAAACTGCCTCAGCCTGACATTTATTGCCAGCGCCATCATTATGATTATTGGCGCCTTTGCCATCCGCCCTCTGCTGGAGCTCCTGCAGACCCCCGCCTCCATTATTGACTGGTGCGAATCCTATCTGATGATCCTGGTGATGGGCATCGCCGGTACTTCCTACTATAATATTCTGACCGGCGCCCTTCGAGGTCTGGGAGATTCTTTCTCCGCTCTGATCTATCTGCTGATTGCCACGGTAATCAATGTTATTCTGGACATCATCTTCGTAGGTCCCATGCAGATGGGGGTTGCCGGCGCAGCTCTGGCCACCATCATTGCTCAGATCATTTCTGCTTTCCTGGCTTTCCTGAAGCTGAAGAGCCTCTCCTCCACCTTCGATCTGAAGTGGAAATACCTGAAGCCCAATAAGTTCCACGCCCTGAATGTCCTGAAGCTTGGGCTCCCCAGCGGTATCACCCAGGCCATCTTTTCCATGGCCATGATTCTGGTACAGTCCCTCACCAACAGCTTTGGAGAGCAGGTCATCGCCGCCAATGTCATCATTATGCGTGTAGACGGCTTCGCCATGATGCCCAACTTCTCCTTCGGCACCGCCATGACCACCTATGCCGGTCAGAATGTAGGTGCGGGAAAGCTGGACCGGGTTTCCAAGGGAGCCAAGCAGGGCACCCTCATGGCTGCAGGCATCAGCGCTTTCCTGACCTGCATGATCTTGATTTTCGGCCGCTCCCTCATGGGTATTTTCACCGAGACGGAAACTCTGGTAGATATGTCCCGGGGTCTTATGAACATTTTGGCGGTTGGCTACATTGCCATGTCTGTTACTCAGTGCTTCAGCGGTGTGATGCGGGGAGCAGGTGACACCATGACTCCCATGTGGATTTCTCTGGCAACTACCGTGGCTATTCGTGTTCCTGTGGCCTATGGCATCTCCTTCCTGACCAGAACTCCCGAGCTGCCCACCGGTGACTATCGCTGCGTGTTCATCTCTCTTCTGGTCAGCTGGCTCCTCGGCGCTTGCATAACTACTCTCTGTTACCGCAAGGGCAAGTGGAGAAGACTGGCTCAGGAGCGCTTTGGCAGCGCCGAACAGGCATAATAATCTCATACGGCACAAAAAGCCTCGGCAAATTGATATTGTCGAGGCTTTTTATGTATGATGCTTCTTTTTTTGGTTTTTCCCCAACATGTTATTATCTCAGGCTTTCTTTTCAGTTGACGCTGAAACAACCCCAATATGAATGGGCAGCAGTTCCGGAAGCATCCGGCTGCGGCGGCAATACCGGAAGTTTTTGGAATCCCGGTAGCCAGATACAGGTTCTGAACAAAGTCAGCTCAATTGATCAGTTTTATGAAAAACGGTTTCAAATTCTCAAATTTTACATCGGGCCTGTAGGTGGCTGTTAACAGAACTTCCGCCATAAACATATATGGCTCGGGTTCAGGCTTGATACCGCATTTTTTTACGATCATCTGAACCAGTTCCCCCAGTTGGCTAACCAACTTGACATGCCTTTCAGAATAGCCTTGAGGCATGACTCCGTATTCGACCCAGGCGGAATGGTATTGGTTGCTGAAAGCGCGAATTTTCAGGAACAGAATTTCCAAGCCTTCGGCAGGGTCTTCTATATCTATGATTTCCACCTGTTTTCTGGCATCTTCCAGATACTCCTGCCAGTCTGTCAGCATGACAGATGCGGACAGTATCTCCTTGGATGAAAAGTAGTTGTATACCGTTCCAACAGCGATCTGGCATTCATCGGCGATCCGCCTCATATTCAGTGCCTTATATCCTTCTTCCTGAAGGATGACCCTGCCGGTGGATATGATCTGCTCCCGCAGATTCAGGATAATCTTTGGCATAAGCTGCACCTCCTTCTTTTATGAACAAGTTCACTTAAAATCATTCTATCCCCTCGCGTTTGCAAAGTCAAATGAAAAAGAATGCTTTATCAGAACAAAAAGCCCTCCCCCCATCAGGGGGAGAGCTCTCTGCACATTCTAATAAAGATTCCATTTACTCCGTGGCGGTGGTGTCAGCGTAATAGGCATTAACCTCTTCCACCGTATCGAAATTGGCGATGAACATTCTGTTGCCCATGTCACCGGACAGAGCATCCGCCACACGGCCTACCTGCATGATATGATCGGCATATTTCCGCAGGATCTTTTCATCACTGATCTTATAGTTCTTGTGATCACGACGTCCTGCATAGGCAGCCAGCTGTCTCCACTGAGGAGCCGGCAAAGTGGAATGATCAAAAGCAATCATATCTGCCCAGATCTTATAGACATCCGTGTGGTTGGAATAATTCATCATATCGGGGCTGACACCGCCGGAGGGTCTCATGTTGACCTCCAGACCGGCGATAGTACCCGCAGGTCCGATGTGCTCCATGTCCTTGGTCAGAATGAAGAACTCAAAGTGAACGAAGCGGCTCTTGACGCCGAAGGATGCCACAGTGGCGCGGCCGGCTTCTCTCAGCTCTTCGGGCAGTTCGCCGCGAATGTAGAAAATGCAGTCATCCCCGAAGTTCACCATGTCCATGATGGAAGTGGGGCTTACATTGCCTGTCTCAAAGATGGGCTGTCCGTTAGAATCGATGATGCCATCATAGGTGACCACATAGCCCTCCACGAACTCTTCCATAATGAACACAATGCCGTCATTCAGATGGTCATCCAGGAAGTCATTCAGATTCTCATCGCTCTTGAGCTTGTAGGTACAGGAAGCGCCTACGCCGTTATCGGGCTTGACCACCACGGGATAACCCACTTCTGCCACGAAGTCGTAGGCGTCCTGTCGGGTGTAGATGAGCTGATAGCGGGCTGTGGGAATGCCTGCCTTGGCATAGTATTCCTTCATGGCGCTCTTATACTTTACGGCATGAATATCCTGATTGCGGAAGCCGCTGGTGATGTTGAAATCGGTGCGCAGCTGAGCATCGCGCTCCAGCCAGTACTCGTTGTTGGTCTCCAACCAGTCGATGCGGCCGTACTTGTGGATGAAATAGCCCATGGCCCGGTAGCAGGCCTCGTAGTTTTCCAGGGAGTCTACCTTATAGTACTCGGTGAGGTCCTCCTTCAGCTCCTGACGCAGGTCATCGAAGGGGCAGTCACCGATGCCCAGGACCCGGAGGCCGTTGTTCTTCAGCTGGCGAATGAACAGGTAGTAGTTTTCGGGGAAATTTGGGGAAAGGAATACGAAGTTTTTCATTTTGTTTCTCCTATGTTGACGTGGATTTTATCTATGGTTTTGCTGATTTAAGACACTTATGTCGATGGTTTCTGACCGGGATACGGATCTCTTCGTCCGTCGGACTCCCGAGATCCTGCAGCCACTCGGACTCTGTTTTTTCCTATGAGAAAAATTACCCCTCCGGGGAAAACCGTCCTCGTGTATTGTGCACCTTATCCCAGCATCTTTGGCAGGAAGTAATCGCACTGTTTGTACCACCAGGGCCAGTCGTGATTCACATCGTGACCCCAGTAGTCGAACCAACCGTTGATGCCTTTGGCCCGGCAGGCATCTTCCAGTCTGTGGGTGCCGAAGAGGAGCGCCTCTTCCCAGGCTCCCTGGCCTACGCAGAAGATCATCTGACCTTCATTATATTTGGAAATATAGTCATGGTCCGCCGGCATGTTGCTGATAAAGTCCACAGGGGAGTTAGCATAGGTCAGCTCATCGCTGTATCCGTGGAAGCACTCTGCTGCCAGATAGGTTCCGGAGAGCCCCAGCACCTTATCAAAGAGATCGGGATACCGGAAATAGAAAATGCCGGCATGCATGGCTCCAAGGCTGCAGCCGAAGCTCATCCACTTGCCTCCGAAGTTTCCTCCGTTGCAGTAGGTGTTATGGGCTCTCATATAGGGCATGAGCTCATCCACCACCGCGTGGAGCCATCTTTCATGGAGCTCAATGCGCTGTCTGGGATCTCCTCCCGGATTGTTCCAGGTCTCGTTGTCTATGGTGTCGATGGAGAACACCTGTACCCGGCCGCTTTCGATCCAGGGCGCCCAGGTGGCATCCATGTGAAAATCCTCAAAGTCGAAGAACCGTCCTCCCATGCAGGGGATGAACAGAACGGGTTTTCCGGCATGTCCATAGATCTTATATTCCATGTCCCTGCCCAGAATGTGTGAATACTCTTTTCTGTATTCTGTTTTCATCTGCTTCGTTCCTTTTTCCTGCTCTATCGAGCTGTTTGCTTTTGTATTGGCTTATCTCTTTTAATTTCTTCGGATCCGGATTTCCGGGTTGTACGAACTATCATGTTCCGGCCGGAAACTTAATCAAACATCCCCAGCACTCCCATAAAGATGGGAATCTGCTTCTCCCAGGAGGCTTCGCAGTGCTCTCCGTTTGGAACGATGCGGCTGGTGACGAAGGTCTCCTTCCTAAGGAGAATGTCGGTGGCCATCTGAAAGGCTCTGCGCCCTCCTCCCCGACTGTCGAATTCCTTGCTGCCGCAATCCATATAAATGCGGGTACCGGGCCGGATGGATGCCTTTGCCATCAGGTCCATAAAGGTCTTTCCGGCCAGCCAGAGACTGGGGGAAAGGGCTGCCGCCTTGCCGAACACATGACTGTATTCACAGGCGGCGAAGAGGGCCATGAGTCCGCCCATGGAGCTGCCGCAGATGCCGGTCTTGTCCGGTGTTTTCATGGTGCGGTAATGAGAATCTATGTAGGGCTTGAACTCATTGACCATCCATTCCATGGTCTCCCGGCCGCTGGCAGGCAGTATTTCTTTTTTATACTTGATGGGTGTGGGAGAGTACTCAATGAGGCGTCCGTTCCCTTCGTGGTTGCACTCCACCGCCGCCACGATGAGATCCGCCCGGAGGGCATCCAGATACTTTGCCATGCCCCAGCTCTTGCCATAAGTGGCGTCCTCATCGAAGAAAACATTGTGTCCGTCAAACATGTACAGGACGGGATACCGTCTGCGGCGACTCTTTTTATAGCTCTCCGGCAGATACACGTAGGCGGTCCTGGGCTTGTCGCCGGTGAGAGGCTCCACACATACTTGGAATTTCTTAACCATTTGCTTTTGCCTTTCCAAATGATCTGTATCTGAAAAATTGTAACATAGAACGGCTTTTATTACAATAATGTCGGGCATCATCACCCCCAGTCAGCAGTCCCTGTACAACGAAAATGCACGTGCGGTCAATGAAGACGAAGCATACACAAATGAAGGGAATCGGTGTCAGAGCTTCAGGAGAGAGTATAGCCTTCTGTTTCTCATATTGAATTTTCCGAATGTTTTGGTATAATACTTTGAAAGCTTTTTGAGGGAGGAAACCACCGTGAGTCAGACTTTATTCAAGGGTGCCTGTGTTTATCACAAGAATCGTTTTGAAGCCGCAGATGTTCTGGTACAGGATGGTGTTATTGCTGCAGTAGCCCCTTCTGTTTCTTCTCATTTGATCACTGATAACGTTACCGTTATCCCCTGTGATAACTGTTTCATTTTCCCGGGTCTCATTGATGTGCATGTGCATTTCAGAGACCCGGGATTTTTGTATAAGGAAGACATGGCATCAGGATCCATGGCAGCAGCCCGGGGGGGATTCACCTCCGTCCTGACCATGCCCAACCTGAAGCCTGTTCCCGACAGCCCGGAGCACCTGGCTCCGGAGCTGCAGGCCATTAAGGATAAGGCAGTAGTAAAGGTCTACCCTTATGGCGCCATCACTGTCAATGAGATGGGGGAGGAAATGGCGGATCTGGAGGGAATGGCTCCGGATGTGGCAGCCTTTTCCGATGATGGCAGGGGTATTCAGAGTGAGGACATGATGCGGGAGGCTATGATGCGGATCCGCAAGCTGGGAAAGCTTCTGGCTGCCCACTGCGAAGTGAATTCCCTTCTGAAGGGGGGCTGCATTCACGAGGGTGAATATGCAAGGCTCCACGGTCACAAGGGCATCTGCAGTGCCAGCGAGTATGAGGAGATCCGCCGGGACCTG
>JABUST010000192.1 GCA_021442595.1 Lachnospiraceae bacterium | reverse complement strand
AACTCACGGGTGGTCTCATCGGAGGGGAAAATGGAGGTGGTAGCGCCCAGCTCGGTGCCCATGTTAGTGATGGTGGCCCGCTCGGGAACGGACAAGGTCTTCACTCCCTCACCGCCCCACTCGATGATGGCGCCCACGCCGCCCTTCACGGAGAGGATCCGGAGGATCTCCAGAGACACATCCTTGGCGGTCACGCCCTTTCTGAGCTTTCCGATGAGCTCCACCTTGAACATGCGGGGCATGGTAATGTAGTAGGTGCCGCCGCCCATGGCCACAGCCACATCCAGACCGCCGGCGCCCATGGCCAACATGCCGATGCCGCCCCCGGTGGGAGTATGGGAATCAGAGCCGATGAGTGTCTTTCCGGGAATGCCGAAGCGCTCCAGATGGACCTGGTGGCAGATGCCGTTGCCGGGGCGGGAGTACCACACGCCGTACTTGGAGGTTACGCTCTGAATGTAGCGGTGATCATCTGCATTCTCAAAGCCGGACTGGAGGGTATTGTGGTCGATATATGCCACACTGCGCTCCGTGCGGACACGGTCGATGCCCATGGCTTCCAGCTCCAGGTAAGCCATGGTGCCGGTGGCATCCTGGGTCAGGGTCTGGTCGATGCGCAGACCGATCTCCTCTCCCACCTGCATATTTCCGCTGACCAAATGGCTCTTAATGATTTTCTGTGCAATAGTAAGTCCCATGTGAACGCTCCTGTCACTCTTCGTCCTTAATCTCTGCAATCCGGTTCTTAGCCTTCCGGATATGCTCTACGGCTGCCAGCTCCGCCTCTTCCGCATTTCCGGATACCAGAGCTGTGTAAATGGCGTGATGCTCCTGCCATGATTCCTCTGCGCTGTTGGTACGTCGCATGGAAGCCTTCCGGAACTTGGTGATCTTCTTGTGGATGGGCTGAAGCACATCAATGAGCACGTGGGAATCGCTGGCCTCGTAGAGAAGCTCGTGGAACCGGGAATCCAGGTCACGGATCTTCTCGCTGCGGTCTCCGCCGCCGGTGGCCTGCTTTCCAATGAAGAAATGCTGCATCTCCAGGGTCTCCTGGATGGCTGCCAGCATCTGGGGAGAGATGTTCTTCGCGGCCATGCCGGCTGCCATGCCCTCCAGACGGGCACGGACCTCGTACATGTCCATAACATCCTCCATGGATACGCCTACCACCTCCAGGCCACGAACGCCTTCCTTCAGAAGTCGCTCCATGAGCAGGCGGCTGATGGCTTCCCGGATGGGAGTACGGCTGACTCCCAGCTCCTCGGAGAGCTTCAGTTCGCTGATCACATCTCCCTTCACATACTTGCCGGAGAGGATCTCCTGCTCCAGCTGCTCGAAGATCTGATCGGCGATGGATACTGTCTTATGATTTGCCATTGATGGGTCCTTTCTGACTAAATGAATTTATCTCTTCAGCTTTCCACCGGAGAGCTCTTCGATCTTGGATTCCAGCTCCTCGTTGGACAGGTTGGTTACACGGCCGTTGGCGAACTCCAGGTCCACCCACTCCTTCATAGCCGTCACCAGAGGATCCTTCTTATCCAGAGCCGCGTCTCCCTCCAGGAAATAGTTCTGGTTGATCCAGTAAGCGATGCCGGAAGCGCCGGAGGTCTTGCTGATGAGGACGGAAGCCGGCCGGTTCAGAATCTTCCTGGTATCGAAGATGTTGTAGATCTCCTCATCCTTCATCATGCCGTCTGCATGAATGCCGGCCCTGGTGACGTTGAAGTTTCTGCCTACAAAAGGAGTCATGGGGGGAATGTCGTAGCCCATCTCCTTGGAAAAGTACTCGCCGATCTCCGTGATGACCGTGGGATCCATGCCGTCCAGAGAACCGCGAAGGGAAGCATACTCGAACACCATAGCCTCCAGAGGAATGTTTCCGGTGCGCTCGCCGATGCCCAGCATGGAGCAGTTGACGCCGCTGGCACCGTACAGCCATGCAGTGGAAGCATTGGTCACGGCTTTGTAGAAGTCATTATGGCCATGCCACTCCAGCATGTCGGAGGGCACACCGGAGAAATGCTGCAGACCGTAAATGATACCGGGTACGCTGCGAGGCAGCGCCACCTCCGTATAGGGCACGCCGTAGCCCATGGTGTCGCAGGCACGGATGCGCACGGGAATGCCCGCATCCTCCGACAGTTCCATAAGAGCATTCACAAAGGGCACCACGAAGCCGTAGAAGTCGGCTCTGGTAATGTCCTCCAGATGGCACCGGGGCATGACCCCCGCATCAAAGGCCTCCTTCACCGTGGACAGATAGTAGTCCATGGCCTGAGATCGGCTCATCTTCAGCTTCTTAAAAATGTGGTAGTCACTGGCGCTGACCAGAATACCGGTCTCCCGAACACCCAGATCCTTCACCAGCTTGAAATCCTCCTTGGTGGCTCGGATCCAGGTGGTGATCTCCGGGAATCTCAGCCCAAGGTCCATGCACTGCTCCAAAGCATCCCGGTCCTTCTTTGTATATACGAAAAACTCCGTCTGACGGATGATGCCGTAGGGCCCTCCCAGACGGGAAAGCATCTTATACAGATCCACGATCTGCTTGGTGGTATAGGGGTTCACGGACTGCTGACCGTCACGGAAGGAAGTATCCGTGATCCAGATATCCTCAGGCATATTCATGGGCACCCGGCGGTGGTTGAATGCCACCTTAGGCACCTGGTCGTAGCTGTACACATCCCTGTACAGTATGGGATCCGGCACATCCTGCAGGTTATACCTGTAATCATTCTCCTCCAGCAGGTTGGTCTTTCTGGAAAGCTCTAACATATATTCTCCTCCTTAACGTGCTCATATGAGGTTTACGTTCAATAATGGGTAATGTATACAAGTATACACCAATATTTGAATTTGTCCATGAAAAATCCTGCAAAAAACTTCGGATAATCGTCCAAAAACAGGGCAGTTTTGCAAGGAGCAGAAAATTGTCATGTTTTTTACAATCCTGATCCGGACTTTCCTTTATTTATCCCTCTCTTATCCTCGTCCTCTATTCCATCTTCGTCCTGATTGCCGGTCCTCTTGTCTCTGTCCTTGTGAGACATTTCCCTCTATGGTAGAATATATTACTGTTGACTCTATCAAGATCGAATCTATCCGTGCTGACTCCATCAAGGAAGAACTTATCATTGCAGGATCTTCCGCTCCGATTCGACAATTGCAGAGTCCATCACGGAAGTATATACCATTGAACAGTATCATCCCCCATGCAGCTAAAGGAGGCTCTTATGCGTCAAATTACTTTAGGTTCCACCGGCATCACCGCTCCCCAAAACGGCTTCGGAGCGCTGCCCATCCAGCGAGTGGACATGGAAACAGCCAAAACCATCCTGCGCCGGGCCTACGAAGGAGGCATGACCTTCTTCGACACCGCCCGGGCATACAGCGACAGCGAGGAGAAGCTGGGCGAAGCCCTCTCCCACCTGCGCGATCATATTTACATTGCCACCAAATCCCAGGCCAAGGACCCCGTCACCCTCCGGGAGGAGCTGGAGACCTCCCTGAAGCTCCTGAAGACCGACCACGTGGACATTTATCAGTTCCACTGCGTCTCCCGGTGCTACCGACCCGGGGACGGCACCGGCATGTACGAGGAAATGCTGAAATTCAAAGAGGAAGGCAAGGTCCGCCACATCGGCATAACCGCCCATAAGGTGGGCATCGCCGAGGAGATCGTGGACAGCGGCCTCTACGAGACCCTCCAGTTCCCCCTGAGCTACATCTCCTCCGCGCGTGATGTTGACCTGGTGCGCCGCTGTAAGGAAGCGAACATGGGCTTCATTGCCATGAAGGGCCTCTCCGGCGGTCTCCTCACCAACTCCGCCGCCTGCATGGCCTTCATGACACAGTTCGACAACGTCATGCCCATCTGGGGCATCCAGCGGGAAACCGAGCTGGAGGAGTGGCTCTCCTTCTTTGACAACGAGCCCACTCTCAATGATGACCTGGCCGCTCTCATTGAAAAGGATCGCCGGGAGCTTACCGGTGATTTCTGCCGCGGCTGCGGCTACTGCATGCCCTGCACCGTAGGCATCATCATCAATCAGGGCGCCCGCATGAGCCAGATGGTCCGCCGCGCTCCCTCCGCCGAATGGACCAATGAATATTGGCAAAAAGAAATGAGCAAGATCGAAGACTGCGTCGACTGCGGCGTCTGCCACAGCCGCTGCCCCTACTCTCTGGACATCCCCCGTCTGCTGAAAAAGAACTGGGCAGATTACCAGAATATTCTTTCCGGAAAGACTAAAGTATGAAACTCAAACGTCTTGTGGTGGGCGCACTCTGCGCTGCCCTGTATACAGTTCTGGCAAACTATGTATCCATCCACACCCTGAACATGAAGCTGACCTTCGACATGCTGCCGGTTCTGCTGTGCAGTATTCTTTACGGACCTGTGGATGGACTTATGGTCGGCCTTGTGGGCAACTTCATCTCTCAGCTTATAGGCCCCTACGGCCTGAGCATTACCACTCCCCTGTGGATGCTCCCCGCAGGTGTGCGGGGTCTGCTGGTGGGATTCTGGGCCAAAGGAAAAGGATTCCGCATCGAGAAGGTCGGTCTCCTCTTCCCGGTGATCCTGCTGACAGGAATCCTCTCCACCATCATCAATACCGGTGTCATGTGGGTGGATGCCAAGGTCTTTGGCTATCCCTTCGCCGCCACCATCCCCACGATTCTTCTCCGTCTGATCGCCTGCCTGGTGACCTCCGTGCTTTTCACCGCAGTACTGCCCCCGCTGACAACCGCATTGAAGAAAGCGAAAGTGGTATAAAACTCTTTGGGAACAAGTCTAAGCCGGCAGGTAGAATAGAATTACCGGAAACTTCTATCTCCCGCTTTCCGGTAAACCAATCGAGTAGGAGGTGGCTTTGCCCTTCCTACTCTATTCTGAGATGCATTTCAGGTCAAAGCAAAGCTTCTCGCTGTACTTGGCCGCCCAATGTCTTCCCGGGCAAGCTCAGCAGCCGCAGGGCGGCCTTATCGCAGAAAAACACCTCTGCTCCTGCAGAGGTGTTTTTCTGTTTATCTCGTCAGGTCCTTCACCCAACGATACTTCTTAAAGTGGATCAGTACCCACGGAATCTTGCCGATCTCATCCAGGCAGGTGCAGGCATACACCAAAATGGGATTCCAGTGGAACACAAAGGTACCCAGAGCCGCCAGAGGAACTGCAATCATCCACATGGTCACCGCCAGAGAATACAGATCAAACATGGTATCTCCTCCGGCAGCAAACACACCATTGATGATGACCGAATTCACGCACCGGCCTATCATGTAAAAGGCCATGACCACCATCATGCCTGTCAAAAGTCCTCTGGCCCCCTCTGTCAGCTTGACACACCACAGAAGCACAGGAGTAGCCAGCAGCATCACCAGAGTAGAAGCAAAGCCTATGAGAAAAGAAAGCTGCGTAAACCGATCACCGTAAAGCTTACCCTTCTCCAAATGTCCGGCTCCCAGCTCATTTCCCACCATGATGCCTGCCGCAGAAGCCACGCCCACACTGACACAGCATACCAGATCACGAACCACAGAGGTCACAGAATTAGCAGCAGCCGCGTCCGTGCCCAGGTGTCCCATGAAGGCAGTGTAGGAAGTGAAGCCCACGCTCCATACCAAACAGGCCCCCATGAGGGGAAGCATACACTTATAGAAATCCTTCTCCAACAGCTTTCGGAACCGCACCAGGGCAGACAGTCTGACCCGGATATACCCCGGGCGCAGAGAATACAGGAAGGACCAGAGAAGCTCAATAGCTCTGGCAATTAAAGTAGCCAGGGCCGCTCCGCGAACTCCCATAGCAGGAAATCCCAGCAGGCCGAAGATGAGAATAGCATTCAGCACCACATTCAGCACCACTGTCACGGAGCTGATAAGAGAAGCCTGAGCCGGATGCTCGGACACCTTCATAAGGGACAGATAGCACTGGGAAATACCCGTGAACAGGTAGGACCAGCCGGCAATCCTCAGATACTCCACACCGATGTCCACCAGCACAGTCTCATTGGTAAAAATGGTCATGAGGAAACCGGGGCACAGCTGACATCCCAGGAAGAACAGGAAAGAAATGAAAGCATTCACACGAAGGCCAATGCAGAACACATCCTCCACTGTATCTGTATCCTTTTTGCCCCAGTACTGGGCACCCAGCACCATAAAGGCAGAGGTCACCGCCGACAGCATCATATTCTGGACAAACTGGATCTGGGCTGCCAGAGACACAGCCGACATCTGATTCTGCTCCACGGCCCCCAGCATGAAGGCATCCGCCGCAGCCACCAGGGCCAGCATGAGGCTCTGGAGAGTAATGGGAATGGTGAGCTTCCACAGCTTCTCCATGAACTCCCGGTCTCTGAACATAGATTCTTTTTTCATATTCTCCACTTCTTTACTGTTACTTTCGTACACTCAAAACATGAAATTCATTGCTTTACAGCCGTTATATAGCGGCATTTCATATTCATCTTTTGCCGTGGTGACCCGCCCGGATCCAAGATATTTCTTGAATCCAGGCGAGGCAAACTTCTGCTCTATGTAAACGCCTTGATTGCGGCTTCATTGACGGTCAGAATCAGCCTCTTGATATACTCCACATCCTCTGCGTAGTCTCTCTGAATCCACGCATTGATTACATCTCTGGAACCTGAAGTAATGAATGTTTTTACATAGGTATAGTCATTTTTGTTCTTAAACCATACTTTCACATCATCGAAATGAAACAAAGCCTCCTGGGTCAGCCGCTCCAAAAAAGGCTTGTCCTTTGCATACAGAAAGAGTATGCGGAAGACATCGTCATGACCCTTGATGTATTCAAGAAACGCCGTCAGGTAATCAAAATCCAGAGAGACCATTTTTCGCATATAGCCGGATATGCTTGCCAGCGTCTCCTCCTCAATCTCAAGCAGAATATCTCTCGGAACAGCATAATGAGAATAGAAAGTGGAACGGTTTACGTCTGCTGCCTCGCAGATAGCCTTTACAGAGATCCGGTCGATCTCCACACCCTTTTCCATCAATCCCAACAGACCCTTTTTCAGCTTCTCTTTGTATAAGATGCCTTTCTTGTTGTTTGCAGTATTCATAATAAACCACCATTTTTTACAAAAAATGTACGCTTTATGCCAACAATCTGCTGGTACAATTATAACAGATGTTAGAAGTAATGTAAATTCCGACTTAAGAAGAAAGGGGCAGTGAATAACAATGAAAGAAATCCGTGTGAATTTTCTGGATCGAACTGTTTTTGACAGCAGAGTCTCCTCTGCTGATGTAAAAAGCAGTGAGAAATGGTTTGGCTATCTGGTGGGTCCTGCAGGCGCGCTCCTGCTGAATGCGGTCTTGAGTTCCTATCTCAACGTCTATTATACGGATGTTTTGAAGCTCACCGGCATTTGGGGCGGTGCTTTTCTGATGATTTTTCCCATTGTTTCCAAAATCATTGACGCCATCACAAATGTACTGATGGGTTACATCATCGACCATACCAGAACCAGACAGGGCAGATCACGCCCATATTTACTGCTGGCGGCGATCCTCCTGCCCATCACCGGTATTCTGCTTTTCGTCGTTCCCCAAGGAAACGAGACCGTAGAAGTAATTTGGATCATGTTGTCATATAACCTGTTCTATTCCATTGCCTATACCATCTACAACATGTCTCACAATCTGATGGTCCCTCTGTCCACCCGAAATTCCGAACAGCGGGGTGTCCTCGCCGTGTTCAACAATGTAGCCAACATCATGATCACGGGAATCATTGTTGCCCTGATCTTCCCTATGGTGGTATTACCCATATTGGGTGTAGATAAGTCCAAGTGGATTACCATGGCGTGTATTTTTTCTGTCATTGCCCTGCCCTTTACCCTGCTGGAATACTATTACACCAAGGAACGTGTGTCGGAGGAAACAGCAGAGGACAGCACCGGCGTCACCTTTGCACAGCAAATGAAGGCTGTTTTCAGCGACAGATACATGGTATGTCTACTGCTGTATTTCTTTTTCAGCTCTGTTTTTGTGTCCTTCAAGAATGTGGCACTGATCTATTACTGCAACTATGTATTGGGCTCCTATAATGACGGCATCACCCAGACACTGGTCTCCGTCATCGGCGGGCTCCCCATGGGTATAGGCATCTTTGCCGTCTGGCCGCTGGCAAAAAGATTCGGCAAACGGAATGTGACCATGGCGGGCTATGGACTTATCCTCGCGGGAAGTATCATTTGTTTGCTCGATCCGAGGAATATGGTCATCGTGCTGATCGGATCCTTTATCAAGAGCATGGGCGGACTGCCCAGTTCTTATGTATTCATGGCGCTGATGGCAGACACCTATGACCATCTGGAATGGAAAAATGGTTTCCGGGTGGATGGCGCTGCCATGTCCATACACAGCATCATCACCGTGACGGTAGTCGGTCTTTGCACCGGCATCTTCAATCTGCTGCTGGCAAGATTCGGTTATGTGGCGCCTGAGCTGATTGACGGCGTGACCGTAGCCAGCACCCAGAATCCGGCAGTGCAGAATATGATCATCTTCTTCTATCTGGCCGCCGATCTGCTCGCATGTGTGATTCTGCTCCTTCTGCTCAGTCAGATCAATGTGGAAAAGGGATTAAAGGAAAAGCAGGAAGAAATCGCGGCTCGGCATCACGGAACAGGAGAATAATTATGCAGGAATTTGAAAATTGCCGGAATCCGGTTTTCCCGCCGTCAATCTGCATTCCGGACGGTGAAGCGCATGTATTCCATGAGCGCCTGTATGTCTACGGAAGCTATGATCTGCTGACCGACGGGTATTGCAGCGAGGAGTACCATGTGGCCTCCACCGCCGATATGCAGTCTTGGACCCTGCACGATAAATCCCTCGATGGGAAGGACATTCCGTGGCCCACAGCCAAAAAGAAAAAACGTTACTACACCGTAGACATGAGCCTGCGTAACCCAACGCCCCAGTTTCGCAAGCTGCTGAGCGATATTCACATCCCCATCGGATTGATTCCGAAATTCCTGCTTCCGAAGGACATCAATATCGGAAGCTTTGTTCCTAACAAGAACCTGCTGTACGCTCCGGATTGCATGAAAAAGGATGGCAGATATTATCTCTATTTCTGCATGGGCGATTACACTGAAGGTGTGGCCGTGTCGGACCGACCGGAGGGACCATTTACCAATCCCGTTCAGCTCCCCTGCGGCGGCATTGATCCTGCGGTGTTTACCGATAATGACGGAAAAAGCTATTACTACTGGGGTCAATTCAGGGCATGCGCAGTTCCCCTTAACAATGATATGGTCTCCTTTGACGAAACGAAGATTGTAAAAAACATCGTCACAGAGGAGGAACACGGCTTCCATGAGGGCAGCTCCATGCGCAAGCGGGGCGGCATTTACTACTATGTCTATCCCTGTGTCTATCGGGACAGAAAGCCCACCTGCCTTGCCTACGCCACCTCCGAAAGCCCTCTCGGCCCCTTTACGTATCGCGGTATCATCATTGATAACGCCAAATGTGACCCCCGGTCATGGAATATCCACGGCAGCATCGAGGAATTTGACGGTCAGTGGTATGTTTTTTACCACCGCTCGTCCAGGAATGCGCAGAACAACCGCCGGCTGTGCGTGGAAAAGATTCATTTTAACGGCGACGGCTCCATTGATGAGGTGAAGATGACCTCAGTCGGGGCGGGAAAGCCCTTCGCCCTTGGGGAGGAAATCCGGGGCTGGCGTGCCTGTGAGGTGGACGGCGGCGCCTATGTAGATGGCTATGACCTTGTGATGACGGAGGACAGCACCGCCGTGATTCGCTATGTGGATTGGAAGAAACCGCCCCAAAAGGCCGTGACAGACGCAGACGGCGACGGGATCATTGAGATCAAGGCAGACGGAAAACCCATAGAGCTTGCGGGCAGCGGTGTGCATGAGATCGTGCTGTCCTGCAGGGGAAACACGGTGGTGCATTCCGTCCGCTTTGTGTAAGGGCAAAGGAGTTATCAATGAAGCATTTATTTCTTCTCCTGCGGGACATCTTCCATAACGGCTGCGGGCTGGGCAAGGGAACGCAGTGCGAGCCGTGGTTTGCTATGGCTATCGAGTTTTGGGAAAAAAGGAGAGCCGATTCGTGAATATCAAAATCGACATTAACGCCAAAACGACCCCCACAGATTATTCCTGGCAGTTCGGCCTTGGTGCAGATCACGCCGCCCAGTTCCGCCGGACGGATATGGTCGAGCAGCTCCGTTATGCCTGCAGGGAGATCGGCTTTCAGCGGGTACGCTTTCACGGGATCTTCGACGACGATCTGGCAAGCTATACCACGCTGAGAACCCTGTCCGCATCTCCACAGGGGAAGTGTCCGGTGTATGAGCAGAATTTCCGCCAGGTGGGCGTGGTGTTGGACAATGTTCTTTCCTGCGGCGCAGAGCCTTTTATCGAGCTGTCCTTTATGCCCCAGGCACTGGCCTCCGGGAAAAAGCAGGGGCTTCGCTATCCAAACAACATTACCCCGCCCGGGGACTATCACAAATGGGCAGACTATGTTACCGCCTTCATCCGATTTCTCTTTGACCGCTATGGGCAGGAGCGTGTGGAGAGCTGGTACTTTGAGGTTTGGAACGAGCCGGATCTGGGTATCTTCTTCGCGGGAAAACAGAGTGACTATTTCAAGCTCTACGAGGCCACTGCCCGGGCACTGAAAGCCTGCAGCCCCAGGCTGCGCGTGGGCGGTCCCTCCACCTCTGCCTGCCGATGGATCCCGGAGTTCAGGACGTTCTGCCGACAGAACAATGTACCGCTGGACTTTCTTTCCACCCACCACTATCCCGGTGACGGCTTCGGCAATTCCGTCAACGCCGGGAACATCGTCTCCATTGCCAAAACTGCGCTCTCCGCATGGAAGAAGGGCCGCCCGCTTGAGGAGACCCTGGAAAAAATGTTCTATGATGCTGAGCGTGCCGCACAGGTGCCAAAGGGGACTGTAACCAAGCTGGACGATGAGCTTCTGGCACAGGCGGGCGATATGCCCACCTTCCTCACTGAATGGAATTCCATGGCGATCTTTGCCGCTCCCGTCCATGATGAGAAATATTCGGCGGCCTTTGCCTTCAAAACCGTGCTGGATTTGGACGGCCGGCTGGGCGGCTATATGTTCTGGTGTCTGTCAGATATATTCGAGGAACAGGTGCAGCTTAACCGTCCCTTCTGCGGGGGCTTCGGCCTGCTGACGATTGACGGCATTCCCAAGCCCAATTTTTGGGCGTTCAAGCTGCTGTCCAAGCTCTGCCCCAACCGACTGGAGACCCCCTTCCGTGCCAATACCCCGGTGGAGTATGCCGCCTTTCGGGATGGCAATCGGGTGCAGGTGGCGGTCTACGCCCAGGATAACGATCCCCGGCACGATCAAGCATTTGCTGTTGATATGGAGCTGAACGGTGAAGCTGCCTTCGCAGAGGTGGAGATCATCGACTCAGCCCACTGCAATCCCAAGGCCGTGTGGCAGGAGTTGGGCAGCCCGGACTATCTCCATCCCGATCAGGTCCCGCAGATCAAGGCACAGACCTGCCTCCGTGCCGAGGAGATTCCCTTGACCGCAGAAAACGGCGTTACCCGCCTTTCCTGTTCCCTGCGCACCAACGACATTCACCTGTATACATTTACGTTGAAGGAGTAAGCTTCCATGCTGCGGACTTTTTTGACCGTCAATGTAAAACAGCTTTCCGAATTCCATCAGCCATATAGTTTTCCCGGATATTTATTGCTTTTCAGTTCTTTCCCGAAAAGTGGTGTTTCCGTAAGCTTTTTCCGGTCACCGATACTCCGCATACAGCAATGAATGCTGCGGATACTGTCATCAGCACGAGCCAGAGTGCCACGCTGCTTACATCACCTGTATCCGGTGATTCTCCGCTGCCCAGAGGATTTACCTGCGCTGCCTCCTTTATTGTAAGAACAGTTTCGGCTGAACCGTCTTTGTAAAAGAATTCTACCTTATGCTCTCCCTCACTGAGTGTATCGGTATAGCTCCTATCCAGTGTAACGACAGTACTTCCCGAAATTGCAGTATAGTATTCCGGTGCAAGATCTTCGCCGTCAACCTTAAGACCTGTGAAGTTTTCAAGCTTTCCGTTGCATCTGATTACGACATCGGCTTCGCTTCCCTTTGTATATGACTGGCCTGCCCCATTAATGATAAGATACTCAATAATCTTTCCGCATGCGTCGCACGCACCGTCATTTCCTGCATCCTTATGTCCTGCCGTAGGGATAACTTTCCATGTGTCGATATCGGTTATTTCCGTTGTACATGCCTCATCTTCAAAATATTTACGGCAGTCGCTGCACCGGTAATAGGTTTTCACTCCGGGAGTATCACATCCGGCAGGAGTGCCTGCAACGAGCGTCCCGTGATGGGTCTCGGGCTGAGTCTCGGGCTGAGTCTCGGGCTGAGGTTCAACAATTCTAAAGGGGAGTGTGCACTGCGTTGAGCCGTCGGAGAAGGAACATCCCTTCGGGAGAAAAAGCGTATATTCCATATCTTCTTCTACGGGGAATTCTTCATCTCCTAAGGTAAAATGCCCGTACAGTTTTTCACCGGAAAACAGATAGTGATACTCACCATCGCTGTCTATACCATAAATAGTGCTTCCTAACGGAAGAGTTGCAAGGTCATAAAATTCGCTCATGTAATGGGACGAGCCGTCTGCCTCGATGTCTCCCTTATATGTGGGCTTGGCAATATTCTTATTCTCCAACATGCGGAAACAGTCATGCATACTGTGGTCATTATTGCCTTCAAATACATAACCTTGCGGCAATACCAGGTCAAAGTAAACCTCCGCCGGCGTGCTGAAATTAATCATCCAGAGCTCATCCGGAACATTAAAAGACATGGGTTCCTCGCTGCCGGGGAAATATACACCAATAACGGTGCCTTCCGGAAGACCGCTCACATCATAAAAATCATTAAAATCATACCACAATCCGTCGCAAAAGATGTCTCCCTTATAGACCGGATTTGCAACATCCTGTCCAAGCTTCTTGATGGTCTCTGTCTTCGTTTCGCTGCAGATTTGACAGGTAAAGGTCCTGATGCCGTCTTCTGTCTCAGTGGCTTCCTTTGTGACTTTCCCTTCGTCCCAGAAATGGTCATTTATCTGAACCACTGCTTCCACCGTGCACACGGAGGTTACTGCATAGTCGCCGAATATGACCATATGCTGGTTATCCGTACCGTCATCACTGACAAATTCATAAGATCTGATGTCGTATGAGTTCCGTTGCAGATCAGTCGGTTTAACTGTATAACTGCCTTCATATTGTTCCGCTGCTAAACCGGCTATCTTTTTTACCTCTGTCTCCGCAGCGGCCACCAATTTCTGTATTTCTTCACCGCAGGGCTCGCTGTAATCATCCTGAACCGCACCGGAGTCATACACTGTCATACAATACGTAAGCTCTTCCGAAACGCTGCAGACTGCTTCTATTCTTACACAACCTATGACCTGCGCCGTGCTCTTATCCACGCTGTTATCCACAGCTGGGGTAAACCCGGCAGCCAATGCTGCCACTGCCCCTGTGGATAATAAAAAGCTGAAGCTTACAGCAAGCGCAATTACCATTTTTAATAAACCGAGACTTTTTCCTTTCATTGCAAGCTCCTTTCCGATCATGACAATGTTCATCCCTGTAACCGGAGATAGAATACCACCGTGAATACCTCCGCATTGGATTTACGGGCATATTCTGCCATTTATCGTCATAAAATGCATCCGGAACAATGCAGACGTTATCCATGAGATAACTCCGCAGTTTTCAGGAACATAAAAATACCTCCCGGCGGGAAGAACTCCCGGCCGGGAGGTTATGTTTTACTTACAATCTGAACCGGACTCAGATATCAAATTCAGAAATCAGAATCAGATGCAGAAAGCATCTTCACCCTCAGATCTCCACAATCCATCCCTCAGGAGCGGGAATGCGTCCCATCTGGATACCGGTGAGGGTGTCATACAGCTTCTTGGTGACAGGGCCCATCTCCGTCATACCGGAGGGCAGGCAGATCTCCTTGCCGTGGTCCACGATCTTGCCCACAGGAGAGATAACAGCAGCGGTGCCGCACAGACCGCACTCGGCAAAGTCCTTCAGCTCGTCCACATAAACTTCACGCTCTTCAGCCTCCATGCCCAGGATCTCCTTGGCAACATACATCAGAGAGCGGCGGGTGATGGAGGGAAGAATGGAATCAGACTTGGGGGTAACCACCTTGCCGTCCTTGGTGACGAAGAGGAAGTTAGCGCCGCCGGTCTCCTCCACCTTGGTG
>JABUST010000164.1 GCA_021442595.1 Lachnospiraceae bacterium | reverse complement strand
GGAGCTCTCATGTTCCTGGGCTGCCCCTTCCGCATGATCCTTCGCCTTGCCGGCGGTGACGGCAACGCACTACTGGGTCTGGTAGGCTTTATTGCCGGTATCCTCTGCGGTATCTTCTTCCTGAACAGGGGCTATTCCCTGAAGCGCACCTACAAGCAGCCTGTTTTAGAAGGCGCTGCTTTCCCTGCTCTGCAGGTAGTTCTCCTGGTGCTGCTGGTGGCAGCTCCCGCCTTCATTCACTTTACCGAAGCCGGCGGCGGCCCCGGCGGAAGCCACGCTGCGACCTTCATCAGCCTGGCAGCCGGTCTGATCGTGGGCGCCCTGGCTCAGCGCACCCGTCTGTGCATGGTGGGGGGCATCCGTGATGCAGTTATTTTCAAAGAATTCAAGCTTCTTCTGGGCTTTGTGGCCATTCTGATCAGCGCTTTCATCGTCAACCTGATCCTGGGTAAGTTCAATGCCGGCTTTGAGGCACAGCCTGTGGCCCACACCGACGGTCTCTGGAATGCTCTGGGCATGCTGCTGGTGGGCTTTGGCTGTGTGCTTCTGGGAGGATGCCCCCTTCGCCAGCTGATTCTTTCCGGAGAGGGAAATTCCGACAGTGCCATCACCGTGCTGGGTCTGGCCGCCGGCGCTGCCTTCTGCCATAATTTCGGCCTGGCCTCCAGCGCTCAGGGTCCCACTGCCGCAGGCAAGGTGGCTGTGGTAATCGGCATTCTTGTCACAGCAGTCATTGCCTGCCTCAACACATTCTGCAAAAAGGAGAACTGAATATGAAACAACTGGATGCCCGGGGACTTTCCTGCCCCGAACCCGTCATCATGATCCGCAAGGCCATGATGTCCGGAGAAAAAGCCTATGAGATTCTGGTGGATAATCCCACCTCCAGAGAGAACGTGACCCGCTATGCAGAGCATCAGGGCTATACCGTTACCATGAGGGAAGACGGCGGTGAGTTCACCCTCACCATTACCAAATGATGGACTGCATCGCCACCTGCTTTTCTCACTTCGGCGCAGTCCGCTTCAAAAAACTCTGTGACGAAAATGCCTGGCCTGCCCGGATGATGCCGGTGCCCAGAGATCTGTCCAGCAGCTGCGGGACCTGTGTCCGATACACAGGCTCCCTTCCTGACCGGGTTCCGGAGGAGATCGAACAGATCGTGGAGCTTCATCCCTCCGGCTACCGCCTCCTCTACCGGGCAAAGGACCTGTAAAGCAGATGATTGCCAAAGGAGAAACTGTTAATGGAAACTGAAGTCAAGCTGACCAAGCTGGCAAGCTGTGCCGGCTGCGGCGCTAAGGTGGGAGCCGGCACTCTGTCCCGGCTTCTGGAGGGCTTCCGCACTCATTCCGATCCCCGCCTCATCGTGGGCTATGACCGAAGCGACGACGCCAGTGTGTATGTACTGGACGATTCCACCGCTCTGGTGCAGACCACGGACTTTTTCCCTCCCATTGTGGATGACCCCTTCCTGTACGGTCAGATCGCGGCCACCAATGCCCTGAGCGACGTGTATGCCATGGGAGGCGAGCCCAAACTGGCCCTGAACATTCTCTGCGTTCCGGAAAAGATGGATAAGGAAACTGTTCAGGAGATCCTCCGGGGAGGCTACGATAAAGCCTACGAAGCCGGCGTCATCATCACCGGGGGCCACACCATCCACGGTCTCGAACCCATCTATGGTCTGGCTGTATCCGGTTTTGTTCATCCGGAACGGGTGCTGACAAACAGCGGTGCCAGGCCGGGCGATGTCCTTATATTGACGAAGCCTCTGGGTGTGGGCATACTGACCACAGCCGCCAAGGCGGATCTGGTAGACTGCAATTTGCTGGAGAGGTTGTATCGTCAAATGGCCACCCTGAACAAGACGGCCCGTGATATCATGGTGGAATTTACCGTCCACAGCTGCACGGATGTAACCGGCTTTGCTCTGCTTGGCCACAGCTATGAAATGGCCCAGGGGAGCGGATGCACCCTGCACCTTCAAACAAAGGATATCCCCTTCCATCCGGAGGCTTATGAATTTGCGGAGATGGGCTTTATTCCTTCCGGTGCTTACCGGAACCGGGAATATGCCGGTCCGGGAGTTCAGGCAGCAGCCGGTGTGTCCAGAGCCATGCAGGATATCTGCTATGATCCCCAGACCAGCGGAGGCCTGCTGATCGCACTTCCGGAAAAGGAGGCTGCGCAGTGCCTGGAAAGACTGAAGGATGAGATTCCGGAAGCAGCCATCATAGGCTATGTGACGGAACAGGAAGAGGCTTCGGTCATGATGGAATGAAGAAACGAATGGCCGGCGGCAAAAGACTATACGCAAATGTAAATGAAAGCTCGCGCTTTTGATATGAAAACCAAAGCGCGAGCTGTTTTTTATTTATGCAAATGCCGGAATTCCTATTTGCGAGAAAAAGCATTTGAGATCGTTTGAACTTATGTTATTTCCCTGCTCTGACAGATATCATCTGAGCTGCAATGCTGATGGCGATCTCCGCCGGTGTCTCTGCGCCGATGTCCAGGCCGATAGGAGTCACGATGCGACTGATGTCATCATCGGTAAAGCCCTTGTGTCTCAGCAGCCCGTTGGTGTGAGCGATTTTTCTTCTGCTGCCCATGAGGCCGATATACCGGGCAGGAGAACGAAGGGCCTGGGCCAGACAATCCAGATCTTTCTCATGACCCCGTGTCATGATGCAAAGAAAATCTCTGTCCGTCACCTTAAGGACATCCTCCCATGCATCCAGAGGAAGGAGATGAACCTCCTCAACTCCGGGAAAAAGCTCCGAAGCGCAAAACTCCGGACGATCCTCCACCAGGATGCAGCGAAAGCCTGCAGAAACCAATACCGGTATCAGGGCCTGGGCTACGTGGCCTCCGCCGAACACAAAGACCCTCTCATCCCGCAGAAGGGGCTGAATAAAGAGCTTAAGGTCCGCCTCTTCCGCATAAACAGGTTTATCCGACAGCTGCTGCCAGACTTCGCCGGAGAAAGCTGCTCCAGCTGATTTTTCGCCTCCCCGGATGCATATCCTCCAGGCATTTCCCACCTGCATAATCAATCTGCATTGCACATGCTGCCCCAACAGCTCCGCCGCCAGAGAGACGGCTTTTTTTATTTCTTCATCGGAATGGGAAATGTATCCCAGCTGCATGAGGGCAGTGCCTCCGCAGACAGCTCCGATGCCCTTTGGAATATCTTCCCGCAGCACCATGGTCTCCAGAACGCTTCTTCTTTGGACCAGTACTTCCCGGCAGCGGGCCAGAGCCAAGCCCTCCAGAGGGCCTCCTCCTACAGTACCCAGAATTCTGCCTTCCCTTCCCACCAGCATGTGGGCCCCGGCCCCTCGCGGGGTGGAACCTTCTGTCTTTACCAGGGACACCAGCACCAGGTCCCGGCCGGACTCCATGGATGATAGAATGGTATTAAATAATGTCTGCATTGGTCGCTCCTGAATTTAAGTTCTTCAAAAAATAAGGCTTTCTGCCGCCTTAGCAGCCCGGCTGCATTCAGTTTTGGCTTACTCCGCGCAGTTGCGGATCTCATCTCTGAGCAGTCCCAGTCCGTGGGGAATGACCTTCATAAATACATCCATACATTCCATGCATGCTTTAGGGCTGCCGGGAAGGTTGACGATAAGGGTCCTTCCCCGAATGACGGATGCGGCCCGGGACAGCATAGCTCTGGGGGTAATCTTCATGGACGCTGCCCGGATAGCTTCCGCGATACCGGGCACATCTCTGTCTGCCACGGCCTTCGTGGCCTCCGGGGCCAGATCTCTGGGGGAGAAGCCGGTACCTCCGGTGGTGAGGATCAGATCCAGCTGACGCTGGTCGCAAAGGCGGATGAGCTGGGACTTGAGAGGTTCGGGATCGTCAGAAAGTAAAAGGGTCTCCACCACATCGTAGCCCTCCTTCTGAAGCCGGGCTTTGACAGCAGGGCCGCTCAGATCCTCCCTCTGATTCCGGAAGCCGGAATCGCTGAGGGTGATGACCGCTGCCTGCCAGGGATAGGGTTTCGTCCGCTTGACGATCTGCATCTCGTCTCCCACCCGAATGATACCGGGCTCCAGGACCTTGGCAAATACCCCCTCCCGGGGCATGATGCACTCTCCCATTCGTTGATATATGGCGCAATGGGAATGACACTCTTTTCCGATCTGGGTCATTTCCAACAGCACTTCTCCGCACCGAAGCCACGTGCCCACCGGAAGAGAACGAAAGTCGATGCCCTCCACCACCAGGTTTTCTCCGAAGGCTCCTGCGTCCACATTTGCACCCTTTTGGTTAAACTCTTCAATGCGTTCTGCGCTCAGAAGGCTGATCTGCCGGTGCCAGTTACCTCCATGGGCATCTCCTTTAATGCCAAAGTCCACCACAAAGCATCCTTCCCCGACATTGGTTTTCTGAATACCTCTGATGTCACTGGTACATACAGCCAGTACCTTTCCCATAGTTATCCTCCAATCTGGTTCATGGTCCTGCGCTCCGAAATGCCCTCCTGCCTGTCAAAGCAGTGGGCAAGGGGCTTCTCACGGATGGCCTCTTCCATAGTTTTTTTCAATGCTTCCTCCGAGCAGCCTTCCCGGAGCATCCCTTTCAGTTCTGTGCCCTGTTCATAGCACAGACAGGGCTTGAGGGATCCGGTGCAGGTGATCCGGACGCGGTTGCAGCTTTCGCAAAAGCGTTCACTGACTGCATGGATAAATCCGATCCTTCCCTTGAGGGAAGGACATCCCCAATACTCTGCCGGGCCGTTTCCCCGAACTTCCCGGACAGGCTGCAGGTCGGGATACTGCTGCCGGAGAATCTCCAGCACTTCCCGGTATCCCGGGGCTTCCTCACAGGCTCCCGTACCGATGGGCATGAGCTCGATAAACCGCACATCAATGCCCTTTTCCGCCAGTTTGGCCAGCTCTGTCCAGCCCTCACGGCAGGAGGAAAGTATCACTGCATTCACCTTCGTTTTGAGTCCTGCCGCTGCACAGGTCATGATGCTATGTTTAACTTTCCGGACTTTCTCTCCGTCATGGCCGGTGATTTGCTGATAGTGCTCCGGATCCGGTGTGTCCAGACTGATGTTTACTCCGTCGATTCCGGCCTTCAGCAGCTCCGGGATCAGGGGCTCCAGCAGCAGGCCGTTGGTGGTCAGAGTGACCTGCTCCACTCCGGGCATTTTCTTCAGCTCCTGCATGAATTCCATACAGCCCGGCCTCACCAGAGGCTCTCCTCCGGTAACCTTAAAGCGGGTGATGCCCAGAGATACGGCCACCCGGCAGATCCTCATCAATTCCTCATAACTCAGGACATCCTGCTGCTCTGCCGGGCAAATTCCTTCCGGCATGCAGTAGAAGCAGCGGAGATTGCAACGGTCGGTAATGGAAAGCCGCATGTACCGGATGTCACGTCCGTAGCTGTCCTTCATGCCTGTTCCTCAAATAAATAGTCACCGCTTTTTCCGCCGCTTTTCGCTGCCAGATGGATGTTGTCCATGACCATGGTCTTATCCAGAGCCTTGCACATATCATATATGGTCAAGAGGGCTGTGGCGCATCCTGTCAATGCTTCCATCTCCACCCCGGTTTTTCCGTCGCAGCAAACAGTGCAGCATGCCTCCACCGCCCATTCCTCGGGCAGCAAACGGAAGGTCACCTCCGCCTTGGTGATGGCCAGGGTATGGCAAAGAGGAATCAGATCTGCTGTCCGCTTCAGGCCCATGATGCCGGCCACCTGTGCGGCAGTCAGCACATCTCCCTTCTTCACTCTTCCTTCTTCCACTGCTCTGAAGCAGGCTTCGCTCATGCGAATCCTGCCCACCGCGGTGGCCGTGCGATGGGTCACTTCCTTTTCGGAAACATCCACCATGCGGACATTTCCCTTGTCATCTATATGGGTAAATTCCATGCTGTTCTCCTCATGAATTGAACTCTGTGCGGAAATGCTTTATTCCGAACTCTCATAAGTACCGGATCTCTCCCGAAAAAGCCGAGGTTCCTTTTAGGTCTTATCCTCCTCCGGCTTATTTCCCGAAACCGCAATTGGGATAGGTGCAGATGGGACAATTCAGACACAGTCCCCCCTGTCCCAGGCCTGCCAGCCACTCAGCGGTGATGGGTACATCTGCCAGCAGACGGGGCAGCGCCAGATCAAAAATGGTGCGCTTGGCATACATGACACAGCCGGGTAAGCCGCAGACCGGCCGTCCATCCTTCATGTAGGCGGCCAGGAACATAGCTCCGGGCAGCACCGGGGCTCCGTAGCTCACTACGGTGGCTCCGGCATTCTTTATGGCCAGAGGGGTACGGTCGTCCGGATCGACACTCATGCCTCCGGTGCAAAGCACCATATCACATCCCTCTTCCAGCATTCTTTGGATGGCAGCTGTGATTTTCTCGTGGTTGTCATCCAGAATCTCATGGGCCGCCACTTCACTGCCGTATTCTTTCAGCTTCTCCCGAATGACGGGGGTGAAGCTGTCTTTGATCCTTCCGGAATAAACTTCATTTCCGGTGGTCACCACTCCCACCTTCTTCTGTTTGATGGGGAGCAGCTTGAGCAGGGATTCACTGCCTGCGGCGGCCTTTGCCCGTTCCATCTTTTCCTTTTCGATTACCAGTGGAATGATGCGGGTGCCGCAAAGCACATCCCCTTTCTTTACAGGAAATCCCCCGTGCCGGCAGGCAATCATCATTTCTCCCAGGGAGTTGATCCTGTGAAGTCCCTCCTCGTTTACCATGAGCAGGCCGTCCACAGCAGCCCTCAGCTCGATCTTTCCCTCTTTGGGCTCCCCGGCGGTCATGCCTTCACTGATGCAGATGTCTCTCAGGATCTCCGCAGCTTCGTTCTCGTGGAGCATATTTTCATCCTTTTCCCAGATATACAGATGCTCCTTTCCCACGCTGAGCAAAATGGGGATGTCCTCCTCCCTGACCACATGTCCCTTCCGAAACACGGGCCCCTTGGTGACTCCCGGAATAATCTGTGTAATGTCATGGCACAGAACCTGTCCCACAGCCTCTTCCGTCCTTACCAGTTTCATTGTATCTCCTCCTGCATGTGTCAGTTTATCCCCTTAATGGGCCGTACGTTCTGCCCCATGATGAACCGGTCTGCGGTGCTGCACTCATAGGTATTCACAGCAGCCCTATTCCGCCGTGCATTCTCTGCTTTGTTTGATTGCAGTACCCTTAACTATATCGCAATGCAGCTTAAGAAGCAATTCCTGCCTTTGAGAAAAACAGAGAACAAGAGTATAATGATTCCATATGATTTCCGAGAAGGAGGGAGAAAACCATGGGCCAGGCCCTGATTTTAAATGGCGACGAACTGCAGCGCATTCCATCGGATGATCTGCTGGACAGACTGCTGTCCATGGGCAGGGTCATATCCCTGGTGGGAGCCGGGGGCAAGACCACCCTTCTCTACGCCCTGGCCGACAGAGGTGTCCGGAAGGCGATGCAGACCCTGGTGACTACCTCTACCCGGATCCTCCATCCGGGGGCAGAACATTTCTGTTCAGACCTTCCCCGGTGCCGGGACAATTGGGACCGGGGCATCTATGCCGTCTGGGGCACCGACCTGGGAAACGGAAAGATCGGAGCACCGCCTGTAAACTCCTTTGAACTGACTCCGGAAGCAGACCTGGTGCTGGTGGAGGCGGACGGATCCCGCCGTCTTCCCTGCAAAGCCCCTGCTGTCCACGAACCTCAGATCCCCGCCGGGACGGACCTGGTCATCGGCGTCCTTGGCCTCAGCGCCATCGGGCAGCCCTTGAAGGAGGCCTGTCTGCGGGTGGAAGAGACCGCCTGTCTGCTGAGCAGATCTCCTGATCATATCCTGACCGGGGAAGACCTTATACAGCTCATTTCTTCTCCTCTGGGCCAGATGAAAGACGTGGGTTCCCGGTCTTACTTTGCCATTCTGAACCAGGGGGACACCCTGCCGGATGCCGCCGCTGCCCTTTCCATTCTAAGACGGCTGGCAGAGAAGGGTATTAGCGGTGCTATCACCTGCTTTGAGGGTAATCTGTTTAATGACAGTCCTGCCGCAGACGATCCTTCTGAACAAATGTATTCTGAAAGATAGTTTTCCCGAAGAATGGCATTCTCAGACTTCCCTATGAACTACATATACGAAATACAGGAGACTCCCTATGCTGCCAAATAATCTGATTCTTGTCCGAGGCGCCGGAGATCTTGCCACCGGGGTGATTCACCGTCTGTGGAAAGCCGGTTTTTCCTTAATCATTCTGGAGACGGACCGGCCCACCGCCATCCGCCGCCAGGTTTCCCTGTGCGAGGCTGTATATGAAGGCTCCGCCTGTGTGGAGGGAGTGACAGCCCGCCGGGCTTCAGACCTTGCAGAAGCAGAGGCCATTTTATCTGCCGGGGAGATCCCTCTGCTCATTGATCCCGCAGGCTCTCTGGTCTCCGAGATCCGCCCCAAGGCTGTCATCGACGCCATCATTGCCAAAAGGAATCTGGGGACCTTCCGGGACATGGCTCCCCTCACTGTGGCTCTGGGGCCCGGATTTGAGGCCGGTGTGGATGTGGATTATGTCATTGAGACCTGCCGGGGACATAATCTGGGCCGGGTCATCACCTCCGGCGCAGCTCTTCCCAACACGGGAGTTCCCGGTATCATCGCCGGCTTCGGAGCCGAGAGAGTCATTCACGCTCCCGCCACGGGCATACTGCACATGGTTCATGATATCGGCGATTATGTCACCGCCGGAGAAGCCATTGCCCTTATCCATGCTGACGAAGGTACTGTCCCTGTCCTTGCCACCCTGGACGGTCTGATCCGCGGTCTGATTCGTGAGGGCTTCCCGGTGAAAAAGGGTCTGAAGATCGCCGATATCGACCCCCGTCGCAGCGAATACGACAACTGCTTTACCATCTCCGACAAGGCCAGATGCATTGCTGGCAGTGTGCTGGAGGTCGTCTGCGCCCATTGCCTTAACCCACAGGGCTGATTTTCTTCGCTTTCAACGGGTAAATCCCCGTGAAAAATAGATGGCTGAAATATGCCGGATTGGAGAATTCATCTCATGAAAAAAACTCTCGCACTGCTTTTGGCAGGCCTCATGCTGATTTTCAGCGGCTGTGCCTCAAAGCCTGACGAACCCGTCTCCGAAAAGGCAGAGCTGGTGATCTTCGCCGCTGCTTCCATGCAGGAGACACTGACAGAGCTGCAGCCCCTGTTTGAGGCTAATCATCCGGGCGTCAAGCTGATCTTCAGCTTCGACTCTTCCGGAACCCTTAAGACTCAAATCCAGGAGGGGGCTCTCTGCGATATCTTCATATCTGCAGGTCAGAAGCAGGTGGATCAGCTGGACATTGAGGCCGGTGAAGAAAAGAACCCGGATGGTCTGGACTTTATCCTCGCCGGAAGCCGCATGAATCTTTTGGAAAACCGGGTCACCCTGTGTGTTCCCGAAGGGGACAGCAAGGTCTCTTCCTTCGATGATCTGGCTGCTTTACTGAAAGATGGCAGCATCCTGCTTTGCATGGGCAATTCAGATGTGCCGGTAGGACAGTATACCCAGAAGATCCTGCAGCATTACGGTCTGGAGGAGGAAGCTCTGGCCGCGGCCGGATGTATCACCTACGCCTCTAATGTGAAGGAAGTCACCACCCAGGTAACCCAGGGCAGCGTGGATGCCGGGGTCATTTACTGTACCGATGCTTTCAGCGCCGGCCTTACTCCGGTGGATTATGCAACTAAGGGCATGTGCGGACAGATCATCTATCCCGCGGCCGTTATAAATACCTCTCTTCAGCAGGAGCTGGCCATGGAATATCTGGAATTTCTGCAGTCTGCTGAAGCTATGGAAGTCTTTGAAAAAGTGGGTTTCTCCCCTGTTAACTAATACTGTATTCGAGGTACCCGCATGGATTGGTATCCCCTTCTTAATTCTCTTCGCATCGCCGCCCTGGCCTGTGCCCTCACCTTTTGCCTGGGGATTCCTGCGGCTTACTATGCTTCGCGTCTTCCCCGGGTGGTCAAAGGAGCTCTGGATGTGGTCCTGACCCTTCCCATGGTGCTGCCTCCCACGGTGGTAGGCTATTTTCTGCTGTTGATCTTTGGAGCCAGACGCCCCCTGGGCATGTTTCTCACCCAGTACGGCATCCGATTCGTTATGACCTGGTACGGCGGCGTCCTGGCGGCGGCAACTGTGTCCTTCCCTCTCATGTACCGCACAGCCAGGGGCGCCTTTGAAGCCTTCCACGAGGACCTGGCCTACGCGGGGCAGACACTTGGGCGCTCCAACACCTGGATCTTCTGGCGTGTCCGCATGCCTGCCTGTCGATCCGGTATCCTGGCGGGGGTGGTTTTATCCTTCGCCCGGGCACTGGGCGAATATGGCGCCACCAGCATGCTCATCGGCTACACTCCCGGAAAGACGGCTACCATTGCCACCACAGTCTACCAGCTGTGGCGCACCGATAATGAAGCCGAGGCCTTCTTCTGGGTCATGATCAACCTAATCATCAGCGCTGTGGTACTGATTCTGGTCAATCTGCTGGAAAATCCTTCACAAAAAGAGGTAAGAGAATGAGTCTGCTGGTCGATATTGAAAAGAAACTGGGAGACTTTTCCCTAAAGGTGGACCTGGAAGCAGATAAGGGCATCACCGGGATTCTTGGGGCCTCCGGCTGCGGAAAAAGCTTGACCCTGAAGTGCATTGCCGGCATCGAAAAGCCGGACAAGGGCCGTATCGTGCTGGACGGGCAGGTTCTCTTCGACTCGGAGCTGCATATCGACCTTCCTCCACAAAAACGGAATGTGGGCTATCTGTTTCAAAGCTATGCTCTGTTTCCCCATATGACCGTCCGGCAGAATATTCTCTGCGGAATGGGGAAGGATAAGTCCAAGACTTCAAAGAAAGAGGCGCTCGCCCGGGTGGTCCGACTCCTGAGCCTGGAGGGAACAGAGCAGCTGTATCCCGGCCAGCTTTCCGGAGGCCAGGCGCAGCGCACAGCCCTGGCCAGGATCCTGGTGAGTGGACCTAAGATCCTGATGCTGGATGAGCCCTTTTCTGCTCTGGATACCCACCTCAGGGAGCGGCTCCAGATAGAGATGAAGTCTCTGCTTTCAGATTTGGATGAGACGGTGCTCATGGTGACCCACAGCCGGGACGAGGCCTATCATATGTGCAGCCGTCTGGCAGTCATGGACGCGGGAAGGCTGCAGGACTGCCGGGAGACCAAGAATCTCTTTGGGGACCCCGTCAGCATTTGCGCCGCCCGGCTGACCGGATGCAAGAACATAGCGCCCGCAGTGAAGAAGGGAGACTATCTGGTGGAGATTCCGGACTGGGGAATCTGCCTGACCACCGCCTCCCCTGTGAAGGATGGTCTGAAGGCTGTAGGCATCCGAGCCCATTATTTCAACGCAAAGACTGACCATAACAGCTTCCCTGTGCTCTTCACCGCGGACATGGAGGAGCCCTTTGAATGGGTCCTGGAGTTCAGGTACCCGGATCAGGCTCCGGATACTCCTTCCCTTTGGTGGCGCATCCCCAAGGATCGTGTTCCGGGGCAGCGTCCGAAGACTCTGGGCATCGCTCCTGCAAATGTACTGCTTTTGTATGAATAATCAAAGGGGAGCATGGAAGTCAGAAAAAGCCGACACAGAGTAATGAAAATAACAGAATGAATGTGTCATCGCCAAATAATGCTGACAACATATAAAAGCGTGGTAACGCCAAATAATGCAAGCAATGGAAAAAGCGTGACAGCGCCTAAGATGCGCTGCCACGCTTTTTGATTATCTTATGTTCTGTAAGATTTTTGATTATCTTATATTCTGTAAGATCAGGTTTTTACCTGCTGAACTCTTCTCCGGTGAGAAGCAGGTAAGCTTCCTTGTACTTATCGATGGTCTTCTCGATGACCTCGTCGGGAAGCAGATAATCGCTCTCGGGATTGGCGGTGAGCCAGTCACGGACATACTGCTTATCGAAGGAAGGCTGACCGTGTCCTGCTTCGTATCCCTCCAGGGGCCAGAAACGGGAGCTGTCCGGGGTCAGCATTTCATCGCCAATGATGACATTGCCGTTTTCGTCCAGTCCGAATTCGAACTTGGTGTCGGCAATGATGATGCCCTTGGTCAGAGCATAATCGGCGCACTTCTTGTAAAGGGCGATGGTGCAGTCTCTCAGCTTCCGGGCATATTCCTCTCCTTTGCCGGGGTAGATCTTCTCCAGAACCTCCACGGACTGCTCAAAGGAGATGTTTTCGTCATGCTGGCCCAGCTCGGCCTTGGTGGAGGGAGTGTAAATGGGCTCAGGCAGCTTGTCGGATTCCTTCAGACCCTCGGGAAGCTGGATGCCGCAGACCGTGCCGCTTTGCTGATAGCTCTTCCAGCCGCTGCCGGTGATGTAGCCACGAACGATGCACTCGATGGGCAGCATCTCCAGCTTCTTCACCATCATGCTGTTGCCGGTAAACTTATCCTGACGGAAAAACTCGGGCATGTCGGCGGTATCCACGGAAAGCATATGGTTGTCCAGCACGTCCTGAGTGAAATTGAACCAGAAGCGGGACATCTGGGTCAGAATGGCGCCCTTGTCGGTGATCTTGTTCTTCAGAATGTGGTCGAAAGCGGAGATTCTGTCCGTGGCCACCATAATCAGGCTGCTGCCGTTGTCATATACTTCTCTGACTTTTCCTTCTTTAAAAGGCTTGTATTCTGTCATTGTTTCATCCTCCCGCTGATGATGAATTTGTGTGATTTTCATACCAATGCAGACAATCAGCATCTGGCTGATGCATGCACCGGAGTCTGAGGTCAACCGCCAAGGCTGATCCTGTATACCATTATACGTTGCGCCCCTGTTTTTTGTAATGTGCAGAGTGAATAAAAACACAGCCACCAGCAGGGGCCTATCCCCTCCATTTGACATTCCCCCGAGAAAATGGTATATTACCGGGGACAAAATAACAGGGGAGTCGGCGGAAGCCGGCTGAGAGTGGAAATAGTCCTTTCCTGACCCTTTACCTGATACGGATCATGCCGTCGTAGGAAGTTACACATAGTAGTCCCCTCAACGCTTTGCATTTTCCGTGCAGGGCGTTTTTAATTTTAAGGAGGTTACTATGAAAACCCAAACGTCCAATGCACGTCGTCTCACCGAGAGTGCTCTCATGATCGCCCTGGCTGTATTGCTGGGCTTTGTCAAACTGGTTGACCTGCCCTATGGAGGCTCCATCACCATGGCCTCCATGGTGCCCGTGATTTTGGTGGCCTACCGCCACGGAACTCCCTGGGGTCTCCTGACCGGTCTGGTATACAGCCTCATCGAATTCGTCCTGGGCTCCGGTGTCCTCTCTTATGCCACCTCTGCCGCCGCTGCCGTGGCCATCGTCCTTCTGGACTATATTCTGGCCTTCACCGCCGTAGGTCTGGGAAGCATCTTCCGCGGTAAGCTGAACAACAGCGCCGCTGTGGGCGCAGGCACTCTGGTAGTGTGCCTGGTCCGCTACCTGATGCATGTCATATCCGGCTGCACCGTATGGGCAGGTCTCTCCATTCCCACTGGAGATGCCCTTATCTACTCCGTCATCTACAACGCCACCTACATGCTGCCTGAGACCATCGTGGCCATCCTGGCAGCAGTGTATGTATCCTCCCTCATCGACTTCACCAAGGTCAACCTGGCTCCCGCCGCTAAAGAAGACAACAGCCGCGTCAGCCGCCTCCTCACCGCCGTCAGCTCCCTGGCCATCATCGTGGGACTCATCGTGATAGTGGCCCTGGTATTCTCCCGGCTTCAGAACCCCGAGACAGGCTCCTTTGACATCACCGGCATCCACAACGTAAACGGCACCGCCCTCATCGTCACTGTGGTCGTCACCGCTCTGGTCTCCGCCACCACCTTCTTCACAGGAAAGGTGATTGGCAAAAAGGCGTAAAGCAGTCAAAAGCGAGCCCCTTTGCTGAACCTAAACAGCGAGTGTCCTTAGATTCAGAGGGACAACAATTACTGCTCTATCAAAGAATCGGGCGGCTGCAGATTGTTTCTGCAGCCGCCCGAAGCATTTATCAGTACTATTGTTTATCGTGCGTGCGTACCCATTTTCTTCAGACCCTTAAAGATCACGGTCAACATGGCGACCGCGGATATCAGCAAGAGCGTAAGCCACACACCCATATGGGTGCTGTCTCCCGTATTGGGAGAACCGGAGCCGGCCGGCTCAGTGGGCTGAGTGGGATTAGTGGGTTCTGTCGGATCCTCAGGCTGAGAGGAATCGGCGGGTTCTGTCGGATCCTCAGGCTGAGAGGGATTAGCGGGTTCTGTCGGATCCTCAGGTTGAGAGGGATTAGCGGGTTCTGTCGGATCCTCAGGCTGAGAGGGATTGGCGGGCTCAGCGGGAGTCGCGGGAGCCTCCTTAATGGTCAACTGAGTGGAAGCAGTGCCGTCGG
>JABUST010000058.1 GCA_021442595.1 Lachnospiraceae bacterium | reverse complement strand
AGCCGGCCCGGGCCGGCTCTGGTCAATCAAATTCACTCACCGATCTCCACAGAGACCTGGATATCAGACTTGATAGCAGCAGATTTGACGACTGTGCGGATAGCTTTTGCGATACGTCCCTGCTTGCCGATCACCTTTCCCATATCGTCAGGTGCGACATTGACCGAGATCTGATGGTCTTCACCACGGATCTCCTCCGTTACGACTACCTGCTCGGGATGATCTACCAAGGACTTCACAATGAATTCAACTAGCTCTTTCACTGTTTCTCCTCTTTGAATCCCTTACTGGATGCCGGCGATCTTCAGCAGCTTCTTGACGGTCTCGGTGGGCTGTGCGCCGTTGGCGAGCCACTTCTTGGCAGCTTCTTCGTTGACCTTGATCACGCTGGGCTCCTTGCAGGGATCGTAGTAACCGATTTCCTCGATGAAGCGGCCGTCACGGGGTGCGCGAACGTCAGAAACAACGATACGATAGGAAGGAGCTCCCTTGGAACCCATTCTCTTAAGTCTCATCTTTACCATGATAATGTACCTCCTGAAAAGTATATTTGGATTTGTTTATATGGGAAACCGAACCTTTGGTTCTGTGTTTCTCTCTGGTTATAACGGGTTCAGAAGCCGATGCCTCTTCCCATGCCCATCTTGCCGAACATGTTCATCATGCGGCGCTTTCCGCCCTTGCCGTTAAACTGCTTCATCAGAGTCTTCATCTGATCAAACTGCTTCAGCAGCCGGTTCAGCTCCTGGATGGAAGTTCCGGAGCCCTTCACGATGCGTCTCTTGCGGGATGCATTCAGCAGCTGTGGCTTTCTCCGCTCCTCCGGGGTCATGGAGGTGATCATGGCCTCCAGCCGCTTCAGAGCCTTCTCATCCACATCCGCATCTCCCAGATTGGCTGCCCCGGGGAGCATGCTCAGCATGGAGCCTACGCCGCCCATCTTCTTGACCTGCTGCATGCTGGCCAGGAAATCCTCCAGATTAAAGTCCTTGGAGCCGGCCCGCTCCGAAAGCTTCTTGGCTTCCTCGTCGTCGATGGTAGCCTGAGCCTTCTCGATCATGGTGAGCACATCGCCCATGCCCAATATACGGGAGGCCATGCGATCCGGATGGAAGATCTCGATGTCCGACATCTTCTCTCCGGTACCGGAGAACTTGATGGGCTTTCCGGTGACGGAGCGAATAGACAGGGCCGCACCGCCTCTGGTGTCGCCGTCCAGCTTTGTCAGAACCACGCCGGTGACGTTCAGCTTCTCATCGAAGCCCTTGGCCACATTCACCGCTTCCTGACCGGTCATGGCATCCACCGTCAGCAGGATCTCTGCGGGCTTCACCGCGGTCTTAATGCGGTCCAGCTCATTCATCAGAGTCTCATCGATCTGAAGACGACCTGCAGTATCCACGATGACCAGGTTGCATCCCAGATTTCTGGCCTTTTCCATAGCTTTCCCGGCAATGGTGACCGGGTCTGTCTCCGTGCCCATTTCGAACACAGGCACGCTGATCTGTTCACCCAGGATCTGCAGCTGCTTGATGGCTGCGGGACGGTATATGTCACAGGCTGCCAGAAGAGGCTTCTTTCCTCTTTCCTTCAGCATGTTGGCAAGCTTTGCGCTCATGGTGGTCTTACCTGCGCCCTGCAGACCAACCATCATGTACACGGTGGGGGAGGTATCTCCGTATCCCAGTTTGGACTCTTCCTCCGAGCCCAGAAGAGTGGTCAGCTCCTCGCTGACGATCTTAATGACCTGCTGAGCGGGAGTCAGAGAGGTAAGCACATCGGCTCCCAGAGCCCGCTCGCTTACCTTGTTGATAAACTCCTTTACCACCCGGAAGTTGACATCTGCCTCCAGCAGCGCCAGCTTGACCTCCCGCATGGCCTCCTTCAGGTCTTTCTCTGTTACGGTTCCTTTGCTGCGGAGCTTTTTAAATACGCCCTGCAGCTTGTCAGACAAGCTTTCAAATGCCATAGATCACTCCGAAACCTTGGGAATCAATCTTTCCCTCAATGTATGTATGCTCTCCAGCAGCTCCTCTTTGGAAGCGTCCCTCAGGACCAGCTCCTCCAGAGCCTCTGCGGATTCTGTCAGATACACATAGCGCTCCACCATGTGAAGCTGCTGCTCTGTTTTCTCCATGGACGCTTCGCTTTTCCGGATAGCATCGCTGATGGCCTGCCGGGAGATTCCCATCTCCTGGGCGATCTCACCCAGAGACCAGTCCTCCAGCAGATGCATGCGGCAGATCTCCTGCTGACGCTGTGTCAGCAGCGCTCCGTAAAAATCCAGGAGCAGTGTCTGTCTGAAAATCTCATTCATGGATCTACCTCCGTCTGCATCCTCCATGGCCATATCAAGCAAAAAAACTTGACACTCGGACCATTATACACAGCTGCTCTATGAGTGTCAAGCATTTTTACTTTATACCATTAGAAAATCTTTTCCGGTCCCGGGACAGCTTCCGAGCTCAGTCCAGATTAGCCCGGATGTAGCCTTCCACTATATCCTTCCCCTTCTCCAGGAAGTTATGTCCGTTCAGGACGATATCTGCATGGAGCTTGGTGGACAGGAAGTGCTTGGTCTCTGCGTACTTGGCGGAATGCAGATAGAAATCCGCGATTTCCTCCATAGTGCCCCGTCCGGCAGCCATATTCCGAACGATGCGACGGTACATGCGGATCTCCGGGTCCAGATCCATATAGATTTTCAGATCCTCCAGTTCCCTGAGCTCCTCAAAGTACAGCACCGTCAGGCCCTCAAAGATCACCACGTCCAGATCGGTACGGGAGGTGATCTCCCTGGCGGCCTCGTAAAAAGCCTCAAAGTTCAAAGACTCGGGGCAGTTGTAATCATCGTACTCCTTCCCGTTCAGGGGAGAGATCATCTTAGGGAGAGGCCGGTTAAAGAAGCGGTCCGTGCTGAGCACTTCCACTTTCAGGTCACTGAGATCCTCCAGCAGGGCTTTGCTGAAGGTAGTCTTTCCGCTTCCGGAGCATCCGGCAATGGCTACGACAAAGGGCTTTTTCATGTTGGTTCCTTCTTTCGATCATGACTGAAGGCAATATCCCGGAGGAATATCCCCGGAAACTCCCTTCAGGTAGTTCTATCAAAGTATATCACCAAACCGGGCGGTGTAAAGCTTTCTGGCAGATTCCAGAGAGTCCACTCCGGAGGCATTTTTGATGGGCGCGAATTCATCCTCCCGGATGCATTCCATAAACAAACAGCTGTCAAAGAACTCCAGAATATCAAAGATGAAATATTCCATCTTGATGGCATTGGGCTCCGCGGGAACCACCGGTGCTCCGCTTTCATCCAGACAGCTGATCTTCTTGATGGCCTTATGGACAGGCATGCTCTCCCCGGCCCTCTTCTCCGTCTCACGGATGTTGAACAGATAGTTCACGATGGCGCCGTACTGATACTGATAGGTGCCGTCAGGATTTTTAGCATAACGCATCTCATCGGAAAGCTCGGAATATTCCACGATGGAGGGATGTCCGTTGCGGATGCAGCTGGCTCCCACCTTCTCCTCCGGTGTCACCTTGCTGACCACTTTAGCGCCGCAGTACATGCCCTTCACAAGAGCAGCCCCCAGGTAGAGAGGGTCGCCGATGTTCTGCAGCACGCTGTCCACAGATACCACATCCAGCCACTCCACGCCGAAGCTCTTCATCTGGTCCACCAGCCCCTGGCGCTGGAGAGAACGAAACCATCCGCCGTTGCCGTTGGGAGCCAGAGAAACACCGGACTTTGTCTCCAGCAAAAGCTTTCCCTGAAGGTCCAGGGCCGGAGCCATATCCTGCCGGAAGAAATGCAGATGGTCCTTCGGATATCCGAAATAGTCATGTTCCTCAAAGAAGCTTACGGTGGACTCATGATTGATATCGCTGGTCATAATGTACACATGCATCACGGTATGGAGCGGGTCTGTATTTCTCCGGACATTCTCCAGAAGGATCTCAAAGAGATACTTGTCCCGGGTGATGCCCACATTCACAGTGCCCTTGGGACCATCATGACCCAGCCGGCTCCCCTGACCTCCGGCCAGAATGACAGCCGCCATCTTGCCCTGCTTCAGGGCTTCGTTTCCCGCCTGCAGATAGGTCTCCTTATCTGCTTCCTGCATGGCAATGGTCAAAGTGTCAGCAGGACCAATCTCATCCGCCATCTTTTTGTCCGCGCTCTGCATGGCATCCCGGATCATACGGAAATCCACATTTTCCAGCTGACTGTAAAGATTCTGCTTCTCCTCCGGTGTCAGCTCACTTTCAAACCGCAGCACCTGAAGCTGATCCTGCTCCTGAAGCATCTTACGAATATCCATTTTCAACCGCCTCACTCTCTCCGAATCCTTCACACAGGCCCCGGAAGCCTTTGTCCCGGTGCCTTACACGGCTTCTATTCTATCACATCCCTGCAAACACGCAAGGACAGCTGAGTCACCATCTCGTAGGAGATGGTGTCTGCCATGGCAGCCACCTCCTCCAGAGGAAGGTCTCCTCCAAAGAGGATCACCTCATCCCCCACCTTCGTCTCGGGAATGCGGGTCACATCCACCATGGTCTGGTCCATGCATACCCGGCCCAGAATGGGAGCCCGCCTGCCACGGATGAGCATGCAGCCTCTTCCGGATAAATGGCGGGGATATCCGTCTCCGTATCCCACGGACACGGTGGCTACCCGCATGGACTCCTCTGTCCTGAAGGTTCCGCCGTAGCCGATGGCCTCACCGGCAGGGACCTCCTTCACATGGATCACATGGGACTTAAGGGTCATCACCGGCTGCAAAGGACATGCTTCCTTATCCAGCTCCTCGGAGGGATACAGTCCGTAGAGCATGATGCCTGCTCTCACTATTTTCCCCTGTCCCTCATAAGACCGGGGATATTCCATGATGGCGGCGCTGTTGGCGCTGTGGATCAAAGGCAGACGGACGCCCCTTTCTTCCAGCATATCCAGAAAGGCTTCAAACCGGTTCTGCTGCAGATTCGCCTGCTCTTTGGAGACCTCATCGGCTCTGGCAAAATGGGTGAAGGCGCCCTCAAGAGACAGTTCTTTCATTCGGCTCATGGATGCCACCGCATCCGCCGACTCTGTGCACACCGGGAAACCGATGCGGTTCATTCCCGTCTCCACCTTAATGTGGATCCGGGCTAGGAGCCGGTCAGCCTCGGTCTTATCCGGCAGAAAGTCCCGCAGCTTTCCTACGGTCTTTTTCATTCCCTCCGCCTGTCCTTTCTCGTAGACAGTCATGCAGATGTTTTTCATAATGCCTGCTGCATACTCGGAGGGGTCCGTATATCCCAGCACCAGAATCAGAGCAGGCTCACTGCCTTCAGGCAGGTTCTCCCGGCGCCAGGTCTCTTCCACCTCCCGGAGATGGCAGGCTTCCGCCATGGAAGCCACGGCAAAGGCATCCACACCTTCCCGAAGCAGCAGGGGCACTACATTTTCCACCCCGTGTCCGTAGGCATTGGCCTTCACCACGCACATGATGCGCACGTCCTCTCCGGTCTTTTCCCGGATGAGGGCAAGATTATGTGAAAGAGCGGCAGGATCCAGTGAAGCCACCACTCTTCGAAAGGTCGTACTGTTCATATCATTTAGGGACGGATCTGCCAATCAATGGGGGTCTGCCCTGTCCTTTCAAGAAATGCGTTTGTCTGGGAAAAATGCCGGCATCCGAAGAAGCCGTTGTAGGCCGACAGAGGACTGGGATGGGCCGCTGTCAGCACCAGATGCCGGGGATCGGTGATCAAGCTCCGTTTATCTTTGGCATAGCGCCCCCACAGCAGGAATACCACCGGTTTTTCTCTTTCATTCAGAAGGGTGATGATCCGGTCCGTAAAGATCTCCCAACCCTGCCCTCTGTGAGAGCCGGCTTCTCCTGCCCGCACTGTCAGAACGGAGTTCAGCAGCAGCACGCCCTGCTCCGCCCAACTGTTCAGGCACCCCGTATGAGGCATGGCGCATCCAAGATCTGTCCTCAGCTCCTTGTAAATGTTCACCAGAGAAGGCGGTATCTCAATGCCCTCCCGGACGGAGAAGCTGAAGCCGTGGGCCTGACCCGGATTGTGATAGGGGTCCTGTCCCAGAATGACTACCTTCACATCCCTGTAGGCCGTGGTCTGCAGGGTGGCAAAGATGTGATACATGTCGGGATAGACCACATTGCTTTTGTATTCCCGGGTCAGAAAAGCTCTCAGCTCTTTATAATAATCCTTTTCGAATTCTTCTGCCAGCAGTTCCTGCCAGTCATTGCCAAGTTGGGCGGCCATGTCACTGCTTTCCTCCATCACAGCCTTCCGTCAGAATGCTCTCCACATTCAGACAGTTCAGGGTGTCTGTGGGCAGCATACTGTAGCTTCCCATCTGCTTTCTTGCTCTGTCTCCCGCAGCGCCGTGAATGTATGTGCCGCAGCAGGCTGCATCAAAGGGTTCCATGCCCTGGGCTAAAAGCCCTGCAATGATACCCGTAAGCACATCCCCGCTTCCACCCTTGGACATACCGTTATTTCCGGTGGTATTAAAGAATACTCTCTTCCTTCCCTCCTGCTCTGCCACCAGAGTGCGGGCATCCTTCAGCACCGTCACCGCATGATAGGTCTCTGCCAGCTCCCGGACATAGATCAGGGGATCTGCGGAAATCTCTTCGATGCTCTTTCCCAACAGACGGGAGGCTTCTCCCATATGGGGGGTCAGAACGGTATTTCCGCCTCTTTCCGCCAGCAGCTCCTTCAGGCTCTCATCCTCCGCCAGAAGGTTCAGGGCATCTGCATCCAGGATCAGAGGTGTCCGGGAGGGTGCGGTCTGCAGCAGCTTTTTCAGCAGCTTTTTGGCATAGGGGGCCTTGGAGAGCCCGGGGCCGCAGGCCACGATGCGGGCAGAGCGGACCTTCTCTCCCACCCACTCAAAGGACTCATAAGCATCGTCCTTATAAGCATAGGTGATGGCCTCCGGGATCTGGCCCATGAACACCTCCGCTGCTCCCTCGGGAATGGCGCACTCCACCAGGCCTGCCCCGGTTCTGTAAGCTCCCGATGCTGTGAATACAGCCGCGCCGGTCATGGTTTTGCTGCCGCAGACTGCCAATACTCTTCCGTACAGTCCTTTATGAGAGCGGCTCTTCCGCTCCGGAACCAGTCTTCTCAAATCTTCGGGATCCATGGAAAACATGGAAGCCCTGGCCAGAGGAGGAATGGTCTCGGGGATCCCGATGTCTGCCACCGACACCTTTCCGGCGCAGTCGCAGCCGGGGAACAGCATAAGACCCGGCTTCAGCCGGCAGAAGGTGATGGTCTCATCTGCATGGATGGCTTCTCCCAGCACCTTACCTGTGTCTGCATCTACCCCGGAGGGAATATCAATGGACAGCACCTTGAAAATACCGTCCTTCTTCAGCTTGTTGATGCTGCTTACCACCTGGAGATAAAAGCCTCTCAGTGGCTTGTTCAGCCCGGTGCCCAGCAGGGCATCCACCACCCACTCGGACTGCTCCGCAATATGGTTGAAGGCCGATGCCTGGTCCTGAGTCAGCACGGAGACGCCGTACTCCGACAGCATGTCATAGTTCACCCTGGCATCTCCGGAGAGACTCCGGGGGTCCGTCATACAGAATACGCGCACGCTGAAGCCTCTGTGCTTCATCATGCGGGCGCAGGCAAAGCCATCCCCTCCGTTATTTCCGGATCCGCAGAGGAACAGGATGTCATCATCTTTTTTACAGACCTTGGAAAGTCTGTCGGCCACCGCCCGGGCGGCCGCTTCCATCAGGAGCAGAGAAGGGACCTTCATCTCCGAGACGGCATACAAATCTGCCTGTCTCATCTGCTCAGCGGTTGATATCCATTTCATGATTCAAAAGCCTTTACGATCTTAAGCAGCAGGTCTCCCAGACCCACATTGTACCCGCAGCTGGCGTACACGCCGCACAGTCCGCCGTTCATAAGGACCACCAGAGGCAGCTTGGAAAAGTCCACATACATGCGGCGTCCCAGAGCCTCCACGTTATCCTGAAAATCATCATAACAAATGCGCAGATCCGGGAAGGTATCCATGGCCTTCTTCAGCGTGACCTGCTCCTTTGCCTCCCGGTTTCGGAGAACGAAGAAGATGTCTCCCGGGAAGCTTCTGAAATCCTCCACCTGGGCCAGCATCTCATTCAGGATATGCTCCGTGGGCTCCTTGCCCTCTTCGATCCAGATAAAGAGATTACTGTTTTTTTCCAAAAGAGAGGCTGCCATGACCTTGTTCCCCTCTTCATCTCTCAGAGGGAAATCCACGATGGGATTCCGGGACAGGATCTCCGTCATCCGGGCCTCCCGCTTCTGCAGGGAGATTACCACTTCCCCCCTGCCCGGGCGACCGGCCTTTGCCTCGAAATAGTACAGGTAGGCATAAATATGACCGTTGGGAAGGCGGTTGGCTGTAATCAGCCGATACTGTCCCTCCTCCAGCATGAGCTCGAAGGCATTGTGCTCATTGATCTCAGGCATATCGATGCGCTGATACATGCCCTCCGAAAGTCTGGACAGGGTAAAGGTCTGGCGGTTGATCCACTCCTTGGGATCCTCTGCCTTCAGCACCATACGAACGTTCTTGTTCACCTGCTTTTCTGCGCTGACAAAGCCTCTTCCCTTCCAGTATTCCACTTCCTTGGAATTGGGATTGATGCGGGCCGCCACACCCAAAGTGCGGCAGATAGCCACGAACAGGATCTTCCGGCTCTGGTCCGTCATGAGACCGGAGCGCAGGGCAGCTGAAGGAGTATAGAAAAGATCTCCGTACTCCATCTCCGGCAGAGAGCGCAGATGGGCATCGATCCACTCCATCACAGAGGCGGGGTCCTTCCGGAATCTCTTCAGCTGACTCTCCTCAAAATATCCCAGAATAAAAGTTCTGTAGGCCGTCAGGGTCTCGTTGAACACCCGAGGGCACAGGACATATGGCACGAAGATCTCCCTCTTATAATCCTGGGCGTACTCCACAGAACAGATCAGATGCTCCTCCAGCACCCGGGCCTTCACATCCGTCATATCCTTCAGAGACAGGGACAGGACCATATCCTCCCTGAACTCCTTGTCATTCAGGGCGTGATCATTCAGAAATGCCGCCACCTCAGAGAAATTCCCCACCGCATCCTTCAGCCGTGTCTGCACAGCGCCGCAATAATTCCGGGCCACCTCGTCATCATAATAGGAAAGCTTCCGGTCCGTCCGAAGCTCCAGGGCCTCAGCCATCTTCCGGTTCTTCTCTTCCTTTTCCTCCTCCGTCAACAGACCGGGATTCACCGGCTTGTCCAGAGGCGCATAGTAATCATACTCTATCCACTGCCCGTTTTTCTCCTTCACGGCAGCTTCGTCCTTCAGCACAATATTGACGCAGTTGTCTCCCTCTTCTGTGACGATGAAGGGTTCCTCTGCCAGGAGCACCTTGTCTCCTGCCTTCTCCAGAGCATGAAGATGGATCTGGCCCTTGCCCAGCAGGGACCATACCTTGCCTTCTCCGTTGGTAGTCATGTCGGCAGCGCACATGAACTCTGCCATGTTCAGGACCTCCAGGCGCACCCGGGCCCCTGCCGCAGGAGTTCCGTCTTCATGGAGCACTGTCACCGTGACCGGCATGAGCTCTGCATACAGGGAGGTCACATGCTCGTAAGTCACGCCGTTTTCCACATGGAAATTCCGGGTCCTTTCCGTATCTCCGTAAAGCTCCTTCAGTTCCTCGTCGCAGGAGGCGCCGGTAAAGGTGCGGGCATGGACGATCATGGAACGGCTGGAGGCATTGGTAAACCAGCCGGTATTCAGCTTGGGAGCTGCTTCGCAGGCACCCAGGAATTTCCACTCCCCATCCACATAGACCTCCACCCAGGCGTGGTTGTCATCACAGTGGGGCCACCAGGGAGAATAGACCTGGCGGGAGGGAATGCCAATGGAGCGAAGAGCCGTCACTGTGAAGGTGGATTCCTCACCGCAGCGGCCGCCGCAGGAACGGTAGGCGGTGATGGCAGACTTGGTCCGGTCATCCGCCATCTGATAGGTCACATTCTCCTGGCACCAGTAGTTGGTCTCCAAAACAGCACCCGGCATGTCCTTACCCTGAATACGTGGCTCCAGCAGGGAATAGAACAATCTACGGCACTCTTCAATATCTTCTGTATTGATGCGAGGATAGAATACATAATCCGTAAACATATCCTCCGACAGCTCCCGGCACCAGGAAAGGGTGCTGCGGAGCATAAGAGCATGCTCAATGTAAGGAATCCAGGCAGACAGAGGATAGTTGGACAGATCGGACAGAGGCAGGGTGGCCATCAGGTAGGTCATCCAGTCCCTCACCTCCGGCTCCAGATCTTGCATCTCTTCCTGAAGGGCAAGGCCCAGATCTCCCAGCAGCTCCCGGCGGATCTCCCACTTGCGGACAGCATATGCTTTTCTATTGGCTTCCATAGATAACTCCTTGTGCATATTATGCATTCTCCAGCACGGTGCGGGCAGCCCGGACCTTTGCGGGATCTGTCTGCCAGACTTCAAATTCGGACAGACTGGGCAGTCCCATGCTGACTCCCTCCTTCCGGTACTTCATACCGGAATCCAAAGTGACCTTGCCGGACATGTGGAAGCTGGTGAGGGGCGTCTTTGCCAGCATTTTCTCAATGACAGCCGCATTCACTCCGGCTCCTGCCAGAATATCCACCTTGCCTTCAGCCTTCTCCACCAGCTGACAGATGAGATCCGCCCCTTCCAGGACAGAATTCTTCTGGCCGCTGGTCAGAATGGTGTTGATGCCCAGCTCCTTGCATTGCTCCAGCACCTTAAAGGGATCTTTGGCCACATCAAAGGCCCGGTGCAGGGTGACGCTCATGTTCCCGCGTTCCGCCAAAAGCATCTGCATTCCGGGCATATTCAGCTCGCCTTCCTCCGTCAGACAGCCGATGACCACGCCGTCACAGCCTGCCTCACGGAACAGCGCCACCTCACGGCGCAGGATCTCCATCTCGTGATCTGTATACAGGAAATCACCGAATCGGGGACGCAGCAGAGCGTGGATCCGGATATTCGTATGCTTTCTCACTTCCTCATAGAGAGCAATGGACGGACTGGTTCCTCCGATAATCAGATTTCCGCAGAGCTCCAGGCGGTTAGCGCCCCCCTCCTGGGCCTTGATGGCGGATTCCACGCTGTCAACGCAGCACTCGAGAATGAAGTTTTCCATATTCTCTCCTCACTTTAATATAGATGTAGTTGCTTTCTTTTTATGCAATTCAGATAAACATGCACGAAATACCTCCGTAAAAACTTCCTGTATTTTATGCAAATCTGACAATTATTAACTATTATACCTTTCTGCTCTCGCCCTGTCAAATGTCTCAGCCGAGATACTTCAGCTTCGCTGCGCAGTCTCGGAGCCTGCAGACGATCCGGCGGCAGTCCTCCTCCGTATTTCCTCTTCCCAGACTGATGCGGACGGAGCTTTTGGCTTCTTCATCGGAGAGCCCCAGAGCCTTCAGCACATGGGAGGCCTCCTCACTGCCGGCTTCGCAGGCAGAGGCGGTGGAAATGCTCACCCCGGCCATATCCATGAATAGAGCCAGGGCCTCCCCACGAACACCGGGAATGCACACATTGATCAGACCGGGGATCCGAGGAAACACAGGTTCCCCGGAGAAACTCGGCTCAGAGCATTTCCTTATCCGACCGGGATCTCCCCAGGCGTTCAGCTTTGCTTCGGGCATCGTCTCCCGGATCCTTCTCTCCATAAGCTCTGTCATTCTCTGCAGCCGGACCTGTTCTTCTTTCATCTCCTTTACAGCAAGCTCCGCAGCCGCAGCCATGCCCACAATGCCTGCCACATTCTCTGTGCCGGGGCGATAGCCCTCTTCCTGCCTTCCTCCCTGCAGCAGGGACAGGTCCACTCCCTCCATAGCTGCCTTCTCCCGGAAGCTTCGGCTCACATAGAGAAAGCCGGTTCCCTTGGAACCTCCGAACTTATGGGCTGCTGCGCTGAGCAGTGAGACCTGCAGCTCTTTTACGGATAGCGGCAGTTTTCCGAAGGCCTGCACCGCATCTGTATGAAAAGGAATTCCCCTGAGACGGCAGAGCTCACCGATCTTTATGACAGGCTGCAGGGTACCGATCTCATTATTCACCGTCATCACGGAGACCAGAGCCGTGTCCTCTGTCAGAGCATTCTCCAAAGCCTGCATATCCAAAATACCCGGGCAGTCTCCTCCCCGAAGCACAGGCACCTTCACCACGTCCCATCCCCGTCTCTGCCACTTTTCGGCGCAGCGGTAAACTGCCGGATGCTCTATGGCGGAGATCACCAACCGTCCCGGCTCCTGGTGACAAGACAAAGCCATCTCCAGAGCCCAGTTGTCGCTCTCTGTGCCTCCCGAGGTAAAGAAGATTTCACCGGGCTCCGCCTCCAGCAGGGCGGCGATTCTCCTTCTGGCTCCCTCCAGGGCTTTTTGGGCCTGCTGCCCCTCCTCATGAAGAGAGGAAGGATTTCCGAACCGCTCCCTCAGATAGGGGAGCATTTCCTCCAGAGCTTCTTCTCTCAGAGGCGTAGTAGCTGCATAATCTGCATATATCCTGTCCATGGTCCATATCCTTTGCAGGTTTGTTTATCTGAAATACAGGAAAAGCCTCCCCTCTCGGAGGCCCCAAAGGACACCCGAAGGGTCGGCTTTTCCTTATGTCTCATTATAGTTTTTCTTATCCCTTTTTTCAAATCCCGGAAAAGGATCGGAAGCTCATCCCGGAGTTCTAAAATCAGAAGCTCATTCTATAGCTCAAAAATCAGAATTCATTCCTCGCTTCTCATCAGGCATTTCCGGCCTGATCGGAATCCTCTCTTGCAGGGAAAGTCTGTACCGGCTGCATCTGAGCAGGTGCCGGATTCATACCTCCGGGCATGCCGCCCTGCTGAGCACTTTGCTTCAGTTGAACCTGATAGGCAGTATAGGCAGCCTTCTTGGCTTTGTTCTTCTTCACGGCCTTGCGGATGTGGAGAATGCCCACTATCACCAGTACCAGGAAGATCAGAGTGCCGAACCAGTCATAGGCCAGAGATACCAGGAAATCCTGTGTATCGTCCACCAGATTCGTCCAGCCGCTCTTGAAGGCATGGACCATTCTCTCGCCGAAACCGATGGGAGCGGGATCCTGTCCTCTCAGACGGGAGACCTCGGTAACGCTCATATGAATGGTGGAATATCCTACCAGCTGATCGTAGTTCCGAATGGTGCCGCTGAGAACATCGATGGTGGTCTGGATCTCATTGATGGCCCGGGTGATGGAAAGGATGTCCTCCATGTCCACAGCCTGCTCATACAAGGCCTGGTAGGCTTCCAGCTCCCGGCGGGCAGACTCCAATCTGGTCTGTACATCGAAGTATTCGGAGGTTACATTCTCCACGCTTTCGCTGAAGGAGATGACCATCTGCAGACTTTCTGCCTGGGCAATGAAGTTCCGGTAGTTCTCCTTGGGAATGCGGATGGTGTAGGAACAGTTTCGGTATCCGCCGTAATCCCAGGTATCGGAATTCTCAAAATAACCCTGTTCGCTGTTGACCAGCGCCTTGATGGCATCCACCGTGGTATCGTACTCCACGGTCTCCACTTCAAAACGTGCGGTATAGATCAGCTTGGCATCCTGGGGAATGGCTGTTTCCGTCTCCCCGGGAGCGACGGTGGTTTCAGTCTCATAGTTTCCTGCAGAGGAAGCTGTAACTATGTATTCCTTTCCACTGTTGTCGTAGTAATAATTCTCGATGCTTTCTTCCGTATAGTAGTAGCCGCTTTCCACAGCAGCTGCAGAATCCTTACTATTGCCGCCGCAGCCGGTGAGCAGCATGGAGACAGAGAGGATCATGGCGGTCAGCAGAACCAGTAAACGTCTGTTAGTTTTCATAGGGGACAGACCTCCTCATGTAAGTTGAGCACAGTATACCATGACACCGGATGCCATGGGGAAAAAACACCGTAAGTTTAGTCCATCTTCATCCGTTTTTAATCCCTCAAAGGAACTAAAATGGAGTATTACTCTTCGTCATCCTCAGCTGAGGGATCCCACTGGCGGATCTGCTTCCATCCGGTCTCCCGGCACAGATACATCTCGCAGCCTTCCACAGCCCGGTGGATCTTTTCTTCGATGTCGGTGAGAGGCGCCTCCGCCTCAATGATTTTCTCCAGCCGGGGCTGGGTAGTGGGATGCTTGGCCACGAAGGTGGTGCAGCAGTCCTCATAAGGCAGGATAGAGGTCTCGAAGGTATCGATGCGCTTGGCGATTTCAATGATCTCCTGCTTATCAAAGGCAATGACGGGACGGAACACGGGCATGGTGCACACCGCGTCGGTGCAGACCAGAGAGGCCATCGTCTGGGATGCCACCTGACCCACATTTTCCCCGGTGATCAGGGCCTGGGCATGCTCCTTGGCGGCAATCTTCTCGGCGATGCGGTACATGAGACGGCGCATGATGATGGTCTCCTTCTCATGCTGGCACTTGTTGTCAATGTCCAGCT